>CANQMQ010000015.1 GCA_947625025.1 uncultured Clostridia bacterium
GTGGATGAGGACATCGCCACCGTAGACCAAAACGGCAACATCACCGCAAGAGACTACGGCGAGACGTATGTCACCGTAACGAGCAAGGAGAACAAGGCGGCAGTCGCCCGCCGCAAGGTGCTCGTTACCGATTCGCATGTCCATAGAATTTCCATCAACGACGGCTACAGCCGCGAGCTCTATGAGAATGCCACCGAGGAACTCCACGTGAGCGTCATTCCCAAGGAGGCCGAAAATAAATCCGTCAAATGGGAGAGCTCGGACCCCGATATCCTCTTCGTGAGCGCCAACGGCACCGTGACGGCCAAGGGCGAAGGTACGGCCACCATCACCGCCACCTCTTACGATAATCCCTCCGCCGTCGCCACCACTGAGGTAATTACCTGCCACAGGCAAATTCAGAGCATGTATGCGGATGCTACGCTCGTGGAGACCTCCCTGAACACGGCAAAGTTCCCGAAGGTGACTTACGAACCTGCGGAGGCATTCGTCAACCTCACCTATAAATCGAGCGATACCGATGTCGCAACGGTAGACGGGCAGGGGAATATCACCTTCCATGAACAGGGCGCCGTCACCATCACCGCCGTTGCCACCGATTTTGGCGGCAACGCGATCTCCGTTCCCAAGCCGTACATCTTCACGGACGGCTACTATATGTTGCCGCTCTTCTCGGGAGAGGGCCTCGTAAACAGGAATCTCACCGTAGACTTCGATGAGTACTTCAAAAATGGCGAGGCAACCAAGCCCCTTCCCATCTCCTTTGGGCAGAAGCCGGATCCCGATGCCCACCTGCTCTTCCAGAGTGTGGAGTTCTCCATCAACGGGGAGAGCGTATCAAACGTCCTCGAATTTGATGAGACGGCGGGCGAGTTCCGCTTTATCGGCGAGATGCCCAAGGGCGGCACCGAGAATCAGACGGTGAGGGTCACCGTCCACGTCAAGGCATACGACCGCACCGTGGGGGATGAGATCGAGACCTACGATTACTTCAACCTCGTCGTCAACCGCGATGCAACTTCGCTTGCAGTCGAATACGGCGGCACCGATGCACAGGCCATTCAAATTTCCAATGCAACGATCCGGTTTGGAATGAGTGAGACGTCCACGTCCTCTTCCAATGAGGCATATGCGTACGTGAAGGCGGGGCCCGTAAACCACACCAATACATATTCCTATGCCCTCTCCGAAGCAGACCGTGCCGTTGCTACGCTCACTGCACTGAACAACTCCGGAAGGCTCGAGTTCAAGGATAAGACGAAGGAAGCCGCGGTTACGGTTACCGTATCCCTCAAGGCGGGGGAGAGGGTCGTGCTGACGAAGGACGTGAGAGTCAGCTATGTTCCTACGCCGCCCGCAAGTTCGGGGAAGGAGCAAGTTCCCGTCCCCACATGGACTCCCGATAGCGGAGAACCCAAGCCCACGCCCAAAGTCACGCTGAAGCCCCCCGCATCTCAAATCGCGGGCGAGCCTCAAGACATGGGTACCCTCAATTTCACGGAGCCCGCAAATACGACGGTCGAATACGAGGTCAAGGGGCAGACGGCAGAGACCCCTGTCAGTGAGGCCGTCGTCACGGTGGAAAAGGATGAAGTGAGCGGCGTACCGCACATCGTTGCCCACCGCGGCGGATTTGCCACCATCTTAATTACCGTCACGCCCGGCGAGGCCGCACCCGTGCTCCGCACCGCAGGGCCGCGGGAAGGCAATGCGGACGGCTCCTATACCATTGAAGTCGAAGTGTATGTGGATTACGAAGTCAAGGCGGAGGATTTCACCGTAACTTTCGGGAATGAGGTCCATTCGTATACGACTTCCAACGGGGCCCAACTCGCCGCAAAGCCCGGGGAAATTCCGTTTACGGTCACCGTCAAGAACGACGACGGCCGCATGGAGGGCAAACAGCTCTTTGTAACTTACGGCGGTACGACGTTGTACGACGAGGACGCAGCCGAGAACAGTGCAACCTTTACGGGCACGATCAACCTCTTAGACGGCACCCTGCCCGTCAAGTTCGGCTTGCAGTACATCGATAAGGCGGAGGACCTCGGCGGTTCAAGGAATCTCGCACGTGTCTCCGTAACCAAGACGCTCTATTGCAATGCGAACGGCATCGACGTGACGTACGGCAATGTTAAGACGACGAAGATCGTAACGAGTTCGGCGGCGCTCTCCTTCGAGGGAAGCAATGCCAACGCCACCGTAACCGTAAGCCCCGCGGGGCACACCGATACGCTCAGCTATGTTCTCAAGAGCGGAGAGGAGAGCATCGCAACCCTGAGCGGCGGCAGCCTTTCCTTCAAGGATAGAAACGCAGCGGCCACGGCGCACGTGCTCGTTCAGCTCAAGCGCGGGGGTGAGGTGACCCTCGAGAAGGAAATCACCGTCATTTACGTGCCTACGAACGGCAACAACGTTGCCGTAAAGGGCGAAAATAACGAAAAAGTTCTGCTTACGATGAACGGCGGGAAGGTTACGGGCACCCTGTACCTCACCGAACCCGAGGGGCAGAAGATCACCTGCACCACCGCCAAAGACGGTGCAGTCAGCGTGGCGCAGCTCGGCGAAGGCGGCGCATGGCAGATCACGGCCGTAAAGGGCGGCTTTGCGGATGTCACGGTTACCATAGGTACCGAATCCCGCACCGTCAAGGTCTACGTCGATCAGCCCGTCTCCGTAAACGACTTCACCGTAAAATTCGGCGATATCACCCCCGATACGGTCTTTGGGACGACGGGTACGGATGTTGCTTACGAATTCACCGTAGCGAACCCGAATGGCAACATGGAGGGCAAACAGCTCACCGTAATCTACACGGGCACCAATGAAAACCCGCTCGGCACGGAGAATGCCTCCACCCACAGCGGCAAGATAGATTTCCCTAAGGAGAGCACAAGGCTTGTCGTTACCTTTGGTGTGCAGTATACCGATGAGGCGAAGGAATTTGTAGGCGCTGCCACGATTTCCGCAACCAAGCAGATTACGATCGTCCGCGATGCCGAATCCGTTGAAGTACTCTACATGGGTAATACGAGCTCCGCAATCACAACGAAGCAAACGAATCTTACTTTAACGACGCTCGATATAGATGATATCTCGCATATCTATGTGAAAGTTGATCCCGATACTTACGACGCGGAAACGAACGTCATTACCTACTCCTTCGAGGGCAATCATGAAAATGCAACGCTCGATGAGAATGAGCATGTGCTTAAATTTACGGACGCCGATAAGAATACTTCCGTTACAATTCAGGTAACCGTGAAGCACGGCGAGCATGAAGTTTCCAATCAGTTCACCGTAAACTATGTTGCTCCTACCGATGGCGTGAAAGATATTCAGCTCACGGAAAGCGTAACGTCTCAAAAAATCGTGCTCGAAATCCATGGGAACAACACGAAGGACGAGGGCAGAATTCTGCTGAACCTCTCTGCGGGCGAGACCGCGACCTATAACATTACAAAGGGCGGAGCTCAGGATGGCGACGTCGTTGAGTTCAAAGAGGACGCAGGCGTACACTACATCGTGCCCAAGAAGGGCGGCTTTGCGGCGGTAGAAGTTCAGGTGAACAAAGACGGCGGCGAAAGTACTACTTATACGATTGAAGTCTATGTTGACCACGCACTTGACGACGGGAAATTTGAAATTGATCTCAATGACGCGAATACAAAGGGCACGGCGGCAAATCAGTTCACTTTCACGGTAACGATTCAAGACGCCGAAGCTACGGGCAGCATGGAGGGCAAGATCCTCACGGCTACCTACGGCGGCCAAACGAAAGAGGGTAAGAAGGGCGAGACTTCCTTCACGGATACCTTCGATTATTCGAACGCTACGGGAGACGATAAGACTGTAAAATTCGGCATTAAGTATGACGCCGGCACAAAGAAATACGCCGAAAGCATAAAGGACAACAATCTTCCTTCCACCACGCGAGAAATTCTTTGGAATGCCAACGGTTTGGAGGCGAAATACAACGGCAATGCGGTGCAGAGGATCGTAATCGACGACAAGACCTTCACCTTCGGCGAGGCAAATAATGCAGACCTCGTGCTCACAGTAAAGCCCGCATACCACACCGATACGCTCATCTATGAGCTGAAGAAAGGTGCTGCCGCGACTGCGCAAGCATCGAACGGCCTCTACACCCTCACCTTCAATAAGGCGGGCGAGGCGACGGTTACCATTTCCGTCAAGCGGAACGGCACGCTCACCGATCAGAATCTCACAAAGACAATTACCATCGTCTATGCCCCGGAGGGGAAGCGGGTTGACGTCAACGAGACCGAAATATACCTTACCCTCAAAAAGAACAGCGAGACCGCAGACATGGGTACCCTGTTCTTCACGGAGGCTGAGAATACGAAGGTAGATTACGAGGCCACGGAAGGCAGCGGAACCGTAATCGAATTCACCAATAAAATCAGTGAAGGCGTAAACGGTGCCTATCAAATCAAGGCCAAGAAGGGCGGCTTCGCCACGGTTACGATTTCCGAAAATAACAAAGTCACCCACACCATCCACATCTATGTCGATGAGGCCGTCACCAAAGACGACTTCACTGTCACCCTCACGGGCGCCAATGGCAAGCAGTATAGTGATGGTTACGGCACCACGGGCACCGAAGTTACGTTTGAAGTAACCATGAAGAATCCAAACGCCATGCAGGGCAAAGTTCTGTATGTGAACTATTCGGTGAATAACAAGGCGGAGGAGCATGTATGCGAAACTGCGGACGGCACCACATTCACGGGTAAGATTCCGTTTGCGAACTTGGAGAAACTTGAGGTAACCTTTGGCGTGAAGTATTCCGAGAAGGCGAATGCTTACGGCCCCGAAGGCGGCCTCAGCACCACCACCTGCACCATTCTTTGCGATGCCGAATCGGCTACGGTGGACTATGGCAAGACCGCGACCGTAAAGAAGATCGTAACGCATTCGCAGTCTGTAAAATTCGGTGAGCCCGATGAGGAATATGTAGACGTCACCGTCCATGTAAGCCCCAAAAAGCATAGCGATAGCCTTGTTTACGTCAAGGACGCCGTAGACGGCAAGAAAGACGGTGCCACAATAGAGAATGGCATTTTGACCTTCACAAGCGGTACAGCCGCCTCCATTACGGTAAATGTCTACCGCAGCCGCAATGGCAACGTAGATAAAACGAAAGCGCTTGCCACAGTTACCGTTGTGTATGCGCCGACGGGCGACAATAGCAAGGCAATCGAAGTTGGGCAGAGCGATGAAGAGCTCAATGTAGTTTTGGGTTACGGGAGCAAGACGCCGAGCGAAGGCATCCTCTACTTCACCGAAGCCGCGGGCAAGACGTATGAATACAAAGTCACGGCGGGCGAGAACGACGTCATTACGCTTGCCGAAACCAACGGCGCATGGAAGATTACAGCCCTCAAGGGCGGCTTCGCCACGGTTACGATTACCGCGGAGGGTGAAACCCACACCGTCAACATCTACGTTGATGAAATCGTTACAAAGAGTAACTTTACGGTACATTTCTTATATAAAAGGCCAACCGACACGGCATTGCAATCTTACAACAAATTGACTGCTGATTCGGATGGTGTATTTCGTACGGCGCTCGAAGGCGATCGAGTGGGTTTCTTGGTTACCTTTAATGGCAACTATAAAACTTATATGCTTGGCAAGAAGTTGTATGTAAAGATTGAAGGCCAAGGCAGAAAGATGGTGGAGAAGGAGTACAGTTTAGAAGTTAGCAAAAATAAAATTCAAGAAGCTTTTGCTGAGAACGATTTGGATGGTGGTGTTCTTGAGATTACCATTGGTATAAAATACGATAGTTTGGTTTCTGATTATGATTTGAGCGGCGAAGTAGATTCTGCTTCCAATATCAATCAGCTTCAATCGACGCATGGGAAGTTCTTAACAGAGCCCAAATTAACATTGGCCTACGACTCCTGTACCGCTACGACGAATGAAAAAGGCTATGAAGATCTCGTGTTTAATGACCTTGGTAGCTCCTTTACGATTAAATTGACAATTTCTTATGTCAAACTTACAGGAATGGATGCCACCATCATTGTGAAGGGTACGGACTTTAGCGGCGGCGGCTTAACCTATTTGGAGCATTCTGTTGAATCGGATCGCTATGGTAGTGTGGTTACAATTACGTTGAAGGCGAAGAGCTATACATTGGCAAATGATAGCGAACTACCGACTATAACCTTGAACCTTTGCGGGTTAGAATATACATACTCCGTTACTGTGTTAGCTTGCGCCGAAACAATACAGGTAGAAGGCGGAACAAGCAGAACGAGCTCAGATTTGAAAGTTCTTGACGAAAATACGAATTATAAGACATTGCTCGATGAGCTCACTTTCAAAGTTACACTTGGCCGTAACGATGGCAAAACCCCTACAATTACGGATGTGCAGTGGAGCTATGTCAATAGCGACAACGATGAAGATTGGAAAACTGTTACGAGCGGCGGAATTGATCCCGATACAAAGGAAACGTTCTCATGGATAAATGTAGATATGAATATGGGTTCGGATGTAATTTACTTCCGCTCGGGCGATAAGGCAATAAGCATGCGAATTCACTTGAATCATGCTGATGCTCCCGAATTCAATTTCAACCTCTTCGTAAAGAGTACGGTACAAAATGAAAATGAAAAAGAGAACAAGAACTATTTTGCGAGCATTGAGTCTGCTCTTATCGGCACGAGTCGAGAGTTTTCCTATGTACTTCCCGTGGATATGGACGGCACCATCAATTTCGAAATCGAAATGCTAAATGCGGAGAATTACATTGGCGGGTTTGGTTCCGAAACACTCATTGCCGAACTTATCAAGGCAACGAGGACGGTAGATGGCGAAGAAGTGGATGCAAAAGATGATTGGGAGCCTCTTCTACCGAAGGAGATTAGTAACAACCAAATCATATTCCCAACGACGAATTCCTCCGATTTTACGGTGCAATTGAGGGTAGGCCTCTTTGGGAAATCCGTCACCGTAACCTTCTCGCATGTCGTTCGCGATTATGCTTTCCCCGGCTTCGATAGCAGTAACCCCTCCGACATCTACAAGGGCTATCAGCAGGTCCGCGTCTTTGCCAAGCACAGCGACTACGCAGAAAATGGCGTGAGCAACGTCGTCGATTACTTCAAATTACCCGTCCAAGCATTCCAAGGAGGGAAATTGGCCGAGAATGACACCTCGATCCAAACCCGTAATTGGTTCTTCACGGGCTTGAAGAACGGCGGGAAGAGCGAGGATGATAAAACAGGGTTTAGCATGGTACAAGAGGGAACAACTGTCAAATACAAAGGCGTTACGTATGAGATTTCCGTCGAGGACGGCAAAGTCAAGCTCATGCAAGGAGATGTAACCATCGCGCAAAACGGCAAATACGAGGCAGAAGCGACGAAAGTGCCGTGGGTAGATTGCTATTCGGAGAAGGGATATGCCCATATCTACTTTGGTGAGTTCGGCGGCCTCTCCGAGAAGGACGTGCAGAATGACCTGTTCGGCAACTTCGATGAGAAGAAGGAATGGACGGAACCTACCAATGTATATAGCGTTGAAGGTAAGAAAATTGTATATGGCGTTGAAGGTAATAAAATCGAGCTTACCACCGATTCCTTCACTTTCCTTCGCGTCGAAATGGGTAGCGGCACGGAGAGCAGTAGCAATCTACATTTCAACTTCAATGTCCTTGCCGATGATTCCCTTGTCAACGTGTTCAATGCGACGGGGTACTACGCAAATAGCAAAATTGTGTTGCACAATGATTTGTACGGCAAAGACGAGTTAGATTCCAATCAAACGCTGTATAACGAAAAGAAGGCCAACGACCAAATTTTGGATAGGGAAGCAATAAAGTCAACCGATGACTCTGCATTTGTCAAAAACACGATTTACGGCAATGGCTATCAGGTTAACGTCAATTCTTTGAACGAAACGATAATCCACGATAATCCATCTGACGGATCAGGCCTCATGAATGACAAGGGCGGCACGGAGAATAACAGTAACGCATCGCACTTCTACAATCTCTACAATGTCATGCTCTTGTGCGCCAATCCCGGTACAACGATCAACCGTGTGAACTGTGGCTTCTTCTTAGTTTGCAGCAATATCTACTATTCCAACCTACAATACTACGGGAAGTTGGCAAGTAATGTAAAAGCCAAGAACTCCGTGTTCAGAAACATTGCAGGCGAAGCGTTCGAGCTTTATAACAAAAACCTTGGGGATGCAGGTGTACACATCTATTTGGAGAATGTCTCGATTGTTCATGCAATGAAAGGTATCATCATCGAGAGATGGCCCGGACATGAGGTGAATATCAAGGGCTTCCTCGATGTCCTGAACTATAGCTCTGCCAATCAATTAGCGGAGTTAATCGGAGGGACAGGTTTGCTATCTGAAGTTGGTAATGTTCTGGGTGGCTCGCAATACTATGGGACTACACATGTGAGTGATTATATAGAGTGGTTCGGAAGTAAACATGAAATCGCACTAAGTTCAAGTCAGTCATATGATATAATAGGAACAGAAAATTTCTTTGTAAACCCGATTATTGTAGATACTTCTTCTGACGGAACGACAAAAGGTGGCTGGGATCCACATCCGAATATCGGTGGCATAGGAGGAGTAGTCAAAACTTGGGATGAAGATAAGAAAGAGTATGTTAAAATAAAGGCAGATTCTGAAGATTCGAAGCTGGTACATCCTTTATATGGCAAGGACCATGACCAAACTAAAGGTTTCGGTAACTCACTCATAACGGCATACACATATAATTATAAGAATACCACGGATGGTGGATTGGTTACAGATGGTGGAGTTTCGAAGTACCCTACTACAACGAGTTATCATAGTAGATTTTTTGTAACGACTAACCGTGCGCATCCCGAAGAACTTTTCTCCGACGAACGCGATATCCGTCTTCTCTGCGAATACTTTGATATTGATGATGATGGCACACCCATTCAGAATACCGACCATATCTTGTGGCATACGCAGAAGGTCTATCGTGATGTTGAGCTTATTAAAGGACGATTGGACCACATTGCGGACCTCAAGGCGTCTATCCAAAAGGCAATCGATGAGGGTAGATGGAATGGCGTATGGCCCGATGGTACAAAGGTGCAAGATGCTCTTGCTGCTACCAATCCCGAAGCCGCCGCGCTCACCTCGATGATTTCCCAAACCGTCCTCCCCTCCAAATTCATCTTCGAGTGAGGGAGGGCCCCAACGAGATTTCTCGGCTCCGCGGCTTCGCCGCTCCGCTCGAAATGACAGCCTCTCGCCTCATCCCGAACCCCCCGAAGGGGGGTGAGCGGACCGTTCTCTCGCCCTCGCTTCGCTCGGGCTCGGAATGAGGGCGGGGGTGTCCCTTACCCACCCCTTGAGGGCCCCTCCCTCACCTCATCCCGAACGAAGTGAGGGGAAGGGGGCGGAAGGGGTGAATTCTAATTGGAACCACATTGGAAACACCCCCTCAGTCACCTGACGGTGACAGCTCCCCCTCAAGGGGGAGCCGAGGCTCAACCACTCGGCAGGAAGGGATGGATCCAAAAAGAAAAAAGACGGCAACAGCCGTCTTTTTTTGGTGGAGCTAACGAGATTACTTCGCACCCTGCGGGTGCTCGTGCCAACCTTAGAAAGCAACAGAAGCCTCGGTTGTTCGAACTCAACGAGTTCTTCATTGCTCATAAGCTACCACGAAAAAAGGCGGCCTAAAGCCGCCTATTTCCGTGGTGGAGCTAACGAGATTACTTCGCACCCTGCGGGTGCTCGTGCCAACCTTAGAAAGCAACAGAAGCCTCGGTTGTTCGAACTCAACGAGTTCTTCATTGCTCATAAGCTACCACGAAAAAAGGCGGCCTAAAGCCGCCTATTTCCGTGGTGGAGCTAACGAGATTCGAACTCGTGACCTCTTGAATGCCATTCAAGCGCGCTACCAACTGCGCTATAACCCCGTATTCATATTGCCTTCTCCTCGCTTCGCTCGAGATGAGGGGGAGGGGGAGTGTCACCCCGTAACCATATCCATTATACATGAAACGGGGGGTGTTGTCAAGAAATTTTCGTAGCAAAAAAATTTTTCTATGATTTTACGGCAATCTCACGTAAGAGGTTGACAATGCTTTTCAAATATTGTATAATCGAAATGACAATGCCGAAGTATGCCCATAACAGGGCTTTCTCAAGGATAGAGTCAAAATTTCATTCAAGGAGGCTAAAATGCAAACCATTTTCAGCCTGCTCCTTGCGTTGGAACCCGGTATCGTTTCCGTAATTGCCATAGCGGTCGGCGTAGCCTGTGCCGCGGTGGGCGTAGTCGTTACGTGGGTTTTATTCAAAAGGCATTCTAAAAAGCAATCCGAACGGAAGCTCGATGAGACTTCCAAGCGTGTGGATGAGATGCTTGCACTTGCGGAAGCGGAGTGCAAACAGATGAAAAAGGAAGCTAATTTAGAGTCGCAGGAGCGGGACATCAAGCGAAGAAACGAATTCGAGCAGGAGATGAAGGAGAAGCGTGCCGAGCAGCAGAGAACGGAGGCACGGCTTTCCCGCCAGGAGGATCAGCTTGAAAAGCGGGAGACGGAGATTTCCCGTAAAGAGCAATCCCTCGAAGCCCAAAAGAACAATTGGCAGAAGAAGAACGAAGAACTTCAGAAGGCGCAGGAGCAGGTTTCCCACCAACAGGAACTCATGACGGCGGAGCTCGAGCGCATTGCGCAGCTCACCCGTGAAGAGGCGAAGAAGCAGCTCACCGAGGAGATCCTCGATGAGACCCGCCGAGACCTTGCGGTTCAGGTGCGCAACCTCGAACAGCAGGCCAAGGAAGAGGCGGAGATCAACGCAAAGAACGTGATTTCGCTTGCGATCCAGCGCTGTGCCGCAGACCATGCTTCCGAATCGACGGTCTCCGTCGTCCCCCTTCCCAATGACGACATGAAGGCCCGCATCATCGGGAGAGAGGGGCGGAACATCCGTGCCATCGAGAATGCGACGGGCATCGAGCTCATCATCGATGATACGCCTGAAGTCGTAATTCTCTCGGGCTTCGACCCCGTACGCCGCGAAATTGCCCGCCTCACCTTGGAGAGGCTGATTACGGACGGCCGCATCCACCCCGCCCGCATCGAGGAGACGGTGGAGAAGGTCACGAAGGAGCTCGATCAAAAGATCAAGGAAGCGGGCGAGAATGCGATGTTCGAAGTGGGCATCTTCGGGCTTCACCCCGAACTCATCAAGCTCATCGGGCGGCTCAAGTTCCGCACGAGCTATGGGCAGAATGTTTACCGCCACTCCATCGAAGTCGCCCAACTTGCAGGGCTGATGGCGCAGGAGCTCGGGCTCGATGTGAACTTCGCCAAGCGTGCAGGGCTGTTGCACGATATCGGCAAGGCCGTAGACCACGAACAGGAGGGGACGCACATTCAGATCGGTGCCGACCTCGCCAAGAAGTATAAAGAGAACCCGATGATCGTCAACGCCATCATGGCCCATCACGGAGACGTGGAGCCCAAGACCATCGAAGCCGTACTCGTGCAGGCCGCGGATGCCATTTCGGGCGCCCGCCCCGGTGCTCGGCGCGAGACGGGTGCGGGTTACGTGAAGCGGCTCGAAAAGTTGGAAGAGATCGCCTCGAGTTTCCGCGGGGTAGATAAGAGCTACGCTATCCAGGCAGGCAGAGAAGTGCGCGTCATTGTAAAGCCCGACCAGGTGGACGACGCCAAGGCCGTATTCCTCGCAAAGGATATCGCCAAGAAGATCGAGAGCGAGCTCGAATATCCCGGGCAAATCAAGGTAAACGTGATTCGGGAATTCCGTAGCACCGAATACGCAAAGTAAAATTTATCCGCACAAGCGGGGATCGGAAGCGGTTTGGCAAGTACGTCAAGCCGTTTTCGTTTGTAACCATGGGGGAAAGCCATGATCGAAGTGAAGGACCTCACAAAAATTTACAAGAGCCGAAAGGGCGGGGCGTGTACCGCCCTCGACGGCATCAGTTTCACCCTGCCCGATCGGGGCTTCGTATTCATCGTGGGCAAGAGCGGAAGCGGCAAGACGACCCTTCTCTCCCTCTTGGGCGGGCTCGATACCCCGACTTCGGGGGAAATTATCGAGGGCGGCAGGGCGCTCAGCGCCATGTCCCACGCCGATCAGGTGTACTATCGAAATGCAAGGGTGGGCTTCATCTTCCAGGATTTCCACCTGTTGGAAGAGCTCACCATCTCCGAAAACGTCTCCCTCGCCCTTGCCCTCCGCGGGGAGGAAGATGGGGAACGGGTACAAAGGGCGCTCGCCAATACCGACCTCAAGGAGCTTGCGGACCGCTACCCGAAGGAACTCTCGGGCGGGCAGAAGCAGAGGGTGGCGATCGCGCGGGCGCTCGTCAAACAGCCTGCCATCCTCCTCGCCGATGAGCCCACCGGCAACCTCGACAGCAAGACGACCGTACAAATCTTGAGCCTTCTCAAAGAACTCTCCAAGGAGAAGCTCGTCGTCATTGTCTCCCACAACCTGAGCGATGCGGAGGCGTATGCGGATGAAATTCTCGAACTCTCCGAGGGGCGCATTTTGCGGCATGTTCGGCGCAACGAGGCGTTCAATCCCAACCTTCGGGTGGAGGGGGATACCCTCATCATTCCGGGCGGGGAACAGTTTACGGAAAGCAACCTCGAAGAGGTTTCAAGGGCGATGAAAATTGGCCGCATTACGGCCGTCCGCCAAGAGACTGACCGCTTTGCGCCATTGCATCCGAGGGGGGCATGTCCGAAAGAGGAGCCTCAAATTGAGAGGCGGCACCTCAAATTCAGGTCTACCTTGGCCCTTGCCGCAAAGTTCGGAAAGCGGGGGGCTCTGCGCGGCATCGTGTATGCCGTGATCCTCGCCCTCCTTCTCACCGTGTTGGGGCTCAGCCAGCTCTTCATGCACTTCGACGGCGGGGAAGTCATTGCTTCCGAGATGGAAAAGCGGAATTTGCGCTGTAACAGCTTTCTGAAGGGCGAGAGCGCCGCCTATGATAGCCTCGATGCCACCCGCCTCGTGGATGTGGAGGAGGGGGACCTCCAAGCGTTTTACGATGCGGGGTACGAGGGCAAGGCGTATCCCCTCATCAACTTTTCCCTGAGTGCGCACGACGACGACATCGCCGTACGGCAGATGAAATTCAAGCAGAGCGTCAACCCATATGCGCTTTCGGGGCTCGGCGGGGTACTTATCACCGAGCAGAGCTTCCTCGAACGGCAGTTCGGGCCCCTCAAATTCGTAGCCACTGCCGAAGAACAGAAGGATCACGGGATCTACATCACCGATTTCTTTGCCGATGCCTGCATCGTGAACCGTGCCCAAATCAACACCCGTGAGGACATGCTCGGCCCGTATTCCAAATTCACGGACCACAAGTATGGATACGTCAACGGCATCCTCGATACGGGCTATCGGGAGCGGTACAAGGACCTCTTGGAGAAGGTGACCGATCCGAACACCACCAAGGAAGAGCTCAAGAGCCTTGCGGAGAGCGAGGAATACCTGAAATTCCACGATGAAGTGTGCGAATACCTTGCCGTGGGGTATACCTTCGAGCCCGATTTTGTAGAGAAGCTCCTCTCCTCCAAGGCGAGGCAGTTTACGAGTGTGGGCATCAGCACCTTCGAAGTGGGCGGCAAGGCCTTCGAATGGAGGGATAGTTTTTATTCCTGCTCGGATAAGCATAATACAATTCCCCTGCAGGACAACGAAGTTCTGATGAGCTACGAGACGTATAACTCCATCTTCCACACCAACTACACGTCCGCCACCCTCGATAAGTTTGAACCGCATGAGGTGAAGTTTTCTTACTACGCCTCCTGCGATCAAAACAGGTCCCAAAAGAAATTCGAGGCGACCCTCAACATCATCGGGCTCAGAGACCAAAAGGTCCTCTGTAACCTTGCGGACAACGTCTTCTATGCATTGCAGGGCATCGGGATGTGTACGCTCGGGTACTACTTTGAGGGCGGGGATGCCCACCTCCTCTTCAATGTGGCGAATGAGAACGGCTTCGTCCCCAATTCCTCCATGGCAAGCTCCATCACCGCCATGACGAAGGTGGTGGGCGTATTCCGGGATTTCTTCTATCTCATCTTCGGGGCGCTTTGCGCCATGCTGTTTTTGCTCATCGTGCAGTATGAAGTCAAGAATATTAAAGACAGGATGCGCGAGATCGGCATCCTGAAGGCGCTCGGGGCACGGGATAGGGATTTTTTGGTGATCTTCGGCTTGCAGGCGGCGGCGGTCGGGCTCCTCATGGCAGTGCTCTATGTCTTCGGGGCATTCGGGTTCGTACAGGCCGCAAACGGTCTTTTGGCATTCTCCCTCGCCGAACTCTCCAAAAGCGCCGTCACCGACCTCCACTTCTTGCATGTGAATTGGCTGTTTTGGATGCAGAACTGCTTCATCGCGCTCCTTCTCTTTGCACTCTCCTTCCTCGTGCCCATGCTGTGGCTGAGGCACATCAAGCCCACGAACGTCATCAAGGCGAAGGAGTGATCAGAAGAACCTCCTGCCCACCAGGAGATCGAGGGAGCAATCGAGGACGTCTGCGAGCTTTATCAGGGTGACGAGATCGGGGTAGCCGCCCTTTGCCCAACGCCTGCGCTCAGAATGTGGGGCAAGTTCCTTCAGATCCTTCCATTTTTTATGCGCGATCTGCATCACGGAGCGGATCTGTCTGTAAAAATTTGGCAGGGGGGCGGGCTCCACCTCTTCCTCCATACTGCTCCGCGCGGTGAGGTAATCGAGGTCGATATGAAGGGCATTTGCGACCCGTATGAATGCTTCGAAGGCGGGCACGGTGCCATTGAGCCATGCTTCGATCGCAGAAGAGGGAAGCCCCGATCTCTCCGCAAGGGATGCGACCGAGATATCGTCGTAGGTCATGAGGTCTTTGAGCCTGCTTGCAAAATTTCCCATAGGGGACTCCTTGTAATAACGGAAATAGAGGATAGAGCATAAAATGCAGTGACGGCATGTGCCGAATCATCACGGAGGAAACACCATGTGTAATTGTCACTGCGGACGCTGCAATTCCTGCGGCGGTACGCTCTGGAACAACATCCTGAATGCGCTCGAAAACCTGTTCCCTGCGGGGGGCTGTGGCTGTAACAACGGCTGTGGCTGCAATCAGAACAACGGCTGTGGCTGTAACAACAATAACGGCATCGCCCTAACAAGCCTCGATGAATTCTACATCGGTCCTGTTCCGTATGCGGGAAACGGCAACAATAACGGTTGCGGCTGCAATAATAATAACGGCTGTGGCTGTAACAATAACAACAACGGCTGTGGGTGCGGGAGCAATTTGGATCTCTCCGCCTACACCGCCTGCGGGAATCAGTGCTACGATGCCTACTACGCGCGTCAGTATGCCCTCATTCCCAACCGAAACGGCTGTGGAATTTGCAGTTGCAGGTAACAAAGAGGGGAAGGCGGCGCCCGCGCGGCGCCGTTTTCTTTTTGGGATTTCCCTCAAAAATCCTTGCCATTTTTACGGGGAATATGGTATACTGTAGCCATTGAGGCAATCATGAAGATCTCGAAATTCACTTTGAAAAAACCGACAAAGCGGCAAGTGAGCAAGTTCCTGCTCGACTGCCTGTTTATTATCGCGGGCAACGCATGCGCGGCGGGGGCGGCCGCCCTCTTTATCGTGCCCAACGGATTCGTCATGGGGGGCACGACGGGCATCGGCATCTTTGTGCGCAACCTCCTCGTGGCGTATGGGAATGTCAGCCCCGTGATTACGGAATGGGCGGTAAACATCACCGTCTACGTGGGCAACATCATCCTCTTTGTGATAGGGGCGGTACTGCTCGGGAAGAAGTTCGCCGTCACCACCCTTGCGGGAACGCTACTATACCCCATGTTCATGACGGTGTTCCAAATCGCCAATAAGGCATATGTGGGGAAGTACGGCGCCCCGATGGGTATGCACGGCGAACTCGCTTCGCCCCTCCTTGCCGCCATGACGGGCGCCATCCTATTCGGGCTCGGCATCGCGATCGTCGTCCGCGTGGGGGCCTCTACGGGCGGCACCGATATCCCGCCGCTCATCTTCCAGAAATACTTCGGGCTCTCCGTCTCGGTAGGGCTGTGGCTCGTAGACGGCACCATCGTTCTCTTGCAGCTCATCGCGGTAGACGTTACCCACGTCCTCTACGGGCTCGTCATAACCCTTCTGTGCTCCTTCGTCGTCGATAAAGTCTCGCCCGTGGGCAAGAAGCGATACCAGGTGAAGGTAGTGAGTAACCAATATCTTGAAATTCGCGACATGATCCTCAATAAAATCAGCCGCGGCGTCTCCATATTATATGGGCAGACGGGGTACTTTAAGGAAGATTTGCACATGCTCCTCACCGTCGTCTCCGCCCACCAACTCGTCGCCCTGAAGGAGGAGATCGAGCGCATCGACCCCGAGGCCTTCATGACGGTCTCCGTCGTCTCCGAAGTGCACGGAAGGGGCTTCCACACGGACGGCGTAGACTTCCTGATGCCGGACGACAGGGATGTCAACCCGCCCAAGCCGCACAATTTGCCTGTGCAGGATGGGCCCACAGAGGGGGCGGCGGTAATTGCACAGCCGGCACAGCCTGCACAGGCGCCCGAAACCCCGCCCGCGGAGGAGCCGCATGGAGAGGATTAAAAGTTTTGAAGTGGACCATACCAAGCTCCTGCCGGGGCTGTATGTCTCCCGCGTCGATAGAAAGCTGTTTTCAACCGTAACCACCTTCGATTTGCGCTTCACGGCGCCCAACCGCGAGCCGCCCCTCGATATGCCCGCCGTCCACACGATAGAGCACCTCGGCGCCACCTATCTTCGCAACAGTTCCAAAAAGGGGGATGTGGTGTACTTCGGCCCGATGGGCTGCCGCACGGGCTTCTATCTCCTGATGTTCGGCAACCTCTCTTCAAAGGACGTCTTAAGCCTCGTGACCGACATGTGCACCTTCATCGTGGGCTACGAGGGGGATATCCCGGGGGCGACCGAAGCGGAGTGCGGCAACTATTTGGAGCAAAATTTGCCGCTCGCCAAATACTACGCCGCCCGCTATCTCGAAGCCTTGGACGAACGGCGGTTTACTTATCCCGAATCATAGAGACGGCATCCTCGAAGAGGGTGCCTCTTATTTTTTATATACGCTGTTGCCGTAGCAGTCCATCGCAACGACGAGGGGAAAGTTCTCCACCTCGAGGCGGTAGACCGCCTCACTCAGAAGCTCGGGGAAGGCCACAAGTTCGCTCTTCCTTATGGCATTGCCGTAAATGGCGCCTGCGCCCCCGATGGCGGCGAAGTAGACCGCCTTATTTTTTACAAGGGCACGGCGGACCTCCTCGCTCATCTCGCCCTTGCCGATGATGCCGCCGAGCCCCAAGGAGAGGAGGCGGGGAGCGTAGGGGTTCATGCGGGCGGACGTCGTAGGCCCGCAACTGCCGCATGCCTTTCCCGCGGGAGCGGGGCAGGGGCCTGCGTAGTAAATAAATGCACCCTTGAGGGGAAACGGGGGTACCATGTCCGCATCAAGTAGCTCAAAAATGCGTTTATGGGCGCAGTCCCGTGCGGTGTAGATCGTCCCCGAGAGGAGTGCCGTATCCCCCGCATGCAGGGAGAGGACGTCCCTCTCGGAGAGGGGAAGGGTGAGCGTTCTCATCACAGCACCTCCTTTTCACAGCGCACACAGTGGCACTGCATGTTGACGGCTACGGGAAGCCCTGCAATGTGGGTGGGAGCGATTTCGCATAATACTTTGAGCGCAGTAACCCTTCCGCCGAAGCCCTGTGCCCCGATGCCGAGCCCGTTGATGCGGGCAAGCGCCTCCTCTTCGATGGCGGCAACGTCCGCGCGGGGGTGGGAGCTTGAAAGTTCACGGGTGAGCGCCTTCTTTGCAAGGAGGGTGCAGGAATCGAAGGAGCCGCCGATGCCCACACCCACGACGACGGGCGGGCAGGGGCGAGAACCTGCGAGGCGCACCGCCTCCACGATGGCGTTCAGAATGCCTTCCCTTCCCTCCGCAGGGGTGAGCATGGAGAGGCGAGACATATTCTCACTCCCGAATCCCTTGGGCAGGAAGGTAATCTTCACCCTGTCTCCCGTAACGATATCCACATGCAGGTGGGCGGGGGTGTTGTCCCCCGTGTTGGCACGGGTGAGCGGATCGCAGATGCTCTTGCGGAAGAGCCCCTCCTCATAGGCTCTCTTCACCCCCTCGTCTACGGCATCGGAGAGGAGCTTTCCGCGAAGGCTCACTTCCTGCCCGAGTTCGATAAGCACGACCGCCATGCCCGTATCCTGGCAGACGGGCATTTGCTCCCGCCTTGCAACCTCTTCATTTTGAAGGACGGCATCGAGGGCGAAGCGGGCGGCTCCCTCCTCCGTATCCCGTGCCTTCATGAGGGCAAGGCGGCAACTATCCGTAAGGGTAACCCCCGCCCGCCGTGCAAGGCGGTAGACGCATTCGGAAATCACTTGGGTATCGAGAATTCTCATGCCCCTATTATAGAAAGTATTTTACAAAAAAGCAAGGTTTTTGTTTGGATTTTTTGCGAGTTTCCTGTATAATGGAAGCATGCAAGAACAGGAAAACAGAGCGCTTCGCAGTCCGCTCAAGGAAGCGGGGCTCACATATTCGGTCGCCGCGGTCGCGCCCATCGTGCTCTCCCTTATCCTCACGGTGGTTCTCATCCTCATATTGGGGGAGGGGTATGCGGATACGCAGGTGTACCTCTACATCTCCTACCTTCTGCCCCAGCTGTGCCTTGGCGGGGCGGCGGCACTCTTTATAGGGCGCACCAAGTTGCCCCTCAAAAAGTTCTATGCGGGGTGCAAGTGGTACTATTTCCCGCTCGCCATCCTGCTCTCCTTCGGGCTCTTCGCCTTCGGTTGGGTGAACAACGTGTTCATAGGGCTCTTTGAGAGGTTGGGTTACGTCGCAACCGACGTCCCCGTGCCCGACCTCTCGGGTTGGAATCTCCTTCCCGCCATCCTCGTCATAGGCATTTTCCCCGCCTTCTTCGAGGAGACGGTGTTCCGCGGCATCGGTGCGGGCACCATGCGAAGGGAGGGGTGGGGGACCCTTCCCATCGTGCTCATCTCGGGCGCCCTCTTCTCCCTCTTCCACGGCAACCCCGTGCAGACGGTCTACCAATTCATTTGCGGGGCGTGTTACGCCCTGCTCGCTGTGCGGAGCGGAAGCGTCCTTCCGGGCATGCTCGCCCACCTTGTAAACAATGCCGCCATTTTAATTATGACGGCGGCGGGTTACGGCGAAATTCCCGCCTTCTTAGAGCTTCCCATCTACCTTACGGCGGCGGCCGTTTTCCTCGCCGTGATGGCCTTCCTCATCTTCACTGAGAGGAGAAAGGAGAGGGGCATGTCCGGGGGGAAGGGCTATTTTCTTGCCGCGGGGGTGGGGATCATCACCTGTGCGGCGGAGTGGATAGGTACCCTCATCGGAGGATTTTTATGATCAAGATTCGCCTCGTCTGCGTGGGAAAGCTCAAGGAAACATACTTAAAAGACGCCTGCTCGGAATACGAAAAGCGGCTTTCCCGCTTCTGTAAACTTGAAATTATCGAGCTCGCCGAGCGCAGGACGCTCGAAGAGGAAGCGGAGGAAATTTTACGGGCCGTAAGGGGCACCGTACTTGCGCTTGCCGTGGAGGGGAGAGAGGAGAGCTCGGAGGAATTCTCCGCCCGTATCGGGGCCCTTTCGGATGCGGGAGCGGAAATGACGTTCGTCATCGGCTCCTCGTGCGGGCTTGCGGAGGCGGTGAAGCGCCGTGCAGACGCCCTTCTCTCCTTCTCCCGCATGACCTTTCCCCATCAGCTCTTCCGCGTCATCTTCCTCGAACAGCTCTACCGCGCCTTCATGATCCGCGGCGGCGGCGAATACCACAAGTAGGTTTTTGGGGTACGGCGCCCCTTCTCCGCATACAATGGGAGAATGGATATCTATGAAGAAGTAAAACATTTTTACGATTCCTACGACGGGAAGAAGCGGGTGATCGGCACTTCGGTTGCGGGAAGAGAGCTCTTCGCGATGCTCATAGGCAGTGAAAACGGGGCGGTCGGTATCTCCCAATACGCCATCCATGGGCGGGAATTCGTAACGGCCCGCCTCGCCTTGGAGCACATCCGCCGCGGCGTCGCGCACGGGGGCGTGTGGGTGGTGCCCCTCGTCAACCCCGATGGCGCCCTTCTTGCCGAAGTGGGGATAAGTTCTGTCCCCGAACCGTTCAAAGAGCAAGTGCAAAAAATCGGAAACTTCCCCCTGTGGAAGGCCAACCTCAACGGCGTAGACCTCAACGTCAACTTCCCCGCCCGTTGGGGGACGGGCAGCCAAAATATAAGAACGAGATCCTTTGCAAACTACATCGGCCCGAGGCCCCTCTCCGAACCCGAAAGCAGTGCGCTTGCGGCGTTTACGAAGGAGGTGGGGGCGGCGTATACGCTCAGCTGGCACACCAAGGGGGAGCAGATCTATTGGGAATTCTTTCAGCCCATGCTGCGGCGGCGTAGGGATAAGAAATTTGCCACGGTGCTCGGGGAGAGTACGGGGTACCCCCTCGTCACCGTAAAGAATTCTGCGGGCGGCTACAAGGATTGGTGCATTCAGGAATTGAAAATACCTGCGGTAACCGTGGAAGTGGGCGCGGAGAGCCTCACCCATCCCATTCCCGTATCCAAACTCTCTGCCCTCCTTCCCGCTACCCTCGACGCCCTCTACGATATCACCAATGTTTACGGGGAACTCCCGTTTTTGTAAGAAAAAGGAGAAGCATGCAGGAAAAATTCATGCGCGCGGCGCTCAGGCTTGCGAACAAGGCAAAGGCGGAGGGGGAAGTTCCCATCGGCGCCGTCGTCGTGTTGGAAGGAAAAGTGATCGGGAAGGGGTACAACGTGCGCACCAAGCGCCAACTCGCAACCGCCCATGCCGAAATGCGGGCCATCGATATGGCCTGCCGCAAGCTCCATTCATGGCGTTTGGAGGGGGCGGAGCTCTACGTCACCCTCGAACCCTGCCCCATGTGCATGGGGGCCGTGCTCAATTCCCGCATCGAGCGGGTGTACTTCGGCGCATATGAGCAGAAGGGCAGGAGTTTAACGGAGGAGCTCGCAAAGGCAAACCTGCTCAATCACACGGTGGAGGTCGTGGGGGGCGTCTTGGAAGAGGAATGCGCAGAGGTGCTCACCTCCTTCTTCTCCGAGATGCGCACCCGTGAAAAGGCAAAGAAGGCGTAAACGGAAGAGGGCTCCCATGATAGAACTAAAGGGCGTAACCAAAATTTATCATCCCAAGAGGAAGAAGCGCACCGTGGCGCTTCAGGATGTGAGCTTCACGCTCGGCGACCGCGGCTTCGTCTTTATCGTGGGCAAGAGCGGATGCGGGAAGAGCACCCTCCTCAACATGATGGGCGGGTGCGATAAGCTCACCGCCGGCGACATCGTGGTGGACGGGAACAAGTTCTCCGACTTCCATGAGAGAGACTATGATAATTTCCGCAACGATTATGTAGGCTTTATCTTTCAGGATTACTGCCTGCTCGAAGGGCTTACGGTGGAGCAGAATGTCGCCCTCGCGTTGGATTTGAAGGGAGAAAGAAACGATGAGGCCGTAAGAGAGGCCCTCGAAAAGGTGGAGCTCGCAGAGTACGCAAATCGGTACCCCGCAGAGCTCTCGGGAGGGCAGAAGCAGAGAGTAGCCATAGCCCGTACCCTCGTAAAGAATCCAAAACTCATCTTAGCGGACGAGCCCACGGGCAACCTCGATGTGAAGTCGAGCCGCATGGTGTTGGAGCTCATGAAGGAGATGGCGAAGGACGCCCTCGTCGTCATTGTCTCCCATAACGGGAGGGATGCGGAGGAGTATGCAGACCGCATCATCGAACTCTCGGATGGGAAAATCATAGGCGATTACTCAAGAAACAAGGATGCCGAGGAAATCTCATTCCATCGGGATGAGATCATCATCCACAAGGGACCCATCTTTACGGAGCCCGAACTCGAACGCATCAATGCCCGCATCTCGTGGGGCGGGGTACAACTCAGGCAGGCGGACGATAAATTCCTTCCTACGGCATCCGTGGAATCCAATAGAACGAAGCGGGAGTTTGTATCCCATAAACTGAGTTCCCGTGGAAGAAAGACGCTCTTTTCGATGTTTGCGAGAAAGCGGGCGCTCGGCATGGTACTCACGATGGTGACCGTCGTGTTTCTCTTCGTCGTGCTCGGCATTTGCCAATTCTTCACGCAGTTTTCGCCCAATGAAGAGATTGCCCGCCTCATCACAGAGGAGAGCGAGCGGAGCACCTTCATCCTGCAAAAGGGCCATAAGGTGAATGAGCTCTCGGATGAGGTGCAAGTCACCCCCTTCACAAGGGTGAGCGATACCGATATCGCCGCTTTTCGTGATACAGGCTATGAGGGCGGCATCTATCCCCTCTACAACGTTGCCATGATCACATATAGCAGGCAGGATACGAGTTGGGAGATCGAGTACTATAATTTCCCTGCCGACGCGAATAATTACGGGAAATTCTTCTGCCACACGGGGCGGGGCGTGCTCGTCACCGAGAAGAGCTATCTTGCAAGCATCTATGGGGATGAGAACGGGGAGCTCAAGCTCCTTTCGGGCACCCTCGAGACGGAGGGGAACAAGATCATCGTCACCGATTACTTTGCGGATAGCATACTCAAATACAACCCCGATCTTGCCTCTTTTGGAAATGACCCCTATCAGAAGCTGACGGTCGGTACAAAACTCATGAGCAGGTACAACATTGCGGGCGTCATTGATACGGGGTATAAGGAGCGGTATGCGGATCTCATCGAACAGTTGAACGGGAAAACGAAACTTGAGGACATCGATGCGGAGCGGTATGCCGCCCTCATCGAAGAGCTCAATTCGACGCTCAATATCGGGTATTCCTTCAACCCCGATTTCTATGAGGCGTATAAAAAAGATGGCAATGCGACCCTGCATTACGGCAGCATGGAGGTGACGTACGGCGATGTTACCCTCACGATTGCAAGCGGGTTCGCAAGGCGTATCAGCGGGCCAAAGGCGGGGGAAGTTCGGATCAGCAAGCGGGAGGCCGCAAAACTTTTGGGGGTAGCAGAGGACGCCGTTACAGAGGACATGGTAAAGGGCATGAAGCTGAGGCTTTCGGGGCGGTACCCCAACGAGCGGGAAGCCCCGCCCAACTATACGCTCGAAGAGACGGTGATTGGCCTCAACGGCTCCGGACACGACGCAAATTTTGAATTTTCCCACGAGGATGCCCATATCGTATCCGCTTACGGCACCATTCCCTACGCCCTGTACTTTGAAGATATGAGCCGCGCCGTCGAGCTCTACGATGCGGGGCTCGAGCACCAATACACCGTGATGTCTCCGCTCGTTGCGGCGATGTATACCGTCTCCAAGGCGGCGATGGTATTTACAGATTTCTTCCGCCTCATCGTGGGCGTACTGCTCGTTCTCACCGCGGTGACGCTCATCGGCTTCGGGGTGGGAAGCGTGAGAAAGAATATGTACGAGATTGCCGTGGTGCGGGCGCTCGGGGGCAAAGTAAAGGACCTCACGTGGATGTTCATGCTACAAATGCTCATCGTGAGCGCCGCCGTCTGCCTGCTCTCGGTCGCGGGGCTGTACTTCGGGGCGGGGCTGTGCAACGGCCTCATCGCAGAGGGGTTCGTCTCCTTCGTGCACAACGTATTCATGCGGGAGCTCAACATCATTGTGTTCCGCTGGCAAGTTGCCCTCCTCGATGCGGGCGTCGTCCTCCTGCTTACGGCGCTCGCCGCCATCGTGCCCCTCCTCGTGATGAGAAAATCCAAACCGAGAGAGATCATTCGGGCGAAAGAGTAAAGTTTTTTTGATACGCAAAAGGGGCGGAACACAAGCGTTCCGCCCCTTTTATAGTTTTGCTTACCGACCGCCCAAACCACCAAATCCTCCCGGACCCCCGGGGCCGCCCGGGCCCATTCCTCCGGGGCCGCCGGGCGCCATGCCGCCCGGGTTTCCGATGCCGCCCGCGGAGCCAACCGTCGTGATGATCTCGCTCACCGTAAACTCACAGAGGCTGCTGTCCCCGCCGTAGATCTTGTAAGAGGTGCCCTTTTGGAGCTCGGGGCAGGAGATAATGACCGATTGGCAGGCCTTGGGCGACGTGAAGGAGAGAATGGCCTTGCCGTCCTTATCGGTGAGGGAGAGGTTGGTGCCCATCGCGATGGAGGCACTTCTCGCAAAGGATACGACGCACTGCGTCGAGTTTTGGGCGGGCGTCTCCACCATGCCGAGGGGGCCCACCGCAAAGAGGTAGCCACCCGTCACCACGGTGCCGCGGTCTGAATCGATGGCGCAATCCATGTTGCTCGTGGGGCCCGCCACATAGGTCTCCCCGCCCGAAATGAGGATGGTGCCGTTGGAATCGATGCCGTCTCCCTGAGCATCTACATACACCTCGCCACCCGAGATGATGATGTGCTCTATGACGCTCGCATCGTCGCTTGCGGCATTGATGCCGTCGTCGTTTGCGGTTACGTTTACGGTGCCGCCCGAAATTTCCACATAGCCGCCCTCGATGCCCTCATAGCACTCGGCGACCGTGATATCCCCGCCCGTGATCTTGGTGAGGACGTCGCTCGTCAAAGCGTCGTCGCAGGTGGAAATGGTATACGTCCCGCCGCTCACCTTCAGGGTGCCGCTGTTCGCATGGACGGCATCATCCGTGCTGTCTATCGTAAACGTGCCCCCCTCGAGGAGGATGGTATAATCGCCCTCGGTTACGGTAATTTCCTTTTCGGAATTTGCGGGATCGGGGTATTCAATTTCCCCGACCTTGATGCCCTTGCACCCCTGTTTGAGGGCATAGAGGTTGCCGCCGCGGTAGTCCGAAGGCACCTTCTGATATCCGCTCTGTGCGCCCGAACTCCAACTCAGCTGTCTATAGCGGAAATCATCGGCGGTAAGGCCGTATTCCGCCCTGTTCTCGGCGGTATCGGGCACGAATTCGCCCTTCGTCGTGATTTTGTAGGTGCCGCCGTCGATGAGGATGGCGGTATCTGCCTGCATGCCGTCTCCCTTCGTCTCCGAAGTGTACTTCACGTCTTTTAAGTAGATGTAGCCCTCCTCCGTGGTGAAGGAAGTGGTCTCGTCTTCGCATTCCGCATTGAGCCCATCCTTTCCCGCCGAGGCGACGTAGATATTGCAATTCTTTGCGGAGATGGAGAGGGCGGAGATGCCGTGGCTTGCGGCCGCGAGGCTGAGCGAACAATTGACGGCCGTAAACGCCTTTGTGACCTTGACGGCATGCTTGCCGCGGCTCGTGACGGCAAGCGACCCGCTCCCGTTAAAGGAGAGCGACCCCTTGATGTGCACCGCGTTGTCCTCCTCCGAAGTGGAAGTGATGGAATTGCTTTCGATGAGGGTTACAACGACTTCCGCCTTCTTAAATGCAGACCCATCGAGGGCAACGCCCGCATCCGATGTTATGGTTGCGCCGTTTAAGATGAGGTGGAGCTTCAAATTGTCCGCCCCGAGCGCGATGCCGCCGTATTCCCCTAAAAAGCGATAGGTGCCGCTCTTTGTGAGGGTGACGACCTCTTCGGTGGGGGAGACGAAGGTGGCATCCGCATAGGAGGTATTTTCTGCAAGCTCCGAAAAATCCCTGTCTGAAAGTTCTTCCTTGATGCCTCCCGTTTGGTCCTCGGCGCTCACGGCGACCTCGCCCGTGCCGCCACCGCCGAGCGAATCCCCGGGGTTTGAGAACTGCTCCTTGCACCCCGCAAGGCCGTAAGCCCCGCAAAGGCACAGCGTCGCCGCCAATAGAGTTCCTAACAATTTCTTCATGGTTTACCTCACGGCTATTTCTGAATTCCAAATATTATGCCCCGTATTGGGCGGCAGTCACGGTGAAGGCGGTGGGGGAAGCGGCAAAGGAAAGGGAATTCCCCCAAAGGCTCTGCACGAGCGTCCCGCGGTATACCTCCACGGTAACTTCATCCTCGGGCGCAACGGTTGCCATGGCGCGGTTATAATCGTAGATGGAACTAATTTCCATGCCGTTGATCTTGGAGAGCCTGTCGTACTGCATGAAATTGCCGTCCGCGCCCTCCGTTGCCGTTACGTAGGCAACCGTCTCGGAAGTGCCGCCGCTCCCCGAAAGGGTGGCCTCGGCGAGCTCAATGTGGAGGGTCGCCCGCCCCAAGAGGTAGCCGTATTCCAACAAATTCTCGTAGGCACGCTTTGCGGCATTGGCGGGAATGGCAAAGCACAGCCCCTCGATGCCCTCCTCGCTTGTCTTGGCGTTTACGATGCCGATGAGCTGGCCGCGCATGTTGAAGAGCCCGCCCCCCGAATTGCCGGGGTTGATGGCGGCATCCGTCTGCAGGAGCGTCATATCGAAGTTGCCCACCGCAATCGTTCTTCCCGTTGCCGAGAGAATGCCCTTCGTCACCGTTCCGCCGAGGTTGCCCAAGGGGTTGCCGATGGCAATTACATCCTCCGCAATTTGCAAATCGTCGCTATCCCCCCAAACGGCGAGCTTCAATTCCTCTTGGGAGGAGACCGTAATGACGGCGATGTCTGCGGAATCATCGGTCGCAATCAAGGTCGCCTCCATTTCACTGCCCGCCCTCGTCCTCACGGTGATTTCATTGGCGCTTTCTATGACATGGTTGTTGGTTACGATATAGTAATCCGTCTCCGCCTTGCCGACGAGGACGCCGCTCCCCGCACCCGAAACGATGTATTGCCTGCCGAATCTCGTGGTGACCGATTCGGTGCTGATCTCCACAACGGTATCCGCAACTTCCTTCACGACTTCGGTGGCTGTTGAATACACCTCCGATTCAGAAGCGGTGTAGGAGACCACCCTCTGCGCTTCGGGGGCCTCCGCGATACTGCACCCCGCAAGGCAGAGCCCGAGGGAGAGCGTGAAAGCAAGCAGCGCCCCGAGGCGCCATACCCGTATTTTTTTCATGATTACCTCCTATAGCGTTACGGTAAAGAGGACGGCATCGCAGTCCTTCTTGACTGTGATTTTCCCCCTGTGGGCCGTAACGATGGAACGGGCAAGGGAGAGCCCGATGCCGTGCCCCGCCCGTTCGGAATTTCTCGATGTATCGCTTCGGTAAAACCGATCGAAGAGGCGGCCCGCATCCTGCTCCGAAAATTCCTTGCAGAAGTTCTTCACAAAAAGTTGCCGCCTGTTGCCGTTTTCGGTGAGCGTTACCTCTATCTCCCCGCCTTCATCGGAGTATTTTAAGGCATTGTCTACCAAAATATTCACGAGCCTTCGGATGAGATCTTCATTCCCGCAATAGGAAATGTTGGGCGCAATGCGGAGGAGGAGGGGATTACCCTTGGATACGGCCACCGAGGAGAAGGCGCTCGCCGCCTCTTCCACGGCATCCGAGAGGGAGAAGTCCGTCATGACGGGCGCCGCGCCGCCCTCGTCCATCTTGGCGAGCAGAATGAGCTTTTCGGTGAGGGAGGAGAGCCGCTCCACCTCGTGCTTGATATCCTCCGTCCACTCGTTCTTCCCGCCCTGCATTTCAAGGACGTCCGCATCCGCACCGATGATGGTGAGCGGCGTCTTGATATCGTGCCCCGCATCGGTAATGAAGCGTTTTTGCTTTTCGTAACTCTCCGCAACGGGCTTCATGATTCTTCCCGAAAGCAAGAAAATCAGGAGGAAGATGAGAAGGAGCCCGCCCGAAGCCACCGCAATACTGATCCAAAGGACGTTATAAAACCCCGAAAGCACCCGCGTGCAGTCTACAAAGACGTATCTCGTGCCCCCGAAGAGGGTATCCTTTGCCCCGTAGCGGAAGTTCCCGTAATACCCGCTCGTGCTCCCCTTGTGCTGCAGCTCTTCCGCATACGCAATGGCATCTTCTTTCTCTACGCCGGCATCCGTATGGACAAAGAGAATGTTTCCCCGCACATCGAATTCAACGACGAGATACCGCGCCTCCGTTAAAATTTTATCCGGGTTTTGCAGGAAGGGAGGTCTCCCCAAAAATTCTTCGCCGTCCGATAGATGGACCTGAACAAGATAATCGGCTTCCTCCGTGATCCTGATACGGTTTACGATGTTGATGCCGCATACAATGAAAAAAATGACGGCAAAGACGGAGCACATCGCAACGGTGATGAATTTGAGCCGAAGTTTTCTAAACATCGCGTTTCACCAAGAGATACCCGACGCCGCGCACGGCCTCGATTTGGACATGGGGCGTCAAAGCCTCCAATTTTTTGCGGAGATAGGAGATGTACGTCCACACAACGTTTGCCTCCGCCTCGCTATCGTAACCCCAAATTTTGGAGAGAATGGCCTCCGTTTCAAGCACTTTTCCCGCATTGAGCATCAGAAGCTCGATGAGCTGAAATTCCTTGTTGCCCAAGCGGTAATCCCCCTTGGGGGAGCTCAGAACGAAGGTGGAGCGGTTGAGCTTCAAATCGGAAAGGGTGAGAATGTTATCCGCCTCGCCTTGATTTCTTCGCATCATCGCACGGATACGGGCGAGCAGTTCCTTCACGTCGAAGGGCTTTCCGAGGTAGTCGTCCGCCCCGCTATCCAATCCCAACACCCTGTCATCGACCTCCGTCTTTGCCGTAAGCAGGAGAATGGGCATCGATTTATTGTGTTTGCGAAATTCTTGGAGGACGCTGATGCCATCCATTTTCGGCATCATGATATCGAGGATGGCGCCGTCGTAATCCCCAAACTGCAAGGAGTTTAGGGCATCCTCCCCGTTGAATACGGCATCCACGGTGTAGTTTTCATGCTTTAAGATGGCGACGAGCGCCTTGGATAGCGCTCTCTCATCTTCTGCCAAAAGGAGTTTCATGGTTACCTCGCGTTCTATCAAACCATATGAACCTTAAATGCAACTCAAAAATTACGGAAATTTTTAGAAATTTTCGGAAAATTTTTTTGAAGGAAAGCCCCCCGATTTTGGGCCAAAGAGGGCAGGGGGGCTTTCAAATGAGCGTCTCGTATTCCGCGTAGAGGGCGTCGATTTCGGCATGGAGGGCCTCGAGCTTTGCGGAGAGCTCCTGCACCTTCTTATAGTCTGCGGCGAAGGTTACAAGTTCTTCGGAGAGCGCCGCCTCTTCGGCTTCGGCGGCCTCTAATCTCGTCTCGATGTCCCGCACCCGCGCCCGCATCTTCGCCTCCTGCGCCCGCTCTTCACGGGTACGGTACCCCTCCACCTTCTGCGTTTTTTGAGGCTTCTCTTGGACATGGGTGGGGGATTTATCACGCTTGGCCGCCAAGTAATCCCCGTAACCGCCCTGAAATACGTTGAGGGCGCCATCCTCGATGGAGGCAACGGACGTCGCAATGCGTTCGATGAAGCGCCTGTCGTGCGAGACGAAGAGGAGGGTCCCCTCAAAGGCGGAGAGGGCATCTTCCAGGGCCTCGCGGGCGGGCAGATCGAGGTGGTTGGTGGGCTCATCGAGGATGAGCACGTTCCCGCCCTGTGCTTCGAGGATCTTGAGCTCTAACTTCGCCCGCATGCCGCCCGAGAGCTCCTTCACCCGCTTCTCCGCATCCTCGGCCCCGAGGCCTACTTGGGCGAGCAGGTTTCGAACTTCGGTCTGCGTAAGCCCCCTTGCCCGCCCCCAGAGGGCGTCGATGCACCGATCCTCAGGGTCCAAATCGGCATTCTCCTGGTCGTAGTAGGCGATCTTTACATATCTTCCAAGGGTAATGCGCCTGTCCCCCGAGAGCAAAAATTTGAGGAGGGTACTCTTGCCCGTGCCGTTGTCCCCCACGAGGGCGCACTTCGCTCCCCGCATCAGGGTGAAATTTGCATGGGGGAGGAGCACCTTTCCGTCCACTTCGAGGGTGAACTCCTTCGCCTCGAGCACCCGCTCATAGGGGTTCTCCGCAAATTGAAAGGAGAAGCGGGGCGGCCGCGGGGGAGGGTTGGGGCGATCGAGTTTTTCCATGCGCTCCAACTTGTTGACGCGGGAGAGGGCGCTCTTCGCCGTCGTCGCCCGCACGAGGTTTCTATCGACGTAGTCCTGCAGTTTTGCGATCTCTTCCTGCTGTTTCTCGTATGCGCGCCACGCCTCCTTCAGCCGCTCCTCCCGTAAAATGCGATACTTCGAATAGTTACCCTTATACGATACGACGGTACCATGTTCGAGTTCTACCGTCCGATTTGTGAGTTTGTCCAAAAAATAGCGGTCGTGGGAGACCACGAAGAGCGCGCCGCGGTAGCTCGAAAGGTACTCTTCGAGCCAAAACAGCGTCTTGATATCGAGGTGATTGGTGGGTTCATCCAAGACGAGGAGCTCAGGGCTCTCCAAGAGCAACCTGCACAGTTTCAATTTTGTGCGTTCCCCTCCGGACATGGTATTCACGTTTTGCGTGAGTACCCCGTCAAACCCCATGCCGCCGAGCACCGTCTTTATCTTCACGTCGAAGTGGTAACTATCCCGCGCCGCAATGCGCTTATTGAGGCTCTCGATGCGCGCATAGAGGATGCGCCGCTCCTCTTCGGTGGCGGTGGCGACGGCGTCCTGCGTCTCCTTGAGCCGTGCTATCAGCTGTTCGTCCTCCGCAAAGACCTCCCGCATCGCGCCGTAGACGGTCGCATTGGAGGTGAGGCCGCCCGTTTGGGCGAGGTAGCCGAGCGTCATCCCGTTCTTGCGGAATACCGTCCCCTCGTCGGGCGTGAGCTCTCCCGTCAGGAGCTTTAATACCGTCGTCTTGCCCTCCCCGTTGGCGCCCACGAAGCCCACCCGTTCCCCCTCATGCAGGGAGAAAGAGGCGTCTACCACGATGGGTACGCCGTCATAGCCGAAGGTTACGTTTTCAAAATTTATCAGCATAAGATTCTCGTTCTCTCCGATACTGTGGTTATGAAGAGCAGACAGCTTCGCGCCGTACGCCTCTTGGAGGGGCGATTGAAGGGCGCAAATCCCGCCGACGCGGGAAAACTCACCAAGGAGCTCGTGCGCCTCAAGGATGATTGGCTCAATAAGTAGCTATTCATCCCATACGGGGACGTAACCCGCTTCCGCACTCTCCTTGCCCTGCGTATAGAGATTGGTAAATCCTAATAAGAGGGCATAGTCCACGACGCGGCGGTATTCCCGCGCCGTCACTTTCCGCTGCAATTCGGGGTAGCCCTCGATGTCCCCGAGCGGCGTATACTGCCGCATGAGGGAGAGGGGGGCGCTTTCAGGTAAAATTTCCTTGAGGAAGTCGAGTACCCGCAGTGAATCCGAAGTGCAGGAGGGGAGCACGAGGTGCCGCACGAGGATACCCAATTTGAGCGAATTTCCCTCCCACACGATGGGCTTTTGCGCCATGAAGCGCAGGGCCTTTTTTGCTACGTCGAAGTAGTCACCCCTTCCCGTATAGCGGAGGGAGAGATCGGAAGAGCAGAATTTCAAATCGGGAAGCCAAATATCCACGAAGGGGGAAATCATTTGAAGGGCGGCCTCGGTGACGTACCCACCCGAATTGAACACCACGGGAATGCGGGGCCGATAGTAGGAAAACGCCTCCGCAACTTCTGGAATGACATGGTCGCAGGTGACGAGGTCGAGGGTATCCGCACCCTCCTCTTCCAACTTCTGAAAGAGGGAAGCAAGCTCCCTTGGAGAAAGTTTTCTGCCGCGCTCCGCCCTTGAGACTTCGTAATTTTGGCAGAACACGCACCTTAGGGAGCATCCGCCGAAGAACACCGCCCCCGCGCCGTTGGTATGGCAAATGGGGGGCTCCTCATAGGGATGGAGATAGGCCTTCGCCACCGTAATTCCCTGAACGCCGCACTCTCCCGCCGTCATTTTCCGATCCGCCCCGCACTTTCGGGGGCAAAGCATGCAACCCATACGCAAATTATAGCATATCCCGCCCCGAATTGCAACCCGATTTCAGTTGACATTTGCGGCGGTTTTCCGTATAATAGGGAAGTTATACAATGGGAGTTTCTACGATGAGAAAACTGTTTACGAGTGAGAGCGTGACGGAAGGTCACCCCGATAAGGTCTGCGATAAGATTTCAGACGGAATTTTAGATGAACTTTTGCGGCAAGATCCCAATTCCCGTGCGGCAGTGGAGTGCTGTGCGGCGTACAACACCCTCTTCATCACGGGGGAGGTGCGCACGGAGGCCGTCGTCGATTACGAGGCGGTTGCCCGCCGTATCATCCATGAGATCGGCTACGAACACGGGAGCTTTGCCTACGATGCCTGCAAGATCATCGTACTCATCCACGGGCAATCTGCGGATATCGCGCTCGGCGTGGATGCCTCGGTGGAGAAGAAGGCGGGGGGAGATGAACTCGATACGCTTGGGGCAGGGGACCAAGGCATGATGTTCGGCTATGCCTGCCGTGAGACGGAGGAGCTCATGCCGCTCCCCATCATGCTCTCCCACGGCCTCGCAAGAAAACTTGCCGAGCTCCGTAAATCCAAGGCCCTTCCCTATCTCCGCCCGGACGGCAAGACGCAGGTCACCGTGGAATACGAGGGCAAGGTGCCCGTGCGCGTGGATTCCATCGTCATTTCCACCCAGCATAAGCCCACCGTCTCCTCGGAGCAAATTGCTTCCGACCTCAAAAAGTACGTCGTCCAAGCCGTCATTCCTGCCCATCTTCTCGATGAAAATACCAAGTATTACATCAACCCGACGGGCAAGTTCACGATCGGCGGCCCCGAAGGGGATTCGGGCCTGACGGGAAGGAAGATCGTCGTGGATACCTACGGCGGCAGGTGCGCCCACGGCGGCGGCGCCTTCTCGGGGAAGGACCCGACCAAGGTGGATCGGAGCGCGGCGTATATGGCGCGCTACGTCTGCAAGAACCTCGTGGCGGCGGGCATTTGCGATGAAGTGGAGCTCGAGATCGCGTACGCCATCGGCGTCGCCCGCCCCGTATCCGTATTCATCGATACCTTCGGCACGGGCAAGCTCCCCGACGACAGAATTGCAGAAATCGTGAAAACCCAATTCGACCTTCGCCCCGCGGCCATCATCCGAACGCTCGGCCTCCGTAATCCCATCTATTCCGAGACTGCGGCTTACGGCCACTTCGGAAGAGAATCGTTTCCTTGGGAGCGGTGCGACCGCGTTGCCGATTTGAAGGGGTACCTTTCATGAAGGCACGGGCAAGGAGCATGGCGCGTGAAATTGCCTACATCGCGCTTGCCGTCTCCCTCATCACCGTATGCGCATGGATCTCCGTGCCCATCTCAGCCATCCCCGTCACCCTGCAGACGTTTGCCGTCTGCCTCGTGGGCGGGCTCCTCGGTTGGAAGCGGGGCCTTCCGGCCATGTTTTGTTACCTCCTCATGGGGCTCATCGGGATCCCCGTGTTTGCGGGATTCAAGGCGGGGGCGGCGGCGCTCTTCGGCGCCACGGGCGGCTACATCTTCGGCTTCGTGTTTGCGGCACTTGTGCCCGCCCTCTGCAAGCTCCTTCCCGTGAAGAAGGCCGCGGCGCGCACCGCCCTCTTCTATGGGGCGAACATTGTGGGGCTTGCGGTGTGTTACCTCTTCGGCACCGTCTGGTTCATGCTGATGTACAAGTGCGGCCTGCTCTATGCGCTTACGCTCTGCGTCATCCCATACCTTCTGCCCGATGCCGTAAAGCTGTTCCTCGCAGCCTTCCTCACCGTCCGCCTCGAAAAGTATATCCATTAAGAGAATGTACATAAAAAGACCGCTTCGGCGGTTTTTTCTTTTGGATTTTTTCTTATTTAGACATATATCAAAATAAGGGGATCCGTAAAAATCAACGGATTTTGCCGCAAAAACGGCAGAAAATCATATAATTCGATGTGTATCGAAATAAGAGAATTGCTTCAAAAAATTTCGTCAGCCCCTTGCAATCGGCGGCCGTGCGTGGTATAATGGGTGGTAGATAAGCAAAGGGGGATTGTCATGAAAAAGACGACGGTTGCGGCTATAACGGCCGCTGTTGGTATTTCGGTCGTGCTCTCCTGTGCGGGGTGCGGGGGCGTGAGCTTAAAGTCGCTCAAAGATCCGCTCCTCGAGATCAGTGCAGATTTCAACGACCGTACCGAAATTTCGAGTGAGCTCTTCGGCGTATTCTTGGAGGACATCAACTACACATCTCAGGCGATGGACGACAACTTGATCGCGAACGGCTCCTTCGAGGCAAAGACCTTTTCAACAGGTTGGAACAGGGGGACGACGACGCTCACCCAAATGACGGAGGGGGGCATCTCGGAGGGTGCCCCGAACTATGCCGAGGTCGAAACTGCGGCAGGAGGGTCCCTCACGAATGCGGGCTTCGTCAACGTGCCGATCGCGGTCACCGAAGGCACGAAGTATGAATTCTCCGCCTTCATCCGTGCAGACGATTACGCGGGCAAGGTGGAGATCAAGGTGAAGGATACGGAAAAGGAATACCTTGCGGGCTCCATCGATGTGAAGAAGAGCAGTGAGTGGGTGAAGTACGTTGCCACCCTTACCGCAAGCGCCACCGCTATGGAGGACCTCAAATTCGAGCTCGACTTCGCCTCCCGGGGCACCCTGTCCCTCGACGGCGTCCAGCTCGTCACATCGGATGCGACGGCGGGCGTTAAAAATTATGTGTATGACGCTATCGCGGGCCTTTCTCCCAAGTTTGTCCGCTTCCCGGGCGGCTGTATCATTGAGGGGAAGGACGATTACCAGGTCTATGATTGGAAGAACTCCATCGGCGCCGTTGCCAAGAACGGAGACGATGAAGTGCCCACCCTCACCTACACCGAAGTGCGGGATGGCGTGGAGAAAGAGGGCGTTACGAGCCGTGGCGAGGAAGTGACGAGAAAGCCCAACGGCGACCTCTGGGCAGGCAGTACCTATTATGATATGGAGTACGGCGTCGGCTTCTATGAATACTTCCTCATGTGCGAAGCACTCAAGGCCTCGCCCATTCCCATTCTGAACTGCGGCCTCGATTGCATGATCCAGGCAAGGCCCGCAGGTGCACAGCTGAACGGCAGGCACGGTGGCAAGATACAGGATTTCATTCAGGATGCGAAGGACCTCGTCGCCTTTGCGAACGGAAGCGTTTCCTCCAACAATGCGGATGAGAAGTATTGGGCGCAGGTGCGTACCGATATGGGTCACCCCGAACCCTTCCACCTCAAGTACCTCGGCATCGGCAACGAGCAGTGGGGCAACTCCTACTTCAGCGCCTACGAGCAGTTCCTCGCAGCCTTCAAAACGGATGCCAACGCCGCCCTCTATAAGGACATTCAGCTGATCGTGGGCAACGGCCCCAACTTCATCGATTGCCAGAGCTCGACCCGTTCGGGCACTGCACAGCGGGCAGCGCAATCCTATCTCAGAAGCGGAAATGCAAAGGTCTCCAATATCCGTGAATACGGCATTCAGGACCATCACTATTACATGAATTACACGGATTTCCTGTGGAATTACGATTTCTACGATGTCTATTCCCGTGACGAAACGGGGTACGATGTGTTCCTCGGGGAGTATTCTGCAAATAGCGATACTTCACAGGACGGCACGAAGTTTTACTTCGAACATAATAATTGGATCACCGCACTCTCGGAAGCGGCATATATGACGGGATTGGAGCGCAACGGCGACGTCGTCAAATTGGCGGCGTATGCGCCCATGTTCGGCGTCTGCAAAGAGGGGAGCCCTGCCGACGGCGTCAACCAATGGGCGGCAAACATGATGTACTTCACCAACACCGAAATGCTTCTCACCCCCAATTACTACGTGCAACAGCTCTTCGCACAGAATACGGGGAGTGCGGCGCTTGCAACGGAAGTGACGGGCGGCTCGGGCGATGAGTTCTTCACCATCGAAGCCGCAAACGGCGGCCCGGGTGTCGAAGTCAACAAAGCGTACTACGTCGTCAGCTACGATGAAGCCAAGAATGAGCTCATCGTAAAGGTCGTCAATGCCTGCCCCGAAGAAGTCAAGCTCAATTTCACGGTGGAGAACGTCAAGCTGCAATCCAAGGGCAAGGCGATCATGCTCCAATGCGACGATGAAACAGCGGTGAACACGCTCGGCGATTACAAAGTGAGCCCGCAGGAATTCGATGTCTCGGGCGCAGGGCAGAAGTTCGGCTACGCGGCCCCCGCCCACAGCGTCACCGTCCTCCGCATCCCCGTCTCAAAGTAACCCTTCGGGAAGCTCATACGGCGTAAGGATCATATAGTAACGAAGAAGCCGCCTCAATTGAGGCGGCTTTTAACGCAACGAAGTTTGGTACAATTTTGGTACACGCAAGAAATATCAGAATTTTGGAAAGAGGAGCCGAAGGCGTAAAAATACTACCTCCGACAGAGCTCCCCAAAAAAGACGAAGTATTTTTTGGGGAAGAGGAGTTGCAAGCGATAAAAGGAAAGCGGTTGCCGCTTGGCAACCGCTTCAAAATGTCGCTTTGCGGCGACGATGGCGCGCCAAGAGCAATCGCGTTTGAACCAAGCGGAGAATGTATTGAAGTATATCTTCGTCAATGGTATTGCGGGC
>CANQMQ010000016.1 GCA_947625025.1 uncultured Clostridia bacterium
CAACGCAGAAGCAACAAAGACGGTCCTCGGACATATACCCGCGTCAATACACACATCTTCGCCGGGCTTCTGCGCTGTGGGTGCTGCGGGTCGCAAATGGCATCATCACGCGACCGTGTACGCGGCAATGGGTATCGTCCTTCGATATACCTATGCTCCCGGCACCGTCGCTTCAACGACTGCACCAACAAATACATCTCGGACATCGTAGTGGGTCCCTTCGTCCTGAACTATATCTCAAATATCATCAAAGCGCAGAACAACTTCGGAAAGACTACGACCATTGAAACCTTCGAGAAAAAACTACTGCGCGGCGATGTCTTTACCGACGTAAAGGGAATCGACAAGATCGGATTGCAGGAGATGTACGATATGCTCCGCACCGGCAAGTTCAACACGGACATCTACCAACCCCGATTCGTGCAGCAGGACGCAGAACTCAATTCCGAGAAGGACCTGCTTCTCTCCGAAAAGCGCAAAAAAGAACGGGCGCTTGCCCGTCTCAAATCTCTGTACCTATATTCCGATGACTCGATTTCCGAAGCGGAATACTTCATCGAGCGGAAATCCCTCATGGACGAATTGAAGCAAATCGACGACCGTCTCGAACAAATCGAAAAGGACTCTGCCGGAGCGCTCTCGATCTCCGATGAGGACTTCATCGCAAAAGCGAGCTTCTTCATCATGAGCCAGCAGTTACTCTCGAAACGGTATGTGAACTTCACCGCGCTCATACAGAAAATCGAGCCGAAAATCGTCAAGGATTTCATCAATTCTATCGTAAAAAAAATTGTCATTCAGGACGGGAAAATCATGTCTATCCTCTTCAAAAACGGGATAGAGCATAAATTCCTTTACGAATGACAGCACGGACTGAAATCACAAAAAACAGCCAAAAAGCCCCGTTTTTGCGCGAAAATTAGCCGTTTTCGCCAGAATCGCGGGGTTTTTTTTCATCCTCGTTCATCCTGCCTACAATGAGCATCGCGTCGCCGAAACTGAAGAAACGGTATCGCTCCTGCACTGCAATTCTATATAAATCGAGCACTTCCTCGCGGGAGCAGAGGCAGCTCACGAGCATGAGGAGGGTGCTTTCGGGCAGGTGGAAGTTGGTGATGAGGGCGTCTACGCACTTCATCTTATAGGGCGGGTACAGGAAGATACTCGTCTCCCCCCGTTGGGGCTTCACGAAGCCCCGCTCATCCGCAACCGTCTCGAGGGTACGGACGGACGTGGTACCCACACAAATAATCCTTCGCCCCTCCTTTTTTGCAAGGTTGATGCGCGCCGCCGCCTCCTCACTCACTTCGTAATACTCGGAGTGCATGACGTGTGCGGAGACATCCTCCACCTTGACGGGGCGGAAAGTGCCGAGCCCCACATGCAGGAGCACTTCAACCACCTCCACCCCCATCTCTTTCACCTTTTGGAGGAGTTCGGGGGTGAAGTGAAGCCCCGCGGTGGGCGCCGCCGCAGAGCCGTTTTCCTTGGAATACACCGTCTGGTAGCGCTCGGGGTCCTCTAATTTCTTGTGGATATAGGGCGGGAGGGGCATACTGCCCGCACGGGAGAGCACATCTTCAAAGGTCCCCTTGCACGAGAAGCGGATGTGCCGCTCCCCCGTGGGGGTGACTGCGGTTACGGTGGCGGAGAGCTCCTCGTTGATTTGAAGCTCCGTCCCCTCCCTGCACTTCTTTCCGGGCTTTACGAGGGCCTCCCATTCCTCGAGGCCGAGGCGCTTGAGGAGCAAAATTTCCACCTTACCCCCGTACATGGTATGGCCGTATAACCTTGCGGGCAGGACGCGGGTGCGGTTTACGACGAGCACATCCCCCGCCTTCAGGTAGGCCGTGATGTCTCGGAAAATTCTATGCTCGACGCACTTCGTATCCCTGTGGTAGACGAGGAGCCGAGAAGCATCCCGCGGCTCTGCGGGGGTCTGGGCGATGAGTTCCTCGGGAAGGTCGTACCAAAAATCAGAGGTCTTCATATCCAAAATCCCCTCCGTGTCACCTTGCAACCTTCGGGAAGCTTCTCTTCATCGGTGATCTCGCAGTGCGACCCCACCCTGAGCTCCACGAGGGAAGCGCACCCCGTAACGGCGCTCGCATCGAGGGCGGCTACCCCGTCCCCGATATCGAGGCGCCTGAGCGAAGTGCAATTTTCAAAGGTACCCGATGTAACCTCCGTGAGGGTATCGGGAAGGTCCACATACTCGAGGGAAGTACAGCCCGCAAACGTCCGATCGAGTTTGGTAACGTCCCCGCGGATATGCGCAAATTCGATGGAGGTACAGCCCGCAAACGCCGCCGCCCCGAGTTCGGTGACCCCTTCCCGGATATCCACACTGTAGAGAGAAGTACAGCCCGCAAAGGCCTCCTCCCCGATCTCCCTGACTGCGGAATGGAACACCACGTCGTTGAGCGCGGTACATCCGCGGAAGGCCCGTGCCCCGATGCTCTGCATGCTCTTCTGAAGGTTGATGTTTGTGAGCTTCTCACATCCCTCGAAGGCGCCCTCTCCGATCTCCCACACCCGATTGTGCATGACAACGGATACGATTCCCGTATGGGCGAATGCGCCTTTTCCGATCCTCACGACGTCCTGCGGGAGCACGATCGTTCCATCCTCCCCCACATAGCGCGTGAGGACGCCGTCCTCTACGGTAAGCTCTCCCACATGCACGCCCCCCTTGGGCAAGATCTCACATGTCTCGGGGAAGGAGGGGGCTTTGCCGAAGCTATCATCGCAATCGATCGAGCAACCCGATGGAACTTCCACCTGTTTTAAGGCGGTGCATCCCTGAAACACGCCCCCCGTGATCGTCCGTGTGCGGCCGGGAAGGGTGACGTGCTCGAGGGCGGTGCACCCCTGAAATACGCCCCCGCATAGCGACAGCGGGCCGCCCTCGAAGATCACCTCTTTGAGGGAAGTGCACCTGCGGAAGGCAGTGAAATGGACGACTGCAATATAGCTCGGAAGGACAATGCGTTCGAGGGAAGTACACCGTTCGAATGCGTTATACCAAATGGTGTACCCCGGCGGGTTCGGGTCGTTTGGATCGAAGTTGGCGGGAGGCAGGAACTTCACGGTCTTGAGGGAAGTACAGCCGCGAAACGACGCCGTTTTGGCGTCGCCTGCGATCGTAACTTCCTCGAGGGAAGTACAGCCCTGAAAGGCCATTGGGCCGGGATCGGTGCCTCCGAGATACACGCGTTTCAAGGAAGTGCACCCCTCAAATGCTCTCATGCGGATCAGGGGGCACACATGTTTGGGGAAAATTAGGGTCTCAAGCCCCGTGCATCCCATAAACGCACACTCGCAAATCGCATCGAGCCCGCGTCCGAATTGAATCTCTTTGAGCGAAGTGCACCCGCGGAATGCCCTGCGGCCGATGTAGAGCATGTCCTCGGGGAATTCGATGCGCTCAAGGGAAACGCAATCGGCGAATGCGCCCTGATCCCCGTCCCCATCCATCGTGCCTATCGTTTGGAGGCCCTTGGGAAGGTGGACGCGCTTCAACTTCCTACATCCGTAGAACGCCATCTGCTTGATTTCCGTGACCCCTTCGGGAAGAAAGACTTCTGTAACTTCGGTCGCCTCAAAGGCAAAGTCGTTGATACAGGTGACGCCCCGCGGGACTTCGACGACTCCGCCGTCCCCGATATATTGCTCGAGTTGATACCCCCCGTCCGGCATGGGGCCCAAGATAATGAGATCGGGATACTTCTCTTTCTCGATGGGGATCGTATCGATCTGTTTTATTCCGAACGCCATACGCTTCCTCCCTGCCTCTGCGGCAACGGCACGGTTATTTTCTGATGACTTTCCAAGTGGAAGGCGTACCGATGAGCTTACAGCCCGTGGAGACGGTGACTTCCTTCAAGTTTACGCAGCCCCGAAAGACATCGACGTCGAGCTCGGTGACCCCTCTTCCCACCTTCACGCTTTTGAGCCCCGTGCAGTCCGCGAGGGCGAAGGGCATGATGCAGGTTACCGTATCGGGGAAGGTGAGCGTTTCGAGGGACGTACACCCCATAAATCCGCAGTGGAAGGTGCGGATGCCCCGCCCGAAGGTGACGCTCTTTAAGCTCGTGCAGTTCGTAAACCCGAATTCGAGCTCGGTGACGCTGTTGGGAATGACGATGCTCTGCAGGGAAGTGCAGAAGTCGAATGCGCCGCTCTCGATCTTTTCAAGCCCTTCATTGAGATAGACGGATTTCAAATTGTGGCAATCCAAAAATGCGCCCCTTCCGATCGACTTCACTCCTCTCGGGATCGTGACGCCCGTAATATCGTTTCTATCGTGAAAGGCGAACCACCCGATCTCCGTGCAGGCGCTCGGGATGATGATGTTCCCGCCCGCCCCCGTATACTCTTTGAGAACGCCCTCTTTGATCACAAATTCAGACATGGTATCCTCCTTTTCTCTCCCTACTCCTCTTGCGGGTCGAATACGGAGAGCTGCCGCTTGACGGCCTCGGGCATCTTTGCGCCCATGTGTTCGTAGCCGCCCTTGAGGCACACTCTGCCGCGGGGGGTGCGGGCAATGAAGCCGAGGCGCAGAAGGTAGGGTTCATACACCTCTTCGATGGTATTGACGTCCTCGTTTATGGTCGCCGCAAGGGTCTCGAGCCCCGCGGGGCCGCCGTTGAACTTCTCGATGAGGGCACGGAGCAGGTTGCGGTCCGTCTCGTCGAGCCCAAGTTCATCGATCTCCATGCGGGCGAGGGCATCCTTCGCCGCGGCAAGGGTGATGCGCCCATCCCCCTGCACGGTGGAAAAATCGCGTACCCGCTTTAGGAGGCGGTTGGCGATACGGGGCGTCCCGCGGGAACGCCTTGCGATCTCATAGCTCCCATCCGCATCAAAGGGGATGCCCAAGGTGTGCGCGGAGCGGTTTACGATGCGCTGGAGCTCTTCGGGGCTGTACATCTCCAACTTTTCGATGATGCCGAAGCGGTCCCGAAGGGGAGAGGTGAGCATACCCGCACGGGTGGTGGCGCCGATGAGGGTGAAGTGCTTGAGGGAGAAGCGGATGTTGCGGGCGGAAGGGCCCTTGCCCACAATGATATCGAGGGCGTAATCCTCCATCGCGGAATATAAAATTTCCTCCACCTGCTTATTGAGGCGGTGGACTTCATCGATGAAGAGCACGTCGCCCTCATTGAGATTGGTGAGGATGGCGGCGAGGTCTCCCGAGCGCTCGATGGCGGGCCCCGAAGTCAGCTTCATCTGCGCCCCCATCGTGTTGGCGATGATGTGCGCAAGCGTCGTCTTGCCGAGCCCGGGCGGCCCCGAAAGCAGGACGTGATCGAGCACTTCCCCCCTCTTCTTGGCGGCCTCCATGTAGGTAGAGAGCTTGCTCTTTACCTTCTCCTGCCCGACGTAATCCTCCATCGTGCGGGGGCGGAGAACGTTCTCCTCCGCATCGTATTCACTCTTGGTGCTCGAGAGGAGCCTCCCCCCGTTTTCAAATTCGTCGTCAAACATCGTATCCCTTCACCCCGTTTACATTCCGCGGAGGGCGGCGGCGATGATCTCTTCCACCGTCTTTGCCCCCTTCGCCTTGGCGCGTTCCACTGCCCGCGCACTCTCCTGCCGCGTGAATCCGAGCCCCATCAGGGCGGAAACCGCGTCCTCATCTTCAGACATGGTAGGGGCGGAGATCCTGCCCCCCACCATATCTCCTCCAAGCAGTTCGTCTGCGGAGATCTTGCCGTGGAGCTCCAAGATGATGCGCTCCGCCGTCTTCTTGCCCACCCCCTTCACCGCGGAGAGCCGCTTGGCGTCCGCCGTGGCGATGGCCTCCGATACATCGGTGGGGCGCATGGAAGAGAGGATGGCGATGGCCATCTTGGCCCCCACCCCCTGCACGGAAGTCAGCCTCAAAAAGAGCTCCTTCTCCTGCAGGTCGGCAAAGCCGAAGAGGGTGATGTCGTCCTCCTGGATGCGGAGGTATGTGTATACCTCCCCTTCCTCGTTTCCCCTTACGCCCGAGAGTTTGGAAAAGGCCGCGCCCGAACACACGACTTCGTACCCCACGCCGTTCACCTCCAAGAGGACGTACTCGGGGGCAAGATATTTCACTCTTCCCTTCAAATAACCGATCATATTTCACCTCGTTAAACGCCGAACAGCCCCGAAAACCTGTTCGTAAATGCGTGGCAGAGCGCTACGGCAAGCGCATCGGCGGCATCGTCCGGGCGGGGGATCCCGTTCAGGTGCAGGTGGGAGACCACGCACCGCTGCATCTGCCCCTTATCCGCCTTGCCGTAACCCGTGAGCGCCTGCTTGATTTGGTTGGGCGTATACTCGAAGATGCGCCCGCAACGCTTGTTGCAGGTGAGGAGCATCACCCCGCGGGCATGGGCAACGGCAATGCCCGTCGTCACGTTCTTGGCAAAGAAGAGCTCCTCCATCGCGGCCTCCTCGGGATGAAATTTATCGAAGAGAGCGTTTACGCCCTCCTCGAGAATGCACAGCCGCACCGCGAAATTTTCCTCTTTCGGCGTCTTGACGACGCCGTAATCCACCGCCCTGCAGTTGCCGCGGGCGTCCTTTTCGATTACGCCGTACCCCATCGTGCCGTAACCGGGGTCAAGGCCTAAAATTATCATGGGTATATTTTAACACAAGAGGCCCGCCCCCGTCAAGAGAAACGGGGGAAATTACAAAAACCCCACCGATTTTTCTCAAATCTCTTGATTTTTCTTCCGAAAACGTGTACGATAGGAGCGGAGGCAGGTATGCGTAAGGAAGGGCCGCGGCCTACAAAATTCAAAATTTTTCTCTACTCGGCGCTCGGGTTTCTCGCACTGGGCGTCCTCTCCACCCTCTTCGCGTGGACGCTCGTCCGCTCCAAGGAGCTCCTCATCGCATCGCTCACCCTCTTCGGCGTCTTTGCGGTGTACTTTATCTTCTTGGTGCTCCTCAGCCGCAAGACGGGTTGGCGGGATGAAAAGACGCTCCCGCGGCGCATCGCCTCCCAAGAAAAATTTCTGCTCGACGGCTACTTCGGCAAGAAGCATGGAAGGGAGACCTTCTTCCTCGATGCCTATCCCGATGGAGAAAGAGAGCTCTTCATAAGGCGGCTCAAGGGTGAAAATGAGGGCTTCGATTCGGACATGGGTGCCCTCGGTGCGCTCTGCATCGGGTCTGTAGCCCTCCCCCTCGAGGAGCTCTTCGCCCTCAGGGGCAAGTGCATTGCCCTGCAGAAGGAGGTTGCCGCCCGCCTTCGTGAGGATGCCCGCTTTGCGGCATTCGCGAGAAAGAACGAGATCTTGGAGTACTGAAATGATAGAAGAGAACGTGAAGGAGCTCCTCAAAGAGCTTGAAGGGGGCAACCCGCTTGGAGAGAAGGTCACCCTCGTCGCCGCCACCAAGACGAGGTCCGTGGAAGAAATAAGCCGTGCGGTGCGGGCGGGCATTGTGGACATCGGGGAAAACCGTGCGCAGGAGTTCCGTGAGAAGTACGGGAAGATCGCGGGGGCGAAATACCACTTCATCGGGCGGCTGCAATCCAACAAGCTCAAGTACCTTGTAGGCAAGGCCGATCTCATCCAATCGGTAGACCGTGACGAAATCGCCCTCGGGATCGCCCGCCTCGCCCAAAAAAGAGGTGCCGTACAACAGATCCTTCTCGAGGTCAACACGGGAGAGGCGGCAAAGGGCGGTTACCCCGAAGCCTCCGTAAAGGAAGCCTATCTCCGCCTCAAAGAGGCGGAGGGCATTGCCCTGCGAGGCCTCTTTGCGATGCTTCCCATCGGGGAGGAGGCCGTGCTCCGCCCCATTGCCGAGCGCATGCGGGCCCTCTTCGAGGAGATTCGAAGCCTCGATGCCAACGCCACCGTCCTCTCCATGGGCATGAGCGGGGATTGGCGGCTGTGCGTTGCCTGCGGTTCCAACATGGTGCGGCTCGGCACCGCCATCTTCGGCACAAGAAACGGATAAGGGCCCAAGGCCCTTTTGCTTTTGGAGAGGGTTACGGAAGTGTTTACGGAAGCCCCTTCCGAAAATGCTTTCCCTGCGATGCAAATTCCCAAAACGGCGCATACTGTGGAAGAGGAGGCCGTAATGCCATCGAGTATCACCCACGAACTCATTGCCATGGAGACGTTGGAGCTCCTTCCGAAGGGCGCCCAAACCGCCGTATCCCGTGCCCTCGATTACTACACGTTGGGGGCACAGGGGCCCGATCTCTTCTTCTTTTACAGGCCGCTCTCGGGCTTCAACCTGGGCAAGTTTCTGCACAGAAACCGCGTGGCGGAGTGGTTCGGCGCCATGCTCCTCTCCCTCTGCGACCGCACGGGGGAGGAATTCGAGAAGTGCCTCGCCTACGCCCTCGGCTTCTGCACCCATCTTTCGGCAGATGCCGTATTCCACCCCTTCGTCTACCGCTACCTCGAGGCCACGAACTCCCCCAAGGGGGTGCATCAGGAGATGGAGAACGATTGGGATGTGTACTTCTTGAAGAGCATCCGCGGCAGGAGCCCCGAGCAGTATGAATACCCCTTCCGCCTCAAGGAGATGGCGGCAGACGGCATCCTGTACCGATTTATCTCCGATTGCACCCAAAAGCTCGGGATATCCCTCTCTGCCGCCCCCTTCCGCACCATGATGCGCACCTTCTCCCTCTACCTTGCCCACTTCCACGGGCGGGTGCACCTCCTCTCCCCCTTCGGGCTCTCCCATCTCTACCCGAACGAGGTGCCCGATGAGGCATATCTTCGGGGGAAGCAATTTGAAGCGCTTGCGGGAGCGAAGTCTGCAGACGAATTATTTTTACGGGCGGCAAACGACGGCGCCGTCGCCGTGACGGCCTTTCTCGATGCCTTCAACGCGGACATGGTACTCCCAAAAGACATCTTCTCCCGCCATATGCTCACAGGCGAGCAAATTTGAAACCATAGTAAGAAGCACCCCCTCGGGCCGACAACCGTTACCCGAGGGGGTTTTCATCTTAGATTTGTTACGATTCGCGTTTGCTGAATTCACAGCCGCAGTAGTTCTGGCGGTAGAGGCCGTGCTCCTTGGAGAGCTCCACCGAGCGGAGGTAGCCGCCCCGCTTCTTGAAGTCGGTGGGGAGGTACGAGACCCCGTACTGCTCCGCAAGGGCGAAGCCCAATTCGTTGATGAGGGGGGCATTTTTGAGCGGGGAGACGGTGAGGGTGGTCCCAAAATAATCGAAGCCGCCCGCCTTGGCCTCCTGCGCCGTCCTCGAAAGGCGCAACAAAAAGCACTGCCTGCAACGGGCGCCGCCCTCCTCTTCTCCCTCGAGGCCCCGCGCCGCTTCCAAAAATTCGGAATGGTCGTAGCCGCAGTCGTAAAACTTCGCCTGCCCCGTCTCGAGGAGCAAGCGCTCCTGCTCCTCCCGCCGCCTCCCGTACTCCTCCGCACAGTCGAGGTTGGGGTTATAGTAAAAGACGGTCGTCTTAAAATAGGGGGCAAGCTCTTCGAGGCAGTAGGAGGAACACGGCGCACAGCAACTGTGCAGGAGCAGCCGCTTGCCCGCATCCCGTGCCCGTATTTCCTGCATTTGTTTATCGAAGTTTACAACATTCATCCGATCATGCCCAAAAAGTATTGATGGACCCGCAGATCATCGGTGAGCTCGGGGTGGAAGGCCGTGGCGAGCATATTTTTCTGGCGCACGGCCACGATGTGCCCATCCACCTCGGCAAGGGAGCGGGCATCGCCGTACACCTTCTCGACGAAGGGGGCACGGATGAACACCATGGGGTAGCTCCCCACCCCCTCCATTTGTGCCTCCCGTTTGAAGGATCCGAGCTGGCGTCCGTACGCATTTCGGCGCACGATCGCGGACATGGTACCGAGATACACGCTCTCATCGTTGGAAAGTTTGCTTGCAAGCAGGATCATGCCCGCGCAGGTCCCGAATACGGGAAGCCCCGCCTCGATGTCCCGCTTGAGGGGGTCCATGAGGCCGATCTCCCGAAGGAGCTTGCCCTGTACCGTCGATTCCCCGCCGCACAGCACCACGCCGTCGAGGCTTTGGTAGTGCTCCCTTCTTCGGATCTCCACCGTATCTACGCCGAGCGCACGGAGGGCGCGTTCATGTTCGATAAATGCCCCCTGCAGGGCAAAGACGCCGATTTTCACTTGCCGCGCTCCGCCATGAGCAGGGCGATCTCCTGCTCATTGATGCCGACCATGGCCTCCCCCAAATCTTCGGAGAGCTCCGCGAGCATCTTGGGATCCTCATAGTTGGTGACGGCCTGCACGATGGCGCGGGCCCGCTTTTGGGGGTTACCCGATTTGAAGATGCCGCTTCCCACGAATACGCCCTCTGCCCCGAGCTGCATCATGAGGGCGGCGTCTGCGGGCGTCGCGATGCCGCCCGCCGCAAAGTTGACGACGGGGAGCTTGCCCGTCTCATGGACGGTGCGGAGAAGTTCGTAGGGCACCTGAAGGCGCTTGGCCTCCTCGAAGAGTTCATCCTCCCGCATGGAGACGACCTTGCGGATCTCCGAATTCATCATGCGCATGTGGCGGACCGCCTGCACGACGTCGCCCGTGCCCGGTTCGCCCTTGGTGCGGATCATCGCCGCGCCCTCTTCAATTCTGCGGAGGGCTTCGCCCAAATCCCGTGCACCGCATACGAAGGGCACCGAAAATTTGGTCTTATCGATGTGGTAGACGTCGTCTGCGGGGGAGAGCACTTCGCTCTCGTCGATGTAATCGATTTCAATGGCCTCGAGGATCTGCGCCTCGGCAAAGTGGCCGATCCTGCACTTCGCCATGACGGGAATGGATACGGCATTCTGGATGCCGCGGATCATCTTGGGATCGGACATCCTCGAGACGCCGCCCGCCGCACGGATATCCGCGGGGATCCGCTCGAGCGCCATGACGGCACACGCCCCCGCCTCCTCTGCGATCCTGGCCTGTTCGGGGGTGGTGACGTCCATAATGACGCCCCCCTTCAACATTTGTGCTAAATTCTTATTGAGCTCCCACCGTTCGTTCATGCTCATTCCTCCTCTTCATCGGGCTCGAGGGACGCCGCTTCATCGGCATCCTCGAAATCCTCATATTGGGCGCAGAACTCCGCGAATACCTCTTCGAGGAGCTCATCATCCTCAATGGTCTCGAGGCGTTCATCCTCCTCGGTGCCCGTGAGGCGGTAGATGGCTACCTCATCCTCCTCCTCTTCGGAGGGCTCGGCGGGCGTAAGCGCCACATACCATTCCTTCCCGTATTGGAAGGTGAGAAGATGCTCATAGCGGTACGTATTGCCGTCGTCATCGCAAATCTCTACGATGTTTTCATCCTGTTCGTAATCGTTGTTCTGCTCCTTCATATCCGCACTCCTTTGAATTTTTTCGAGATAGCTTTCGAGAATGTACGCCGCCGCAAGGGAATCCACATGCTTGGTTTTTTTGTCCCTCTTGGTACTCACGCCGCTGAAAGCGAGGTCCTCCCGTGCCGCACGGGTGGTATACCGCTCGTCCTCGAGCACGACGGGGGCCCCGAGTTCCTCCTCGAGGGCACGGGCGAACCGCCTCGTCTTTTCGCTCTGGACGCTCTCGCTCCCGTCACGGTTGAGGGGAAGCCCCAAAACGACGGCGGTTGCCCCCTTCTCCCTTGCGATCTGCGCGACTGCCTTCACGTCCCCTGCAAAATTTCCCGTGCGGAAGTAGGTATCCGAAGGGGTTGCATAGGAGAGGAAGGGGTCTGATACGGCGACGCCGATGCGCCTGTCACCGACGTCGAACGCTACAACTGTCTCCATACGGGCATTATACCACTTCGCGTGGAAGTTGTAAAGAATTTCCGCTGCCCAAACGGCCGTAACCCACAAAAAATACGGGGCATGCGCCCCGCATTTTGTTACTTCTTGGTCTTTTTCTCGGGTTTTTCTTCCCCGTCGCCCTCGCTTGCCTTCAGGCGTTCATCCATCATCTCATCCACTTTCTGCATGATCTCCGCCTGGCTCTTCTTGACAAGGGAGCGGGCCTTGTAGCTGTTGGCGACGAGAAGTGCGCCGCCGATGGCGCCGAGCGCCACGCCGATACAAAACATCTTTTCCATTTCTTCCTCCGACGGCGTTGCCGTCAGTTGCAGTTTGTGAAAGGATATGCTTCCGTATACGGAGAGCCACTTGGGGAAAGTTGGAAAGTTACGCCTCCCCCTTGAGCTTCTCGAGCTCCGCGCGGAGCGCCTCGTTCTCCCGACGCAGATCGGCGGCGATGCGGGCATAGAGGGCGTCGATCTCCCGCTCGAGCCGCTTTTGCAGGAAGGGTGCGGGGGTCACGCCCGCCTCCCGCTCGGCCTTCTCCACCCGCTCGGGCTGCTTCTTCAAGAGGTTGCGGTACTTATTCTGCATGCGGAGCATGCGCTTCTCATCCCCGCCCGAGGCCTCGAGGATGCTCCTGCGGACCGAATACCCCTTCTTCCTGCCCTCCACGACCGTCTCGAGCAGTTCCTCCGTCTCCTCCTCCGTGAAGGGTTGGATGGAGCCCGCCTTCAAATCCTTGCCCTCGAGGATGCGCCGCACGCGGGAATCATCCTGCTTCTTCAAGAAGGCGTAGTAATAATTGCGGACGCTCCCCTTCGCGCGGTTGTGCTCCTCGCCGTACTTCTCAAAGAGATAGGAGAGGGTCTTGCCCGCATTCTTCCCCGTGTAGACATACTCAATCAAGCCGATCGCTTCCTCTTCGGTGTAGCCGTTGATTTTATTCATTGTTACCACCTCGGCGAAATTGTTGACATAATTTTATCCGAATATACATCAATTAAACCGATGAGAGTATGTTTTTTATCCGAACGCCCCGCCATGCTTACGGTGGGCGGGCTGCCCCTCGGCACGGTAGACGGCTTCGAACGCACTGCCGAACTCGACCCACACGACAATCTCTTCTGTGAGATCGCCCCTGCGGGGTACCTCCCCGTGCGGTTCTTCTTCAACGAGGCCTTCCTCCACGGCCCGCCCCCGCAGATCGACCTCTGCTATGCCCGCGAGGTGCTCATCCTCTCCGCACACGGCTTCCTCAGAGAGGACCCCTCCATGCAGATCCATTGGCAGAGGCGGATGGGCGGGCTGCTCTTCACCCTCTATACGCAGGGCAAGACGGCGCTGTGCATCGGGGCGGGCGCGGAGATGCACGTCCTCCCCCTTGCGGACGGCTTCGAAAGCGCGGAACTGTATTCCGCGGGCGAGCTCTTCCTGCTCGAGGGGGCGGAGGCCTTCGTGCTGTTTACGGCGAGCGGGGAAGCGCTCGTGCGTTCGGACGGCAAAGTGATAGAGCGGGGGCATGCCGTGAAGGCGGAAGTGCCCTACCATGATAGCCTCGGGCATACCGCACTCGTCTGCTATGAGGACGGCACGCTCACTTCTTGCACCCTCCGTGCCGCAAGGAGCACCCCCGCCTCCTTCGGGCTCGCCCTCTTCGAATGTGCCCGCATCGGGGCAAACTGCACCTCCTATCTTGCGGAAGCGCTTCAAGGCAAGGCGGAAAGCCTCAGGGAATACTTAGGAGACTACCTCGCCGCGGTGCCCACAGGGCGGGAGGACGAGGTGGGCCTCATTTTCAGAAGAAGGCCCCGCATCTATGAGGTGCGGTACTTTTGCATCACGCTCGAGGACGGCAAGATCTCCAATATCACACCCTCTCCGTAACGAAAAAGCGGCTCCCGCAACCTGCGGGAGCCGCCCCTTGCTCTATAGCTCAATATTTTGTTACCTTCACCGATTTTACGATGATGGGCATGGACATGGGTGTATTGAACGGCGTCTCTTCGTTGTTGATATCCGATTTACGGATGTCCTCGAAGTAGTCATAGGTGTTGAATTTCACCGTCTGCTCCGCCGTGAAGCTCACGTCCTCGGCGAGGGTATCCTTGTAATCGGCGATGGCCTTCAAGAGCCCGTCGGAGAGCTGGCTCTGATAGTCGATGGCGCCGCCGATCACGCAATACTTCGCCGTATTGGTGGGGCTGGATTCCCCGAGGAAGGTATAGAAGAGGGAGGTGATGCTGTTGGTGGCATACTGCGCCGTCTGATACTTCTCCGCCTCGTCTATCTTGCCGTTCCCGTTGACATCGTTGCCCTTGCCGCCGTCTGCGCGGAGCACGGTGACATCCGGCGTCTTGCTGCCCTTCTCGGTGTAGTACATCACGAGGGCGCCCTCGCTGTGGTAGTAATCCTTGAGGGCCTCCGAATAGACGCCATTATCCGAAAACTCGCCGTATACGGTATAGAGGGGATCACGGGTGCCGTCGGGAAGGGTATACCATACCGACTGCGTGAAGTCGTTCCCGTTCTTTTCGAGCTCCTTTACGGCGGTGAGATAGTCGATCTCTTCAAGTTCGAAGGACTTGCCCGTGTTGTTGGCATCGTAATCGTATGCGTCGCCGTCCTCATCGACGAGGCGGTAGCCGCCCGTGTAGAGGAAGTTGGAATCGTAATCGTGGACGCAGAGCCCGTTGTAGAAGCCCGCATCCGCGAGCTCGATGAAGTGCTGGACGGTCTTGGGTGCATCCGCACGGGAGAGCCTGTAATCTACCTTGTAATCCTTCCCGTTGAAGGTGTATATGATCTCTATCTCGGGGTGATCCGTCGTGCAACCCGCAAACATCGCAAGGGCGCCGAAGGAGAGCACCGCGGCACATGCAATTGCGCCTATGCGGCGAAACTTCTTTTTCATTGCATACCTCCTGTATGTTCTATTGTACCCGTTTTCCTGCAATCCGTCAAGCGCTTTCATGAGGTAGCGGGTGAAAATTCCATAAAATTGGGGGTAAAGCGGCATGGCAAAGCCCCTCCGCGGTGCGAAGGGGCGTATTGCGCGTTTTGCTTACTTGAGCTCTGCGGTAGCGCCTGCTTCCTTGAGCTTGGCGAGAATGGCCTCTGCATCCGCCTTCGGAACGGCTTCCTTGAGCACGCCGAGGGATTCCACGGCCTTCTTCGCATCCGCAAGGCCGAGGCCCGTGAATTCGCGGACAACCTTGATGACGCCGATCTTGTTGGCGCCGAAATCCTTGAGGACGATATCGAACTCCGTCTTTTCCTCTTCCTGGGGAGCGGCATCCACGGCGGGGCCGCCGGCTACGGCTACGGGAGCGGCAGCGGAAACACCGAACTCCTCTTCAAGTGCCTTCACGAGGTCGTTGAGCTCCACAATGCTCATCGCCTTTACTTCTTCGATCAATTTCTGGACATCCATTTTTTGTTACCTCCGAATAGAATTATGACTTTTTCTCCGCGATCGCCTTGAGTACATACGCGAAGTTGGCGATGGGCGACTGCAGGCAGCCGAGCATCTTTGCGATCAATACCTCACGAGAAGGAATTGCCGCGAGTTTCTTTACCCCCTCTGCGTCCACATACGCGCCGTCTACATAGGCGCTCTTGGGGACGACTTTGTCGGTGAGGGCGGGGTTCTCCTTGACTGCCTTGGCGAGAATGGAGCAGCCGCTCGTCTCGTCGGGGCAGAAAACAAACGCCGTCGCACCGTTGAGGTCGCTGTCGAATTGCGTTACGCCGAGCTCATCAAATGCCTTTCTCACGAGGGTGTTCTTGAACACTTTATACTCGCAGGAAGCGTTTCTGAACTTATTGCGAAGGTCGTTGACTTCGGCGACGGTGAGCCTATCGTAATGCACGATAACGACGGACTTCGCGGCGGAGATCTTCGACTTGATATCTTCGACGACAACCTTTTTTGCTTCTAAATTGGCCGACATAGTTACCTCCGTTAGGTCGAATGACCCGATTTGCGGGGATCGCTCCCCTGTTTGCGGTAACCCGCAAAAAAACTCCGCACCGCAGAAGGGTACGGAGAATTCTTTTTAAGAGTTCTTCCATAACCTCGGCGGGATATTTGAGCGAATACGCACCCGTGGTCTGCGGTTACTTGGTTCCATTGTAACAGATGCCGCCTGCGCTGTCAAGCGTTTTTGGGCATCTTTTGAGGTTACGCCTTCGAGTAAGCCACTTTTACGCCGGGGCCCATCGTGCTCGCGAGCGTGACGCTCTTGATGTACTGCCCCTTGGCGGCGGCGGGCTTTGCCTTGACGACGGCATCCATCAGGGCGTTGAAGTTCTCGAGGAGCTTCTCGGGCCCGAACGATTTTTTGCCGATCGGGCAGTGGATGATGGCGGTCTTATCGAGACGGTACTCAACTTTACCTGCCTTCACTTCCTGCACGGCCTTTGCGACGTCCATCGTGACGGTCCCCGATTTGGGGTTGGGCATGAGGCCCTTCGGGCCGAGGATACGGCCGATACGGCCGACGAAGCCCATCATATCGGGGGTGGTGATCATCACGTCGAATCCGAACCAGTTCTCCGTCTGGATCTTCTGGATCATCTCTTCAGCGCCGACGAAATCCGCACCTGCGGCAAGGGCCGCATCCGCACGTTCGCCCTTGGCGACGACGAGCACCTTCTTGCTCTTACCCGTCCCGTTGGGGAGCACGAGCACGCCGCGGACCTGTTGGTCTGCCTGGCGGGGGTCTACGCCGAGGCGGATGTGGATCTCCACCGTCTCATCGAACTTTGCCTTTGCGGTGGAGAGCACGATTCCCATGGCCTCTGCCGCATCGTATGCCTTCGCGTGGTCATACGTCTTTACACTGTCAATATACTTCTTTCCGCTTGACACGTCTCTGCCCTCCTCATTCCTCAACGGTGATGCCCATGCTGCGGGCAGTCCCACGGATCATGCTCATCGCGCTCTCGAGCGAGGAGCAGTTGAGATCGGGAAGCTTGGTCTTGGCAATCTCTTCCACTTGTGCGCGGGTAAGCTTGCCGACCTTCACCTTGTTCGGCGTCGAAGAGGCGCTCTCGAGCCCGAGTGCCTTCTTGATGAGCACGGGTGCGGGCGGCGTCTTGAGGACGAACGTGAAGGAACGATCCTGATAGATCGTCATGACGACGGGGATGATGAGCCCCTCCTGGGATGCCGTTCTCGCGTTGAACTCCTTCGTGAAGCCGGGGATGTTGACGCCGTGCGGGCCGAGCGTCGAACCGACGGGCGGACCGGGGGTGGCTTTCCCGGCAGGAAGTTGCAGCTTGACGACTGCGGTTACTTTCTTTGCCATATAAACCTCCTTGTGGTAGTTGCAAGGCGGCAGTAAGATTTACCGCCTCTCCCACAGTTCACGCCGCACATGCGGCGGGATTTCTTTCTTTACTCCTCTTCGGGAGGAATTTCGACGGCGTCTGCCGAAATCTTGGTGACTTGCACGTATTCGACTTCGACTTCCTGTTCGCGCCCGAACATCGTAATGACAACCTTTGCGCGCTGGGATTCATCGTTGCAGCTTCGGATGGTGCCGATGAAGCCTTCGAGCGGACCGCTGACGATGGAGACCCTGTCCCCCACGTGAAGGTCTGCATCCGCGACGTAATCCTCGAGGCGCATCTTGCGGATCTCCTCTTCCTTCATCGGGATGGGCCTGCCCTGCGGGCCGACGAACCCGGTGACGCCGCGGGTGTTGGTAACGAGGTACCACAGCTGGTTGGAATAGATCATCTTGATGAAGACATAGCAGGGAAGGAGCTTTCTCTCTACGACCTTCTTCTTGCCGTTTGCCTTCTCCTCGATGGTCTGCTCGGTGGGGATCTTCACATCGAAGATCTGATCCCCGAGGTTGTTGTTCTCCACGAGGCGGAAGAGGCTGTCTTTCACCATAGATTCATAGCCCGAGTAGGTATGCAGAATGTACCACTTGGGTTCGGTATCGGTGCTCGGAATCATGTCTTATGCCCCCAGGTTGGTGAGAAGCTCCAAAAGCTCTGAAAAGCCCACGTTGACACCCGTCACAATGACGGTGAAAATGAGGACGATCACGAGTACGATGCCCGTGGATTTGACAGCGGTGCCGAAGGAAGGCCAACTGACGCGCTTGAGTTCCGAGAAGGTCTCCTTGAGCTTTCTCCCCATGCGCACGAAGATATTCGGCTTCTTGTTCTTATTCGCCTTCCTCTTATCGGGCTCCCTGTTTTCGGGCTCGATGTTCTTCTTTGCCATAACGTTTTCTCCGAAACTTACTTGGATTCCTTGTGAACGGTGTGTTTCTTACAGGTCGGGCAATACTTCTTGAGTTCGAGACGATCGGGATCGTTTCTCTTGTTCTTGAAGCTATCGTAGTTTCTGTTCTTGCACTCCGTGCATTCGAACGTCACCTTCGTTCTCATCGACTTGACGGCCATTGTGTGTAAACTCCATACAAAAAAATTACACCCCGTTTGCGGTGCGTAAGAGCAGTTTACCACATGCGGGGAGGGTTGTCAACCGATTTTGCGGGCAATTTCCGAAAAAATTTTTTCTTTTGTGCCCGCCCGCGTAAGGAGGGGAGCGGCTATCCGACAAAATCTCCCTTATCCGCGCAAAATGTGCCCGCTTCTTTGCGGGGAGGCGGGAATACCATAGGGCAAAGAGGTATCAACATGCAACTTTCGGAATTCATTGGAAAACCCGTGCTCTCCCCTGCGGGGGCCTCCTACGGCTACGTGCTCGCCGCCCGCCCCGCCCGTGACTTTCGGGCGATCGCCTGCCTCGTATGCGCCGATGCCGATGAGGAGGAATTTTACCTGCCCATGCGGGCGGTGCGCTCCTCGGGGGATGCGCTCATTGCGGGAAAGGCCCGCCTCACTTCCCCCACCGGGGTCGCATTCCCCGTCGGGAGGGCGGCTTACACCTCGGAGGGGGAATTTTTGGGCACCGTGTGCGATGCGGAGCTCAAAGAGGACCCCGAACTCATCCTCTTCGACGAGGGGGAAACCTTTCCCGTGCCCGTGCGCCTTGCGGCCTTCGGGGAGCGGGTGGTGCTCTACAAGACGGAATCGGAGAAAAATGCCGCCGTCCGCATGCCCCAAAGAAAAAAGAAAAACGGGGCTACCATGCCCGAGATGGATACGGAATCCGTGCAAAATGAGGCTACCATGCCCGAAACGGAGACTTCGGTTTCTGAAACGGAGCCATCCGATACCGTACCCAAACCCGAAAGGCCGAACGCCATACGCCTTCTCAACCACAACAATCTCTTGGGCAGAAGAGTGAAAAGGAGCGTGTTTGATTCCTTCGGCAACCCCGTTGCCCTTGCGGGAGAGCGGGTGACGCCCGCCATGCTCTCCGCCGCCCGCAAGTGTAACCGCCTCTTGGAGCTCACCGTAAACACCCTCACCGCCCTCTATTGAGCATTTCACAAAACACCGCCCGCCGCGCTTTCAAAGCGCGGCGGGCGGCCGTTATACTCCCGATAAACCCTATAATTTATACTTTGCCGTAAGTTTCAGAACGGAGGCAAGGCAATCGTTGAGGCGGCGGACTTCCTGCTCCGAGAGCGGCTTCCCCCTGCACCCATCGATGGTATGCCCCAACACTTCGGTCTCCAACCGATCGGAGGGGGCGAGGTTACACGCTTTGAGCTTCTTTAAGAGCTCCTCGGCGTGGGAGAGCCGCATGCCGCACTCCTGCACGGTGACGGCGGGCTCCTCGTAGCGGCATACCTTGGCGGGCGTATCCTTTGGCGTGGTTGCGGATTTTGCGCACAGCCGCTTGAAGAGCTCTTCCTCCCGCTCCTCCCTGCTCTTTTTCTTCCGCTTCTTTGGTTTTGGAGCAAAGAGCATCAGGAGGAGAAGGGCGGCAAAGGCGACGTAACACCCCCCATAGAAGAGGGCGAGCGGGGCATGGCCCGAGAGCAGGGCAACGCCCACCCCGCCGAAGAAGAGGAGGACGGGAAACGCCCACCGCCTGAGGCGAAAGACGATAGCGAGCACCGAGAAGGTGAGGGCAAGGGCGGGGAGCAGGATGATGGGGATCCACAGGGGTACGGCTTCAAGCGCCCCCGAAAGTTTGGAGAACAGTTGTGCGGGCATAGCCCTTAGAGGATACCCCCGTTTTTCCGTCGAAACCTGACTCCATTGGCCGAATTTTGGGAAATTCCGTCACATCGGGAGCACGCTCCCCCTTGCGATGTTGACGAGGTACACCCCCACGTCCTCTTCGCGCACCCCCTTGATTTTGGCGACTGCCTTGCGGTACAGCCGCATCTGCACTTCGTAGTGCGCCTTAAGATCGGCATCTCCTCTTGAGGAGTACTTGTAATCGTATACGGTATACCTTCCGTCCTCACAGAGGAGCAAGTCGATTGCCCCCTGGAAAATGACGTCGTCGCTTGCGACGCTCCCGTCCTCATCCGCATAGACATCCGAAAAGCCGTCTGCGGGGAGGGTGACGAGGAACCGCTGTTCGCGGAGCACCTCTTTGCCTTCGAGCCGCCTGAGGGCGGGAATTTGCACGATGCGGGAAAGGTGTGTAAGGTCAATGCGCCCCACCTGCTCCTCCGTTAGAAGCTCTTCCCGCTGCATCCGCACGAGCTCCTCATGGGCATCCCTGCCGAAGTTGTAAAATTGCAGGAAGGCGTGGTACGCCGTGCCCGTCTCCGTATCAAATACCCCACCCATGTCCGAAATGTCGTCCTCAAAATGAATGCGGGGCAGGTCGCCGCGTTGCCGAAGGAGCCCCGTTGCGCTGTCCTTTACGGGAAGGCGGCAGCTCGCCTCATGGGGATAGGGGGCGCGGGCCGCCAAAATTTTTGTTACGGTGGCCTCGTCGAAGCCCCCCGCATGCCCCTCTTCCATCTGCGGCTCCCGGATCCTTTGGAAGGTACCCTTGGTGCACGGAAGTTCGCTTCTCGGGATGAAGTCAGACATCCTTCCCGCATCCTCGGGGCGGTAACGGAAGGCCTCTTCCTCGGGGGATATGGTCTCCCGCCGCTTGGAAAAGATGAGGTGAAGGCGGGCCTCCGCACGGGTCATGGCGACGTAGAGGAGGTTCTTCTCCCCCTCCTTGGTCTCCCGCCGCTCGTGAAGGGCCGCCGCCTCCCGAAGCAGGGTCTCCGAATACGTCTTTGCCTCGGTATCGAAACAGCGGGGCAGCAGCCCAAAGTCCTCGGAGACCATCATATCGGGCCGATCTTCGGGGTGGAAGTTGGTATCGAGGTCGGCGACAATGACGACGGGAAATTCGAGCCCCTTGGCGGCGTGCATCGTCATGACGTGTACGGCATCCGTACCCCCGCTCTCCGTGAAGTTGATGCGCATATCGGCATCCTCGAGGCGGCGCAGGAATTCGTGTACGCTCCCGCACTTCTCGCTCTCCGAAACGAGGCGGTGCACCCGTGCAAGCCGCTCTCCCGCACTGCCCTTGGCGGCGATCTGCGCCTCGAGCCCCTCTGCGAGCAGGAGCTCGAGCATCTCCGCCGCACTCTTCACTTTGGCAAGGTCGGAAAGGCGCTCTGCCCGTTCGAAGAAGGTGATGAGTTTTCGGGTGAGATCATCCCCGCTCTCCCTGTACCCCTCGAGATAGGTCTTTACGGTGGAGCGGAAATTCAAGGGGAATTCGCGGAGCGTCCTTTCAACTTTGAAGCGGAGAACGGCAAGCTCCTGCTCTGTAAACCCGCCCAAAGCGGAGAGCATGGCGGTGGCCATCGGAATATCCTGCTCGGGGTTATCGAGGAAGGAGAGCCAATCGATGAGCAGCCGCACCTCGAAGTGATCACAGATGTTGACGGGGGCAGAAGAGGAGACGGGAATGCCGCTCTCAGAGAGGAGCCGCACGATCTTGCCCGCAGAGCCCGTCCGCTTGCGCACGAGTACGGCGATATCCCCGAAGGCTACGGGAACTTCCCTCTTCTCCTTTGCGTTGTAATACGTCTTTATGCGCTCCTCAAAGATAATTTGCCGCACGCAGTCGGCGGTGAAATCGTACCCCTCCGCGGCCTCCTTCTTCACCGAATACACCGTGCGCGGCTTCTCTTTTATAATCTCTTCCCCTTCGGGCGGATCGTAGACATACACGCCCCCGCCCTTCGTGCCCCCCTTCATCTCCACATAGCCCTCGAGGGCACGGGTGAATACGGCGTTGACAGCATTTAAGACTTCAGCGGAGGAACGGAAGTTTTGGTTGAGGGAGAGCGCCGCCTTGCCCGCTCCGCCCTTTCGGTACTCCTCGAATTTTTGGTTGAAGAACGCCGAGCGGCTGCCGCGGAAGGCATAGATCGCCTGCTTGGGGTCCCCCACCATGAACACGTCGTCCCCGCCGATGAGGCCGATGAGCTTCTCCTGCAGGGGGTTGACATCCTGGTATTCATCCACGAAGATATGTTGATACTTCCCCCGCACCGCCCCCAATGCCTCTTCATCGGCGAGGATACGGAGGGCGAAGTGCTCCAAATCCGAATAGTCGAGTACGCCCGCCTCCCGCTTGGCATCCGCATACAGTTCATCGTAGCGCAGAACGAGGCCCAAGACCGCCCTTGCAAGCACATGCGCCTCTTCACAGCGCCTAAGTTCCTCTTCACGGCTCCCATAGGCGAGGGGCAATTTATAGAGTTCCTTCACTTCGGAGGCAATCTCGCTCACCCGCTCCGAATAGTAGACGCTGGCGGGATCGCTCTTCACGGCATTGGCACGGCGGGGAATTGTGGGCGGCGGGAGCTTCTGCATCTCGAAGAGAGACCCCTCAAAGCACTTCAAGGCATCGGCGGCATCGCATGCGGCATCGAATGCCGCCCTCGTCTTTTCGGCACAGCCCTGCACCCCGCCTGCAACGAGCTCCGCCCGCTCCGCGATGCGCCTTGCACGGGTGCGGATGTCCTCTGTAAGCTCCGCTTCCGCCCGTGCAAACGCCTCTTCCACCCCGTTTGCACGGATACGCTCTGCAAGTTCCCGCCAATCGGCCTGTTCACGGAGCTTTGCATAGACCGCCTTCACGATCTCCCTGAGGCGGGCATCCTTCTTCTTGCGGAAGTACACCGCAAGCAGGGAAGCAAATTGCTCTCCCCCCTCCTCGTAGGCCTCCTCAAAGGCCTCGTTGAGGGCACGGGCGGAGAGGCTCTGCCCCTCGGCATCCTCCTCCCCCACAATGCGGAAGCGGGGGTCTATTTCCAAAAGGTAAAAGTAAGTACGCACCAATCTCCCGCAAAAGGCATGGATGGTGCATATATCGGCGAGGGGGAGGGCGCGGAGCTGGGCGGCGAGGTGGGCATGCAGGGCGGGGTCCGCCTCCTTCTCGAGGCGCCCGATGAGCGCTTTTCGAATCTTCTCCCGCATCTCGGCGGCCGCCTTATTGGTGAAGGTTACGGCGAGCATGCTTCGGATGCTCGCTCCGCTCTCCAAGAGGGAGAGGATGCGCTCGATCATGGTGCTCGTCTTGCCGCTTCCCGCAGAGGCGGATACGATGATCTGTCCGCGGGCGTCGATTACCTTTTGTTGTTCCTCGGTAGGCTTCATACGTCCTCGTCCTCCTTTGCGTTATGGGCGATTTCGGCGATGTCCGCACAGCTCAACGAGCCCTCCGAGCGGGCATTCCCCACAAAGCCGCATGCGCCCTTGAGCTTGCAGTAGGCGCACGTCCCCTCATAGGGGGAGGGGGCGATGTTGCCCGCCCGCATCTCCTCTTCCGCCTTCTCAGAGACGAGGCGGCCGTAGGTGAGGAAGTCTGCAAACACATCCCCCGCCATGCCCTTCCCCGAGCGCCCGCCCTCGAAGAAGTCACTCTTCTTGCCATCGTAGGCGGGGTCGAGGTTTCGTACGATCTCCTCATCGTTACAATAGAATCCGCGCATGCGGAATTTCCCCTCATCCGTTTTCATGAATTCATCCGCCGCGGGGAAGTAGAAGGCACCCGCGGGGATCCCCCCCTCCGAGCTTGCGAGCAAGTAGAGCTCGAGCTGAAGTTTCCTGCCCGTGTAGTAGGCAGCGGGCTTATCGTCGAAGGAGCCCGTCTTGTAGTCGATGACGCGGACGCAGTCTCCCGCACGGTCGATGCGGTCTACCTTGCCCTTCAGCTTGAGGTCTTTATATTCTACGATTTGCTCCGCCCCGTCTACGCGGTAATTGGAGCGGATGAGTTGGAGATACGCCGCCGCCGTAACCGTCTCCGCCTCCTTCACGAGCCGCTCTGCGGTGTACGCTCCCGCCTTTGTCTCCCCCAATGCGGAGAAGCGGGGGCTCGAAAGGAGCTCTCTTGCGAGGGCGGAGGCCGCTTCACGGCACGCTTCGACGGAGGTAATTTCATTGAAGTTTGCCGCCACCTTCTCGAGGACGGCATGCACGAAGGTGCCCGCGTCTGCGGCATCGAGGGGGGTGCGTTCCTCCCGCTCCCGCATGCGGAGCGCCCGCATCGCAAAGGCCTTGTAGGGGCAGGCGAAGTAATCCTCCAATAGCGTAGGGGAAATCTCTCTTCTGAAATACAGCCGCCCCGCCTCCGAGAATTCTCTCGTCTTTGGGCCTTGGGCGACGTCCACCCCCCATCTTTTGAGGGCTTCCAAAATACAGCCGCGGCGCCGTACCTCCTCCGATTCCATTTCGCCCTGCTCTTCGAGGGAGCGGTAGTAGGCGAGCACGGCGGGAGGAAGCTCCGCGCAGTCGTAGGGGAAGATCTCGGGCTCCTTTTGAAACTTCATCGCCCGCCCGAGGTAGGTAAAGATCTCGCTCTCCGCCGCCTCCGCACCCCCCTTGCGGGCGGGGCAGCTGAGGTACAGCGCCTCGCGGAAGGCACACAGGTTGAGCGCAAACGCCTCACGGGCACGGCGGTTGACGGCCGCGATCGCGGGCTCGATCTCCACCTGAAGTTTGGAGAGACGCTCGATCTCGGCATCCGATACGATGGCGGTATCCTGTGAGACGACGGGCAGGGCATCGGTGAGCCCCACGCAGAAGAGGATATCCGCACGGCAAATCTTGCTGTCCGTCACGTCCCCCACGAATACGGCATCCGCATGGGGGGGAATGATGGATACGGTGAGTGCCTCGAGCCCGTTTTTGAGGATGCCCAAGAAGGCACGGGCAGAAAATTTTCGCTCCCCCACCACCCGCTTTGCCTCATCGAGGGCGATCCTGAGGCGGGAGAGATCGAGGAAGGCGGCCTCGTCGGGAGGCAGCCGCCTTTGCAGCTCCTCCCCGACCCGCTCCCCGTCCACGAGGTCGTAGAGCTTCCAAATGGCATCCGCATAGGCGGCGCCCGTATCCGTACTCTTGAAGAGATCTAAGATGGAGAGAAGTTTTTCTCGGCATACTACGAGGGCCTCCCGATCGTATTCCTTGACGGCATCGCCCTCGCGGATGGCACGGCGCACCGCCCCCCGCCAGCCCCCGAATTTGAGCAAATAGTTGCGATACTGCCCGCTCTCCCCGAAATAAAAGGAGGAGAGCACGGCATCCGCCTCTTCGGGGAGCACCCCGTCCGCAACCGCCGCAAGCACATCGAATACGAAGCGGCAGAAGGGATGGCGGGAGAATGGCCGCTTCACATCGGCATCGCAGGGGATATGGAAGGCCTCGAATGCCTTGATGGCGGGAAGGAGGTATTCGGGCCCGCCCACGAGCACCGAAATATCGCGGTACCGCCTGCCCTCCGCCACATGTTTTTTGATGAGGGCGGCGACTTTTTCCATCTCCTCCGCCTCATCTCCTGCGGTCAGCTTCCAGACATGGGTGGCCTCTTTCTTCTCATCCCCCGATTTTTGGGAGATACGGTACAGGCTCTCGTAGACGAGTTTCGCCTCCCCTTCGAGGGTAGACTTCGCCCGCTCCCGCTTAGCGCCCCCGAACTCCTCCGAGACGCGGGCAAAGGCCTCCGAGGCCTCGTTGGTGTAGAGTTCGCCCGTCCCGCCGAGGAAGATACCCGCGGTGCGCCTTGCACACTGCATGGCGGTGCGGAGCACTTCACGCGCCTGCCGCGTGAAAGAAGGGAAGGCAAAGAATACGACGTTGGTCTCCTCGAGGCCGCTCTCCCGCAGGCGGGAGGGCAAGAGGGCGAGGTAGCCGTTTTCATCGAGCAGGTGATTTTCGTGCAGAAATTCGTTGTATTTTGTGAGCAAGAAGGAGAGATCGGAGAGCTTTTTGGCAAGCATATCGTCCGCCTCCCCCATGCAGGAGGAGAGCAGTTCCCCGTCCACGCAGGAGGCGGAGAGCTGGGCAATGGTCTCGTATACCGCCTGTGCCGCGCTCTTTTTGAAGCACTTGAGTTCGCCTTCATACTGCTCTAAGAGGGCGGAGAGCTCGAGGACGGAGCCCTGCTTGGAGAGCATCTCCCCCTTGCCGAGCACGCGGCGGAAGGTGGTGACCTCGGTGAGGAAGGTGCCGCCCCGCTCCCTTAAGATCGCCTTCTCCGCGAGCAGGGTGAGCCTGTCCTCACAAAAGACGAGGGTAGCCTCCTTCCGTGCTTCGTTTTCTCCCACGAGCGCCGCAAGCGCACAGAGCGCATCGTCGAGCGTATCCGCTTCAATCAGCCTTGTCATCGTAACTCCGAAAATTTTTTTCTATTATACCATATTTCATGAAATAATTCCACGTTTTATTTTTACAAATCCGAATTTTTGTGCTATAATGTTCTACAAACAGCACTCTTTCAGGAGAAATCATGAAGAAAAGTCTTGCCGCACTCGCCCTGCTCTTCCCCCTTGCCGCCGCCGTGGCGTGCAACGGAGCGGTAACGGGCACCCCGCTTGTGCCCAATTGGTATTCCAACACGACCGTAACCAACATCTCGGAGACCAAGGAAACCCTCACCTATGCGGTGACGTTTGCACCCGAAACTATCTCGGAAGGGGTCTCCCTCTCCTACGATGAAGGCACTTATACCATCCTCTTCGAGGACGTCACCAACACCCCCGAGCTCGGTCTCGAAGGCATTCCCGTGGGCTTCCACGGTTACCACCTGCACTCCGAACTTAACGTGACGGGCAGGTTTGCCTACAACGGCACCAAGGGGGAGGATTTCACCGATACCGTTCTCTCCGATGTCTGGTTCATGGGCGTTTCGGATTCCCTTCGCCCCATCCGCAGTGAAAAGAAGGTGCAGTCCCACACCCCCAACGTCTCCGCCACGAGCGAGAAGGATGCGGGGCTCAAGTATGACTACACCTACACCGTCTCCTATAACGATGAACTGACGGAGGCCAAGACGGTATTCAAGGACAACCAAGCGACAGACCCCGAGGCCGCCGTCACCGAAAAGACGGTGAAGATCAAGAACGGCAACACCTTCTTCGACAACGAACAGCTCCTCCTGGTGCTCCGCGCCCTCGATACCACGGCGGCCATCCGTATCTCCACCATCAACCCCGTCAAGGGCATCGAGGAGAGCGTGGCCTCTTCGGGGACGCCCGTCGTGGAAAACCGCGAAGTCTCCTTCGAGATGAACGGCACCCCCGTCAAGCAGAACATCGACGTCGTCACCTTCTCCCTCTCCTATGCGAACACCGTCTACACGGGCCGCCCGCAGAGCTACGTCTATGCCAAGTGCACCAACCCCGATTCGAATACCTACCGCAACGTGCTCCTCTCCATGCAGACCTACGCCCTCGACGACCTCGGCACCTTCACCTATACCTTAAAAGAGGCGCAGTTTACCAAATAAAGCAGTTTACAAAAAAAGGACGCGCGAAGGCGCCGCCGAACATTCGGCGGCGCCTTCTTCTATGCCCTCAACCCCCGTAAACTTCCCGCTTCAGGATGCCGATGTAGGGAAGATTGCGGTACTGCTCGTTGTAATCAAGGCCGTAGCCTATCACAAACTCGTTGGCGATCTCGAAGCAGTTGTAATCGGGCACGATATCGTATTCCCGCCGCTCCACCTTGTTGAGGAGGGTGACGATGCACACCGAAGAGGCCCCTCTCTCATGAAGGAGCGCCTTGAGGTTGGCAAGGGTGAAGCCGCTATCGATGATGTCCTCCACGATAATGACGTCCCTGCCGCTCACATCCTTATCGAGGTCCTTCTTGATGCGGAGCTTGCCCGAAGAGACGGCGCCCGAACCGTAGGAAGAGACGGCCATGAAGTCGAGTTCGACGGGAATGGAGAGGTCTCGGATGAAGTCTGAATAGAAGATGATGCTCCCCTTCAGGATTCCTACGACGAGCGGACACTTGCCTTGGTACGCCCTATCTACCTCGAGGGCCACCGCCTTGACGCGGGAGCGGATCTCCTCCTCCGTCAACATGATCTTTTCGCAATCGGGATGCATAGCTTTCCTCCTTTGTCTATATGAGATAGCCCACACGGGCGGTCGTATCCGTTATTTTTACGCTGTCCGAAATTTCCACGCCCACCACGGCGAGGATCTCCTCCCCCCGTGCGATGAGGGGCAGATTCTTGCCCGCCCGTGCGGAAATTTTGCGGTCCGTCAGGAACTTTTTTAGGGTCTTTCTGCGGGCATGGTATGGGGTAATCACGTCTCCCTCCCTTCTGGTGCGTACCACGCACCCCTCGGGGAAGGCATCTAAATCCACCCGCAGCGCCCCCTCTCGTGCGGCCGTATCCACGCAGAATTCACGGCCTCCGATAAAGTACGCCCCCGCTTCGGGGGTGAAGGGCAGCACCCGCATATCCTGCTCCTTGGGGGTGTAAAACACAATGGAATCATATTCCCGTGCCGCCTCCCTTCCCGAAGCAAGGGTCACTCTCCTGCCGCTCTGCAGGGTGGCGAGCTTCAGAGCTTCCTTGATGGCTGCGGACGTGTAATCCTTCTCCTCCTCCATGCACAGAAGGCAGGCACGGGTGAGAAGGGGGGCGGGAAGGTCTGCGGGGATGCGGGCCTCATCCCCCAAATGCTCGATGGACTTTCGGGCAAGGGAGTAGAGATAGTCGTCGTCACGGGCGGCAAGCGTCGCAAAGCGCACGAGGTGCTCCTCCGCCCCGTTGGAAATTTGGGAAAATACGGGCAGCACTTCATGGCGGATGAAGTTTCGGGTGTAGTTCTCGTCCCCGTTGGAGGAATCCTCCACATAGGAGAGGCCGTAGTGCTCCGCATACGCCAAGATGGCATCCTTGGAGACGCCGAGCATGGGGCGGATGAGCTCGGGCCGCTCGATGATGGCATGCATGCCGACGAGCGCCGTGCCGCGGGCAAGGCGGAAGAGGACGGTCTCGGCGACGTCTCCGCGGTGGTGCGCCGTCGCAACGGCATCGCACTGCCCGCTCTTGACGAGGCGTGTGAAGTGTTCGTAGCGGTAAGTACGCGCCATCTCCTCGATGCCGACCTTCCACGCTGCCGCAAGCGCGGGGATGTTGGTGTGCTCTACGGTGAGGGGGATCCCCCACTCGCTGCACAGCGCTTCACAGAACGCGGCATCTCTCAGAGATTCCTCCCCGCGGATCCCGTGCTCCACATGGACTGCAGTCAGCATCAACCCATACCGCTCCGCCTGCATATGCAGTGCATGCAGGAGACAAACCGAATCCACCCCGCCCGAGAGGGCAACGCAGATCCGCTTTGCGCGGTACTTTTCCGCCGAAAATAGTTCCATGCGGACATTATACCACACCCGCCGCCCGATTGCAAGTTATATGGCATGATTTCTCCAATCATTCAAGCCCGAGAAGGGGGAAATAGAATACGCCGCCCGAGGCAAAGCCTCGGGCGGCTAATGTTATGATGGTTTCATTCCTATGCGTTCCTATGCTCGGTGCCATCCTTATCGATGGTCCCATCCGTGCAAATCACGGTGTAATCAGAATAAGGAGCCCAACTGTCTGCTTTTTCAATCCCTTGCCATTCATCAATTGTCCCGTCAAAATTAATTTCCGTTAACTTTTCACAGTAGGCAAACGCAGATTGTTTAATTGATACGATAGTATTATGTATAGTGATATTTGTTAAGTTGCTGCAATAATAAAACACTGTATCGATCGTTGTTATACTATCAGGGATTTCGATACTTGTTAAACCTTCACAACCATAAAACGCAGAGTGACAGAATGCAGTACAGCCGGTAGGAATCTCTACCGCTCCTTTAATGCCTCGGGGGACAGCTATCATTATGGTTTTATTTTTATTGTATAAGATACCGCAATAACTACTATAAAACTCATTTTTATCATCGACAACAAAACTTTCAAGCTTGCTGCAAGTTTCAAATGCCGTTCCATCAATAGAAGTTATATTCTCAGGAATAAAGATGCTCGTCAACGCACTACAGATATAAAACGCTCTAAATCCAAGCGTCGTAACGCCACTCCCGAAATCGATATCTTTAAGCTTAACACATGAAGCAAATGTTTCTTCCTTAATTTCTCTTATGCTATCGGGAATTGCAACGCGAGTAAGATCGTCACAGCCAAAAAACGCCTGTTCTCCAATCTTTGTCACGCCCTCTGGAATTTCAATACTCGTAAAGCCCCCACAATTGTAGAATGCCCGAGCCTCAATCGTTTCGAGTTTGCTATCCTGGGCAAAGGTGATAAATTGAAGATTGCCGTTATAGAAGGCATATTCCCCGATCTGAACCACACTATTAGGAAACTGTATACCGGTTAACACGCTGCAACCATAGAAAGCTCCTTCCCCAATTGAAGCTACGCCAGAGGGAATTATACTACTTTTACATCCCGAAACAAGCTGCCCTGTTTCAATTTCAATCAAACAATTTTGCTCACTGCGATATATGGGATTTGCCTTCGACACCTCAATCGTTTCGAGAGACCAACAGTTAGCAAACGCGTAATGCCCAATTGAAATTACGCTTTCGGGAATTACTATGCTTTCAAGCCCGCCACAACTCCAAAATGCCATGTCGCCAATCGAAGTAACGCTGTTTGGAATTTCAATGCTTTGCATTTTGCCGTACCACCCAAATGCATATTGGTTTATTGCATAATTCTTCCCATGAGGGGATTTTTTCGGTAATACTAAGTCCGAATCATCTCCAATATAACCGATCAAATAAACCTCATCCTCATCTTCATAAAAGATATATCCGTCGTTCGTTGTCGTTTGCTTGGTCTCTACATTTGTCGTATAAACATTTTTGGCATAACGTGCTATTCCGCCAAACGTATCCTCGCCTTTTACAATATTCAAATCCGAATAGTTCCAAACCTCTATTAGTTTGTAGCAGTTACCAAATGCATCCCCTCCGATTAAGGTCACGGTACTCGGGATCGTAATACTTGTCAGCTCACTGAAATTGTTGAACGCACAGTCCCCAATCTCCGTTATGCCTTTCGGAATGGCAACCGCACCCTTGAGCCCGCTTGGGATGTACAGCATTTCAGTCTTTCCATTGTTATATAAAATCCCATCTTGACTACTATAGTTTAGATTGCCATCGTCAACCGTAATGGCCTCAAGACCATAAGCATCAACGAATGCATCTTCTTCGATTGTAAGTACGTTAGCGGGAATCTTTATCTCGCCCGAATACCATGTATAACCCATAAAAGCATAGCTTTCAATTGCAACCAAACTATCGGGAAGCTCTATTGGAGCCTGCCCAACGATAAAATAAAATGCACTATTCGCAATCGTTCGCACGCTGCCATCATTGGGGATCACGCTTTTCTTGCAACCCAAAAGCAATCTTCCAGTCTCTGTCTCAATCAAGCAATCGCCCTTGCTGTGATATTTGGGATTGCCGTCTTGCACGATGATACCATCAAAGTCGCTCCATACAAATGCGCCTTCAGCAATATCGGTTAGGCATGCAGGAATTTCCAAGTCGCTATGAATATGCGTTTGCTGAAAAACGCCCGATCCGATTTTGGTCAGCTTTTTAGGAATATTGACCATTATCAACGATTGAGAATAAGCAAATGCTTGGTCTCCGATTTCGGTAATATCATCGGAAAGCTCAATGCTTGTAATATATTCGCAATTCTCAAACGCGCCTTTACCGATTTCCGTCCCACCTGTAACAACGACTCTCCTTAACGACTTCGGGACACCGCTACCGGCAAAAATATAGCCGATACTCGTATACGATGGGTCATACGGCCCGCTGCCTATAAAAGGAATGGTAAGGCTTTCGATCGAATCGCAACCCCCAAACGCGCCTTCTCCTATGCGCGTTACACTTGACGGGATCACCACGTTGATAAGAGAAGTACAATCCTTAAACGCGCCGCCTTCGATTGTATCCAAACCGTTTGGGAACGAAATGTCCGTCAACTGATTACAGCTTTCGAAGGCATCACCCCCAATGTATGTCAATTCATTGCCAAATTTTACTTCTGCTAACCCATTGCATCCCTCAAAGGCAGACCCGAAGATTGAGGTTACACTATTGGGAATTATTAGTTCTCCCGTCAACCCGCTACACCCTCTGAACGTATAATTACCGATTATAATAACCCCTTCTTTTATTGAGAGATCTTTCAGCCCATAGCACCCATCGAACGCATTGTCCCCAATTGAAGTCACTCTACCGGGTATGGTGATATTCGTAAGGCAACCGCACGCGTAGAAAGCAGAAGCCCCTATCTCAGTCACGCCGTTGGGAATCTCAATCTCGGCCAACCCACTACAATTAGAAAAAGCAAAATCCTTAATCGAAGAAAGCGTTTGGGGGAGGGTGATGTTTTCCAATCCGATGCATCCCTCAAATGCAGAGGTGGAGATTATTTTAACATTGTCTGAGAGAACAACACTCTTTAATCCTGTACAATTTTGAAATGCTCGTTCGCCTATGGTAGTTACCGGAACATCGCAATAAGTCTCGGGGATCTTAATTTCGCTATCATGACACTTGGCTGATAATCCTTCAACGTAACCATAATCGTTATATTCTACATGAAGAGCAGGAATAAATTCTTTCTCCACCACCTCGGCGCATCTACTACAAACCTTGTACGGAGTATATCCATTCTCTGCACACGTGGGTTCCTTCCCTTCGAAAGACTCATATCGATGTCCCGACGAACCGACATCCTCACGTGTATCTTGCGCCTCGCAGCGCGTGCATTGTGCAGTCTCCGTGCCAATATTCCAACATGTCGCATCGCCGTTGGAGACATACGTCTCAAAATTATGCCCGAGTGCAGAATCTAATTTTTCCCTTGTATCCTGTTGGGTACAACGAATACACTGCGCTGTTTCCGTGCCGTTGTAGAGGCACGTAGCATCATCGTTGTAAATATAGGTCTCAAATGTATGCCCAAGGGCGGTGCCCCAACTTTCCCTTGTATCCTGTTGGGTACAGCGAATGCACTGCGCTGTTTCCGTGCCGTTATTGAGGCAACTTGCGTCTCCATTATAAACATAAATCCCAAATTCATGCCCCAAGGCTGAGCCATATAAGACTTGCGTATCCCGTTGGGTACAACGAATACACTGTGCCGTTTCTGTCCCGTCTTCCGTGCAAGTCGCATCGTTGTTGGAAATATACGCCCCGAACTCATGTCCCAAGGCTGAGCCATATAAGACTTGCGTATCCCGTTGGGTACAACGAATACACTGTGCCGTTTCTGTCCCGTCTTCCGTGCAAGTCGCATCGTTGTTGGAAATATACGCCCCAAATTCATGCCCCAAGGCTGAGCCATATAAGACGCGCGTATCCTGTTGGGTACAACGGATGCACTGCGCCGTTTCTGTACCGTCTTCCGTACAAGTCGCATCGCCGTTGGAAACATATGCCCCGAACTCATGTCCCAGTGCTTCTATCGGGCGGGTCTCTTTGTGCAAGCTATCCTTCTTGCAGGTGCGCGTCTCCTCACCCGCTTCCGTACAGGTTGCCGCTCTTGTTACCGTCCATTCGCCCCAATCATGGACATGTGGGGTGGCATCATCATCGGGCGACGTATCATCGGGCGTCTGAGTACTGTTATCGTCCCCCGTGTTGTTGCTATTCCGCATTCCGGTGCACCCTGCTATACCAAGACACAAGCAAAGCGCTGCAACGAACGTAAGCACAACCATAATCCACCGCTTTTTCATGTTTTCCTCCATGTTATGTAATATTATAACATGGTCTATTATACACCCCCCCCCGGTTTG
>CANQMQ010000017.1 GCA_947625025.1 uncultured Clostridia bacterium
ATACGATAAGCCTTGTAAAATAGAAAGAGTTTTTTGGAAGATTTCGGGCATTTTCGGTACACGGAATAAGATATTCCGCGTACTTTTTTGATGTGGGGAATCAAATGCGCCTGCGCATGCTCTCCCGCAGTCTCCATCAAAACAAAAAAAGCACCCGAAAGGGTGCTTATGGAGGCGCCACCCGGATTTGAACCGGGGAGTCAGGGTTTTGCAGACCCTTGCCTTACCACTTGGCTATGGCGCCAAAAAAAACAGCGCGGAGCTGTGTTTGGAGCGGGAAACGAGACTCGAACCCGCGACATCCACCTTGGCAAGGTGGCGCTCTACCACTGAGCTATTCCCGCATAAGAAGCTATCCGCGCTGTATTGGTGGAAGTTATAGGGTTCGAACCTATGACCCCCTGCTTGTAAGGCAGGTGCTCTCCCAGCTGAGCTAAACTTCCGAACTTGCTTGATTACTATACCACATCCGCAAAAAGAATGCAAGCGTTTTTGGCGTAAAACAAAAAATTTTTTTATTTTCCCGTATGCCGCCCATCCTTTCCCGAAAAGGGCATCGCATTGCCCCCCGAAATTTGTTTACAAAGGGCGGCGGGCGTGGTATACTTTTCCCATGAAGAAGGTAATTGAAATCGAAGATCTTTGCTGTAAGCGGTGTGCCGAGCGGGCAGAAAAGAAACTGCTCCTCTCCGATGGGGTTACGGGCGCACGGGCGGACTATAAAAAGAACCGCATCTTTGTGGATGCCGCCCTTCCCGATGAGGCCCTCTGCGCCATCCTGCAGGATGCGGGGTTTTCGGTGAAGGAGATCCGCCCCCGCAAGGGCATCTTCGGGTGAGGGAAGGGGCACCGTAAGGGTTACGGTGAGGGTTGCCGTAACCGTTCCTTGAAGCCCTTGAAAATCCCCACAAATATTTGCAAAACGCTTGCCTTTTGGGGGCGGAATTGTTATAATGGAGAAAACTGAATACCAAAAGCGTCTGAGAAAGGATAGGTCCGCAGCGGTAAGCCGTATACAGAGAATCCCGCAAGGTGAGAGGGGAGAGCGGTGCGGTGCGGGTATCCCCTTTCGAGCTTGCAGGGGGAAATGAGAGTAACTCTGCACGGGTTCGCAAGCCGTGATCCTTGCGGCAAATGTCTGTTTGTTTTGGTGGTTGATATGCCTTCGCGTATTCCAAAACGCGGAGGCAAATTTTATATCAAAAATTTTGCCCGAAATTCGGGCGGGGAGCATAGGAGCATACCATGTACGAGAAAGTGGATACGTCGCTCGATTTTGTAGAGCGGGAGAAGGAAGTCGTCTCCTTCTGGAAGCAAAATCACGTCTTTGAGAAGTCGGTAGAGAAGAATGCGGGCGGGGAGGAATTCTCCTTCTTCGATGGGCCGCCCACCGCCAACGGCAAGCCGCACATCGGGCATGTCTTGACGCGCGTCATGAAGGATATCATCCCCCGCTACCACACGATGAAGGGCAGGCATGTCCTCAGGAAGGCGGGTTGGGATACGCACGGCCTTCCCGTAGAGCTCGAGATCGAAAAGTCCTTGGGCCTCGACGGCAAGAAGGACATCGAGCGTTACGGCATCGGGCCCTTCAATAAGAAGTGCAAGGAATCGGTATTCAAATATCAGAGCGAATGGGAGAAGATGAGCGACCGCGTGGGGTATTGGGTAGACATGGATCACCCCTACGTCACCTATCACGATGATTACATCGAATCGGAGTGGTGGGCGCTCAAGGAGATCTACAAGAAGGGCCTCCTCTATAAGGGGCATAAGATCGTTCCGTTCTGCCCCCGTTGCGGCACCGCCATCTCGTCCCATGAGGTCGCACAGGGCTATAAGACGGTGAAGGAGACCTCCGCCGTCGTCCGCTTCAAAGTGAAGGGGGAGGAGAAGTACATCCTCGCGTGGACGACGACGCCGTGGACCCTCCCCTCCAACGTGGCGCTCTGCATGAATCCCGAGGAAAACTATGTGGAGATCGATGCGGACGGGGTGCACTACATCCTCGCCGAGGCCTTGGCAGACAAGTTCTTCGAGGGCTACACCGTCGTAGACCGCCGCACGGGCAGGGGATACGAGGGCACCAAGTATGAGCCGCTCTTCCCGTATGCCGAGGCGGAGCTTCGTGAAAATAAGGATTGGAAGCGGGTGTACGAGGTGGTATGCGACCCCTACGTCACCTTAACCGACGGCACGGGCGTCGTACACATCGCACCCGCCTTCGGGCAGGACGACTACAACGTGGGCAAGCATTACGGCCTTCCCGTCATTGCCCTCGTCAATGAGAGGGGGCGGTTCGACGGCCGTTGCCCCGACCTCGACGGCCTCTTCATGAAGGATGCTGATAAGGTCCTCCTCAAGAAATTAAGGGAAGAGGGCAAGCTCTTCAAGGCTCTCCCCTTCGAGCATGAATATCCGCACTGCTGGCGTTGCGATACGCCCCTCATGTATTACGCCCGCTCGAGTTGGTTCATCAAGACGACGGCGGTCAAGGAGCAACTGATTGCCTCCAACCGCTCGGTGAATTGGATGCCCGAGACCATCAAAGAGGGGAGAATGGGGAACTTCCTCGAGAACGTCATCGATTGGGGGCTCTCGCGGGACCGCTATTGGGGTACCCCGCTCCCCGTTTGGGTCTGCCCCGATTGCGGTGGAATTGAGGTGATCGGTTCCCGCAAGGAGCTCTCCGAAAAGACGGGGGCACCCGTAACCACCGAACTGCACCGCCCCTACCTCGATACGCTCACCTGCACCTGCCCGCACTGCGGCGGCACGATGAAGCGCACCCCCGAAGTCATAGACTGTTGGTTCGATTCGGGCTCCATGCCCTTCGCGCAGTACCACTATCCCTTCGAACACGAAGATCTCTTCCGTGAGACCTTCCCCGCAGACTTCATCTGCGAGGCCGTGGACCAGACGAGGGGTTGGTTCTATGTGCTCCTCGTCATTTCCACCATCCTCTTCGGGCGGGCTCCTTTCAAGAACTGCATCGTGTTGGGGCACGTCAACGATAAGGACGGCAACAAGATGAGCAAGCACAAGGGCAACGTGGTAGACCCGTGGACGGTGCTCGATAAGCAGGGTGCAGACGCCGTGCGGTGGTATTTCTATACCAACAGCGCCCCGTGGATCCCTTCCCGCTTCTATGGGGAGGCCGTCTCCGAAGTCCAGCGCAAGTATCAGGGCACCCTCTGGAATACCTACGCCTTCTTCACCCTCTATGCGGATATCGACGGATACGACCCGAGCAAGTACGATATCAAGACCTGTAAGCTCTCCCTCATGGATAGGTGGGTGCTCTCCAAGCTCAATACCCTCGTGCACGAAGTGGATGAATGGCTGAACGGTTACAACATCACGGATAGCGCCCGCGCCATCCAGGATTTCGTGGATGAGCTCTCGAATTGGTACGTCCGCCGCGGCAGAGACCGCTATTGGGGAGACGGCATGACGGAGGATAAGGCGGCGGCGTATACCACGCTCTACACCGTTCTCGTCACCCTCGCAAAGCTCACCGCGCCCTACACGCCCTTCATGTCCGAACTCATCTACCGCAATCTCGTGGTGCCCTTCTTCCCGGCAGCTCCCATCTCCGTACACCTCTGCGACTATCCCGTTGCGGACATGGTATGGGTGAATGAGACGCTCGAGGCGGGAATGGAGAATGCCATCCGCGTGGTGGAGCTCGGGCGGAGCGCCCGTAGCGCCAACTCCCTCAAGAACCGCCAGCCCCTTGCGGAGATGCTCGTCGCGAGCGATAAGCCGCTCGGCATCGAAGGGGAGCTCGCTTCCGTCGTGCTCGATGAGCTCAACGTGAAGCATTATCGCTCGGTGGGGGACGCGGAGGAGCTCGTGGGCTACACCTTAAAGCCGCAACTGCGCACCTTGGGGCCCAAGTACGGCAAACAGCTCAAGGTCATCACCGAATTTTTGAAGGATTGCAACGCCCGCGAAGTGGTGAATGCGGTGCGGGGCGGCGGAACGTATACCCTCTCCCTTGCAGGGAGCGAGGTCGTCCTCTCCGAAGAGGACCTCCAGATCTTCACTTCCTCCGCCGCAGGCTATGCCGCAGCACAGGATCGGGGTATTACGGTAGCCCTCGATACCCGCCTCACCGAGGAGCTTCTCGATGAGGGCGCCGAGCGCGAACTCGTCTCCCGCATCCAATCCATGCGCAAGGAAGCGGGGTTCGAAGTGACGGACAGGATCTCCATCTACTACACCGCCGAAGGCAGGGCGGCGCGGGTCTTGAAGGAGGGGAGCCTCAAGAAGGACGTCCTCGCCTCCAACATCGAGGAAGGGGCGCACGAGGGCTTTACGAAGCAGCTCGATGTCAACGGGGACCCCGTGACCCTCACCGTCGTCAAAGATTAAAAAACTCCCTGCCGTTTGGCAGGGAGGGTAGTAGCCCATAATTTATTGGGTGAGGCGGCGGATGGCCGTCTTGTAGATGTTCAGAAGGAGCTCTACGCGCTCTACCGTGATGTACTCATCGGGGCGGTGAATGACGGGCTCATCCCCGGGGAATTCGGGGCCGAAGCCGACGCCGCACTTGAGCGCCCTCGCATAGGTGCCGCCGCCGATGGCAACGGGCTCCGCCTCCCGCCCCGTGCACTCCTCAAAGACCTCGAGAAGCGTCTTGCATAGGGGGCTGTTCTTGTCTACGAGAAGGGGCGCCTGATGGTGGACCGTTTCATACTTTACGCCGAACTTTGCAAGCGCTTCGTGCACCTTATCCACGGACATGGTAGCGGGATATCGTATGTCGCACAGAATTTGAAGGGTACGGCGGCGGTACTTCGCCATGTTGGGAGAGAGCGTCAAAGGGCCCGTCTCGTCCCTGAAATTTTTGAGGCCGTAACAGTCGTCGAAGAGGCAGGAGACCACCCGCGCCACCGAATCATTCTTTTCGGAGAAGTAGCGGAGCATGGGCAGAAGGGCGTTCTCCCCCTGTTCGGGCGTGGAGCCGTGGGCGCTCTTGCCGCGGGATATGAGCTTGTTGCCGTCGCATATGAGGCCGTACTTTTGTGCCTTCTGCGGGGCGAGGGTGCGGGGGGTCGCCGAGCAATAGTCGCACACCATGTTGGAGCTCTTGCCGCCCTCCAAATAGAGGAAGGGGGATTTCTCGATGGGGAAGTGGAGCCTTACGTGCAGGATGCCCTTCTCCGCATAGATGACGGGGAAATCGGCATCGGGGGAGAAGCCCTCCTCGGGCATATGCGCCACCGAATTATAGTGACGGATACACTCCCATCCGCTCTCTTCGTTGCAACCGAGAATGAGCTTTACCTTACGGAAGGGGAGAAAGCCTTCATCCTTGAGCGCCTTCATCGCATACAGACAGCACATCGCGGGGCCCTTATCGTCTACGGCGCCCCTGCCCCAAATTTTTCCGTCCTCTACGATCCCGCCGAAGGGGTCCTTCGTCCAACCGTCGCCCGCGGGAACGACGTCGAGATGGCACAGAATGGCAAATTCTTCCCCTTCGCCGAAGATCACCTCCCCGGCGTAGCCATCGTAGTTGTGGGTCTCGAAGCCCATGCCCCGTGCGAGGCTTAAAAAGTGCTCGAGGCAGGCGAGTGCGCCCTGCCCGAAGGGGGCGCGGCGGTTGCCCTTTTGCAGGGACGAGTCGAAGCGTATGCTTTCCGAAATGCTCCTCACCGTAGGAGCGAGATAATCGTTCATTCCCGATTCCTCCGTGATTTGTATTGTGAAGCCATTGTAGCAAAATCGGAGAGGGAAGTCAACGAAAACCAATCGTATGCGATGAAAGGAAAAATATTATCAAACAACCCCCATTTTTGGTGCCAAAACTTGAAAGTTATGATACAATACTGCCAAGAGGAAATGTGAAAATGCACGAAGGTCACAGGGAACGAATGCGTATACGGCTCGAGCGGGAAGCGGGAAACCTCGAGGACCATGAACTTTTGGAGATCCTTCTGTTTTTTGCGACGCCGCGCGTCAACACCAATCCGCTCGCCCACGAGCTTTTGAATGCCTTCGGCGGGCTCGAAGGGATCCTGACGGCGGATATCAAGGAACTCGAAAAGATCAAGGGCATCGGCGATTCCACGCTGAGCCTGCTCACCTGCATGTCTGAATTCGGAAGGCGTACGCAGAGCAATCGGGATAACTACCCCAAGCTCACCAATGCGGAGTCCTTTCATAAATTTGTGAGGGAGCGGTTCGATGGGCTCGAGGATGAAGTCGTGGAGCTCTACGCCGTCGATCGGGGCAGTCGGGTGTATTTCATCAAGCGGCTCCGCTCCGCGGAACAGACGCGGGCGAAGCTCAACCCCGCCGATGTCTCCCGCTTCCTCGCCTATGTGCGCCCGTACGGGCTCGCCATCTCCCACAATCATCCGTCTGCGCCCGCCGAGCCCTCCATCGAGGATGATAGGTTTACCCTCGATATGCTGCTCATTTGCACGTTCAACGGCGTACGCATGTTCGACCACGTCATTGCGGGCAAGGGGGGTGTGTTCAGCTATTTCGCCGAGGGCAAGCTTCAGACCCTCAAAGACCGTGCCGCCAGAATTTCGGGGGTGACTGTACCGTGAAAGAACCGGGAAAAGTTTCATTTTTCGAGGCCCAACTCCTATCGGGGAACGTCGTCAAATACGGAAAATTTGCAATTTTCGGCGTCCTCATCGTCGTAGAGCTCTTCCTCGTTGCCAATAATTGGGATGCGACCGTGTTCGGCGTTGCCGCATGGCAGGTGCTCGTGCCCGTGTGCGTATTCCTCGTGGCGGAGAACGCCATCAAGTTCTGGGCGGTGCCCGAGCGCATCGTCCCCATGAAGATCGTCTGCTACGTCTCGGATTTCCTTGCCCTCCTTGCGCTCACCGTCTTTTCGGACGGCACCCTCATCTCCACGCTCTACGTCGTCATTCTCACCGAATTCTACCTCACCCAAAAGGACCTTCGGGGAAGCATTGCGATGGGGGCATCGTGTTTGGGGCTCTTCCTCATCACCTTCATCCTCTCCAATCTCTTTGCGGGCAAAACCGTGAGCATCATCGCCCTCGCCTCTTCCATGCTCAACGATTTCATCATCATCGTTCTGCACTTCTGCATCATCAACATGACGCTTCAGATCTACCGCAAGAACATTGAAATTACCAAGGCATTTGAAGAGCTCAATGCGAGCAACGAGAAGCTGCAGGCCGCCAACCTCGAACTTCAGCGCACCACCGCCCTCGAGGAGAGGCAGCGCATCGCAAAGGATATCCATGATACGGCGGGGCACTCGATTACCACCGTCATTATGCAGACGGAGGCGGCACGGCTCGTCATTGATTCAGACCCCGAAGAGGCAAAGCAGAAGATCTCGGCCGCCAACCTGCAGGCTAAGCATGCCCTGGAGGAGCTTCGGGAGAGCGTGCACCTCCTTTCGGGCAGCTCCGAGCAGAAGTCCTTAAAGGATGCCCTTCTCGAGATCGTTCACGATTCCACCGATGGCACGGGCATCACCATCCGCTATGACATCGACGACGTGAAAGTATGCGATGCCAAGCGCCGCTTCTTCCTGCACGCCCTGAAGGAGGGCATCTCCAACGGCCTCAGGCACGGACATGCTACGGCGTTTTGGTTTGAATTCAAATCGAAAGCCGAACATATCACCTTCCTGCTCTCCGATAACGGCGTGGGGCAGGAGCTCTCCGAATTCCATGAAGGCTTCGGGCTCGGCGGTATGCAGAAGCGTGCCGCCGCCCTCGGGGGCGAAGTTTGGTTCGAAACGGAGCCCGATGAAGGATTTGAGCTGCACGCCGTCCTTCCCCAAGATAAATAAGGAGTAGTTATGATAAAAGTATTGGTTGCAGACGATCAGGCGATCCTCGCCGACGGAATCAAGAGCGTGCTCTCTTCCTGCCCCGATCTGGAAGTGGTGGGCATCGCCAAAGACGGCTTCGATGCCCTCGATGCCGTGGAGAAATACGAGCCCGACGTCGTCCTCATGGATATCCGCATGCCCAACATGAACGGCGTGATTGCCACGCAGGAGATCAAGCGCCGCCGCCCGCAGACGAAGGTACTCATCCTCACCACCTTCGACGACAGCGATTACATCCTCAACGCCATCAACTACGGTGCGAGCGGGTATCTTCTGAAGGATGTCTCCGCCTCCGCCCTCATCGAGGCGGTGAAGAATGCGTACGCGGGGGATACCATTCTCCCCGCCAAGATCGCCCGCCACATCGCCGATGCCGCACGGCTCGTCACCAACGATCGGGAAATCAAGCTCAAGCGGAAATTCGGCTTCTCCGAGCGGGAAGTGCGCATCGCCCTGATGATCTACGAGGGCTTCACCAATAAGCAAATTGCCGCCGCCCTGAAGCTCTCCGACGGCACGGCCCGTAACTATATCTCCGCCATCTATGAGAAGCTCGGGGCTTCCTCCCGTGCAGAGGCCGCCGAAAAGCTCCGCTCCGCCCTGTAACGGTCGTAATAAAAGAACAAAAATCGGGGACGCACGGTCCCCGATTTATTACTCTTTTTGGCTAATTTGATTGACGATCTCCGCCATCTCCTGCGGCGTTTCGTGGAAGCCGCGCCTAACCCATTCGTCAAGTAGCCCGAACAGCCCATAGGAATAAAACCTGCCCCTGTAGCATTCGAGCGCATTCTCGCCATCCTGCGGCACCATGATCTCATAGAAGGAATTGTAGATCGCCGTCTGCAGGCCGCGCTCGTAGAAGAGTGCGAGAAGGTCTTTTATACTGTAATTGTATTCAAAGAAGGTCAGGCCGTTTTCGGGCGTAAAGTTTTTGCGCTCCGCAACGTTGTGCTCCTCCGCCCAACGTTCCCATAACTTCATCAGCTTAAAGGTGATTGCCTCCTGTTTGCTTGAAAAGTTACGAAAATAGGTCGTTCTCCCGACCTGTGCCGTTTCCGAGATCTCGGGAACGGATATTTTTTCGATTGGCTTTTTCCGAAGTAATTTAATGAGCGCATCCGCAAGGCACTCTTTTAAGAACTCCGTCGTCTTGGCATTCCCACCCATAAGTTCTCCTTTTCGGTACTTTTTTGCGATTTCGTACCGTTTTGCTTTATAGTTTGGAATTCGTACCGCAACGGGTAACTTTTCTTAAAGCGTACCGTTTCCCCATTTTGAAGTTGCAAACAGTTGGCAAACGAAAGGAAACGTGGTACAGTATTGGTACGATAGTTCCATTAAGAGTATATCACACGAGAATGGGCTTGTCAAACAAAAGGAGGCATGTTGTGAAAAAAACAAAAAAACGGATTTGGATCGCCATCGGGTGTATCGCGGGCGTCATTGCAGTTTTACTCACGCTATTTTTTGTGCTTACTTGCAATACGCAAATTATCGTGGGGTTCATTCAGAAAGCGACCTACGGCGATAAGCCCTTCAATTCCTATGAGCCGTATTATGCGCCGATCGACGGAAAGAAAGACAACGGGCAGTATCTCATCAGCGAGATAAACTACGATACGGAATATCCCAACAGCTTCCTCGACGTCACTTATCCCGATGAAAACAGGGAAGTAGACCGTCCCACGTTGTTCTATTTTCACGGCGGCGGATTCTTTGCCGGCAGCAAGAACATGGGAGACCCCATGGCGGAAACCGATGCGACGGCTCTCATCGACGATATCTGCGCCGCAGGATATAACATCGTCAACGTGGACTATGCGCTCGTCCCCGCCTGCCGTTTTCCCGTGCCGCTGATTCAGGCGAACAGGGCGTTTGCGTTTATGCGGGAACACGCCGAAGAGTATCACCTGAACATGAACAACGTGGTTATTATGGGTTCGTCTGCGGGCGCGATCATGACAAGTCAGCTCGGCAGTATCATCACGAATCCCGAATATGCCGAATTGCTTGGCATTACGCCCGCCTTAAAACCCGAGCAAGTAAAGGCGGTCATTCTTGACGACGCGCCCCTCGATTACGAGGAATTCTCTTTTGCGACGAAGATCCTTGTCGGGAATTACGTCAAGGGCAGCATCTATCTGAATAAAGACGACATTAAAAAGTACAACAACATCAAGAGCCTTACCGAAAGTTATCCCGCCGCCGTCCTTCTCGGCAGCGAATACAGGCACGATATGAACGTCATGCACGAGGAACTCGACAAACTCGGTTGCAAGCACATTCTTATCGATCCGTATGCGGAACGCGGAGAGACAAAACAGCATTGTTTTGTGGCTTCCGAACGGGTCGATCCCGTGGCAAAGGATGCCTTTGACAGAATGATGGCGTTCATAGGCGAAAGGGCGAAATAAAAGGAGTGGTATCAATAGCGCGGCCTATGCCAAACTTGCCAAAAATATGGGTTGGGAATATGACGCATCAAAAATCAGGATCCCGTATTTTATGGCGGCAGGCACGGGCTCTTCCGATGATTCGGGCAAATACGGCGAAAATGATTTTTCGGGCGTGGCGCCCCTGTTCTCGCTGAAAGAGAACTATGAGGCGATGGGTGATGACGTATTCAAACTCCGTGCAAGGATCAAGGGTGCGGAACACGAAGATATGCTCACCTTAACGGATGGCTATATGACGGCTTGGATGTGTTGGCAGTTGCAGGGCGATGAAGAAGCAGCGAAAGTTTTTACAGGCGAGAGCGCAGAAATACTTTCTAACGCAAATTGGCAGGACGTGGAAAAGAATATTTGATAATGAAGCGGAATCGATGCACAAGGCTTCTATTGGATGAGGCAAAAGGATGATAAAACAGGGCATTATAAACTATTTCAAAAACCTAAAATATTTTTTCACGCCGCTCGGCACCCTCGCACTCGGGCTGATTTTCGGAATGTCTGCATTTATCCCGGGAGTGATCTCTTCTGTCTCCAAGTTTTCCAATGAAGTGCAAACGATATTGAGCGATACATCCATTGATTTTTCGGCGTTGAAGGATAGTGTTTTATCGGCAATACGGTCTTTGGATTGGGGGGATCCTTGGGGCGCCGTCCGCACCATGACGAGCTCGGAGTGGCTCATGAATACGCTGAGCGGTTGCGTAAGTTCCTTTGTGGAAAGTACCGATGTCTATGCTTTGCAGTTCAGTGCGGCAATCACCGCATTCACAAGCGAGCTGGCCGCATATGTATCCATCGTCATCGTTTTCTTGATGCTCGGGCTTATCGGAGGGTTTTTCCTTACCAAATGGCTCGTGAGAAGAAACATGGCGAAGCGCTCTCTATGGAAGTATTTTCTTCACTCTTTTGTGGATTCGATTTTAAGCGCCACCCTTGTCTCCCTGTGCGCTTGGCTCATCGCGATATGGAAACCGGGCGCTCTGATTTCCACGATCGTTTCCATATCCTTGTTCGGGTTCATATCGCTATTGGAAGCCTACATCGTTCACGCATGGAAAAAGGTGGAAATGAAGGAAATTGTCACCGCGAAAAACGTATTCATATTATTTGCCACCAACTTGATTATTTTTCTGATATCGGTAGTCATGGTATCGCTTGTAACGGCGTTGACAAATGCGATCGTCGGTGTGTTTATCGGGATCGTACTGATGGAAATCGCCTTTATCGTGATAGGCCTGAATGCCGAAGCGTATGTAAAGGGCGTTGTGGAGGGAAGGGCCTGAAGAAGGACGGGAAAACAGAAAAAACGGCTTGTGAAAATCGCAAGCCGTTTCGTTTACACCCTTCACAGGCAAGCAATCATCGGTTGCTTGCCGCAGGTTCAAAGGGAAAATCTATATCTCATATACTTCCATTGAGCCGTTTGGTTGGGAGTAATGATAGAATTCCTCATCGGTGAGCTCCAAAAAGTAGGTGCGGATGATGCGGCAGGCGCTCCCGTGGGAGACGATGGCGATATCCCGCCCCGCATAATTCTTTTGCACCTCGTCGAGGAAGGCGTAGACGCGGGCGGCGACCTGCAAATTGGATTCCCCGTTCGGGTACTTCACCGCAAAGTTGTAGCGGCAAATCTTGCCGTCGGGGCGGGCGCAGTCGGTGCCCTCGAAATCCCCGAACCGCCGTTCCGCAAGCCGCGCATCGAGGAGGAGGGGGATGTTCCTTTCGCATACGAGCGCCTCCGCCGTCTGCCGAGCCCGCAGGAGGGGGGAGGAGAACACGGCCTCGATGGAAAGCTCTTTTGCAACTTGGAAGAGCGCCTCCCGCTCCTTGAGGCCCTCTTCGGAGAGGGGAGCATCGGTGCTCCCGCAGTGAATTTTCCTTTCGCTGTATTCCGTGCTACAATGCCGCACGACGTAAAACTTCATCGTATCCCCCTGCCCATAATGTGCATATGGCCCTCCGTACTCCGAGCAGGGCCTCCCGTAGCCCGTGCGAGGTCCGCCTCATCCCGAGCAGGGCCCCAACCTCATCCCGAGGCCCGAAGGGCCGAGAGGACGTAGAAATTGCCATATGTCTTATTTCGATTATAACAGAAATAAAATATTTTTACAAGTATTTTCCAAAATGATTGACAAAAAACGGCGGTTATGGTATTATTTAGATGATTTTCAAAATACGGAGGAAGCGCGATGAAGAACGTATGGGATGCGATGGCGGATAGGACGCGCAGAGAGATCTTGCTTTTGGTGAAGGACAGGCCGTATACGGCGGGGGAAATTTGCGATCAATTCTCGCTGTCTGCCGCAACCGTCTCCCACCACCTCGCCGTCCTGAAGGAGGCGGGGCTCGTGCAGGTGACCCGCCGCGCCCAGACGCTCATCTACAGCATCCGCACCGCGCCCCTTTCCGAAATCACGGAGACGGTGCTTGCCCTCACCTACGAGCCCGTTCCCTTAAGGAGGAGAAGATGAGTTCTGCCATTCTATATACGGCGCTCTCCGTCGTCAACCTCGTTGCCTTTTTGGTGGGCATCGTTTTCTTACCCGAGCGGGCGCCCGTCCACTTCGATGCGCATGGCCTCGTAGACGGATTTTCGAGCTCGTGGTCGTATGCCGCCTTCCCCGCGGCCGCCGCCCTTCTTTCCTTGGGCGTGTGGGTCGTTGCCCTCAAGAAAAAGCGCTCCGTCCTCATCATTGCCATCTTCGGGGCGCTCGGCACGGCGCTTGCCGCGATCGGTTGGGTGTTCTTCGGCTTCGCCGCCCAGAATTTGGAGCTCGGCGAGCGGCCCGCCTTTCCCTATCCCGCGGTAACCGTGTTCCCGCTCTCCGTCCTTCTCATCGCGGCGGGCTTCTGCCTGCCCCGCTTCGGGCAGTATGTGAAGCGGCCGTATCAGACCCTCTCAGATGCCTACCTCGGAGTCCTCTTCGGAAGGTTCGGAAAACTTTTCTGCATGGCGGCAGGGGCGGTCTCCGCACTCGGGGCCATCCTCTTCTCCTGCCTCGATGCGGCGCTCCGCTTCGATTATCTCTCCATCGTGCTCTTCGCGGTCTCTCTGATCGCCTTGGCCGTGGCGTGTTCTATCGCAGCAAGAAGGTGCCTCAAAGAGAAGCCGTAAACTTTTTCGGAAAAAATGAAAAATAATTGTCACGGATCCCGAAAACTGTGATATGATATGGAGAAGCGGGGGGGTACATTTTGAAACAGGATGCCGAACAATCGAAAAAACTGCTCTCTCCGAAGAAGGATGCGGATAAGGAGTGGTACCTCTCCCTGCTCGATGAAGCGGGGCAGGAGGCGTATGAACAGGAGCACCTCGATGCCGTTTTGACCGTCCTCAAGGCGGTGTATCTTCTCAGGATCCAGCGGCGCATCAAGGCGGCAAGGGAGGAGCTTGCCCGCATCCGTGCACGGGAGAATTATTCGGCGGAGGATTACCGTGCCATTCTGCAAAAGAATGCCGAAATTGCCTCCGACAATAGAAAACTTTCGAGTTACAAGTGCTTCTTTTCTGAGCCCTACTTCGCCCGCATGGACGTTGTAGACCAAAAGGAGGGGTATAATAGTTACTACATCGGCAAGAAGGGGGACGTCAACCTGGAGATCGTGGATTGGCGTGCCCCCTTTGCCGTACGCTACTATCAAAAGAGCAGGGTGAGCTTCATCATCAATGAGTATGAATACCGCACGGTGCTCCGCCGTTCGCTTGCCGTGAAGAACGGGAAGCTCCTCGATTTCAAGAACGAGTACCTCTCCGTAAAGGACGTCCTCACCCCCGAAGAGATCGCGGGGCGGGATGAGGAGATCTTATTCGACCCCTACCTTCGCTCCATCATCAAGAGCAGGAAGGACGATGTAAAGGTACGGGACATCATTCAGACCATTCAGGAAAAGCAGTTCGAACTCATCACCCTGCCCGAGCGGGAGAGCTTCGTTCTGCAGGGCTGTGCGGGGAGCGGAAAGACGATGATCCTCCTGCACCGCCTCAGCTATCTCATGTATAACAACGAGGCCCTCCGCCCGCGGGACGTCCTCGTCATTACCCCCTCGGATAGCTTCAACGCCTTCATCGATGAGCTTGCGGAGGTGCTCGAACTCAAGCGGGTGAGCACGGTGACCATCCGCGATTACTTCTTCCGCGTCCTCGAAAACGAGGGCATCAAGCTTTCCGAAAAGCTCTCCGGAGAGAAGGAGAGCACGGAATACCTCGGCTACCTGTATTCGGAGCGCTTTCCTTCGGATGTGAAGCGGCAGGTGGGGAAGATCTATAACGGCGTCTACGGGCTGTTCGCAGGGCAGGAGTGCCGCGAAGTGGCCACGAAGGTGCTCGCCGCATGCCGCAGCCGCAGGGAGGGCTTTGCCCGCGTCAAGAATGCCTCCACGCGGGTGCGCCGCGCCGTGCTCGGGGAGATGAAGGATAACAAGGAGGGCGGGTTCTACTTCACCAAGCCCTTCCGCGGGCTGATGAGCGCCTTCTACGACGTCGAGGATTTCCTCTCCTATGTGCTCGAAGAACCCCCCAAAACGCCCGATGCCTTCTTCCGCCAATTCACGGGATTTTACCGTTCCGCGCAGTTCATCTTCGGACATGGTACCCCCATTTTCGCTCAGGCGGTCTCCGATTTGCAGGTGCTCTGCGAGGCCGTAGACAGGGAAATTTTGGATCTGAAGCGGTACAAAGTCCGCCGTGCCTCGGGCGAAGTCTACACCTATGCAGACCGCATCGCGAGGCGGGAGGAGCTCAAGGAGGAGGCGGGGCGCATCTCCGAATGGATCCAATCGGCTTCCGACGGCATGGAGCTCTTCGGGGAATTCTTCTCCGTCATTCGGCTTACGGGGTACTGCGCCGCCCTCGGAAAGTGCACTTCCCCCCTCGATATCGCCCGCTGGCTGTACCGCGAAACCGTAAAAAAGTACAAAAAGCGCTTTGGGTTGAAGGGCATTTACCCCTCGGACGGGTACGCCATTTGCACCGTGCTTGCGGAGGCGGGGCGCAACCTCACCCCCCGCTACGGCCTCGTGTTCGTGGATGAGGGGCAGGATGTCTCTGCGGGCGAATACGCCCTGTTGAAGCGCATCAACGGCGATGCGAGCTTTGAGATCTTCGGGGATTTGAAGCAGAACATCACCCCTTGGCGGGGGCTTCGGGCGTGGGGCGGCGGCCTTCCCGTGTACACCCTCAACCAAAATTATCGGAATACCAACGAGATCGTGGAATTCGTCTCCCAAATGGAGGGCATCGATATGCGCCCCATCGGCCTGCACGGCGAGGCGGTGCGGAGGCTCAAACAGGGCGGCTTGGCGGCATTTTTCAGGGGTAAGACGGGCCTCAAGGCCGTGATCGCCCGCGAAGAATACTTGCATCTCTTCAAGAAGCGGGGCTACCACATCCTCTCGGAGAACGGCAAGCTCTCCAAGACCAAGATAAACGTGATGAGCGTCTACGAGAGCAAGGGCCTTGAATTTTCGACTGTGGCGGTGTACGATAGGGGCATGTCTGAGAATGAGCGCTATATTTCGTATACCCGCGCCCTCCGTGAGCTCGCAGTCGTGGAGGAGGAAGGGGGCGCATGAAGTACGGTTTGAAGGAAAAATTTTCCTCATTCGGATACATCGGCGGCCCCCATCGGCACATCGCAACGAAATTTTACGTAGACCAAACGTCCCATTTCAGGATCTGCGAGAAGTGCGGCGTGAAGTATGCGGAGGACAAGCACAGCTTCGGGGCGGACGGCGTATGCGCCGTATGCGGCTTCAGCCCCGTCTACACCGACGGTTTGGAGTATGCTTACGATGCGGAGACGGATAGCTACGCCGTGGTGGGCGCGGGGGCGATCTCGGGCGCTTCCGCCCTCTTTCTCCCCGCTTATTATGACGGGAAGCCCGTGACCCAAATCGGGAAACAGGCCTTCGATCGGCGGCGTGATTGGAAGAGCGCGGTGCTCCCTTCTTCCATCCGCTCCATCGGCGATGCCGCCTTCCGTAACTGCCGCACTTTGGAGCGCATCAACATTCCGAGTTGCGTAGATAGCATCGGGGTTGCCGCCTTCAACGGCTGCTTCGAGCTCAAGGAAATGAGGATCCCCGCAAGCGTCACTTCCATCGGTAGTTCCGCCTTTTCGGGTTGCAGTGCGTTGGAGCACATCGAGGTCGCCGAAGAGAACCCCGTATACAGGGGGGAAGGCAACTGCATCATTGAGAGAAGCACGGGGCGGCTCGTGGTGGGCTGCAAGAACAGCAGGATCCCGCAGGGCGTCGTAAGCATCGGCAGAAGCGCCTTCTACGGCCACGGAGGGCTGAAGAGCATCGAGCTTCCCGAGGGAGTTGCCGAGATCGGCATGTGGGCATTTGCGGAGTGCAGGGAGCTCACGAGCGTCACCATTCCCGCCAGCGTCACATTTATGGAAATTGCCGCATTCTGGGGAGACATTGCCCTCGTCGCCATCCGTTACGACGGTACCATGTCCGCATGGAAGGCCATAAAAAAGCAGGAGTATTGGGATCAGCACCTGAAGAATTACGCCGTCTACTGCACGGACGGCACCGTCGATAAGGACGGCACCGAGCACAGGAATTGAATGAAAGATAGCGTAGCGCCGCCCGAGGCTTTGCCTCGGGCGGCGCATTCTAATTTGTTATACTATTCACGGCTTCTAATTCTATCATACGGTTCGGCGTTTCCCGATCCGTCTACTGTCTGCCGTTTCCCGATTCGTCTACTGTCTGCCGTTTCCCGATCGGTCATACACCCTTCCTCATCTCGACGCTCCGAAGGAGCGGAGAAGAAGTATCATCTTATGATAGCGTTCTCATGATGCCGAGGATGTGCTTGCGCTGTTCGGGATTCATCTTCTCCCAAAGCCTCAAAACCTCCCGCTGTTCGGGATTGAGGGGTACCGTCTCATCTGTCTCATCGGCAAGAAATTCAAATAGCGTAATTTGGAATGCCGAGCAGACGGCTTCCAAGAGTGCAAGGCTCGGCGATGAATTCCTGTCCCGCCAATGATACAGCGTCATGGGAGATATGGCGGCATTGCGCGCCAATTCGTACACAGACCACCCGCGCGCATTCCGCAATTGCTCAACCCTTTGATAGAGTGCCCTGCTATCCAAAATGTCTATCATACGATGAACCTCTTATAGACATTATATCGTATTGCAGGTTATAAATTCTTACCCATCATGTTATAAAATATCACCCTATTGGTTGCTTTTTATAAAAATTTAAGGTATAATGTAGATATAATGACCCCGCGGCGGGGAGAGGAGGAAGGGAATGAAATATTACAAGGAACAAAACGGAGAAGAGACGAGCATCGTGCTCTTCGTGCTGATCCCCGACTGCGTGCATTGCAGGAAGCGTATCAAAGAGCACATCATGGAATACGGCTGTTTTGAGCGGGTCGAGTTCGGATATCCCATGCGGGAGGGGTCTGCGGTTACCCTCGTCTATCGGGAGAGTGAACACCCCGATGTGGATTTTTGGTATAAGGCTCAATGTATCAAAGAAGATTTGGATAGTTTCGGCTACCGTGTGTTGTAAAAACTCTGCGCCGCCTGCAACATCGTTGCGGGCGGCGCAGGCGTATATCAACAAAAATCCTTTACTTTCGGGCGGGGATGTGGTATGATGGCGGTATGAAGGATATCTTTCTCCTCGATTTGGACGATACGCTCCTCGATTTCGGGCAGGCCGAGCGGGCCAATCTCACCTATTCCCTTGCCGCATGCGGGGTGGAGGCGGACGATGCGCTCATCCGTCTCTTCCATGTCATTAACGATGCCCTCTGGAAGGCGCTCGAGCGGGGGGAGCTCACCCGTGAGCGTCTGCTCGCGCTCCGCTTTGAACGGCTGAGGGAGGCAAGCGGCCTCACCTTCGATGCCGCCGCCGTCGCCGATGCCTATTTCAACAACTTCTCCCGCTTCTGCTTCCCGTATCCAGGGTCCCTCGAATTCTTAAAGCAACTATCGTTACGGGGGAGGGCGTATCTCGTTACCAACGGAAGCGCCGCCATTCAGCATGCCCATGTGCGGGATGCGGGGTTTGCGCCCTACTTTACGAAGCTCTTCATCTCCGAAGAGATGGGGGTATATAAGCCCTCGAAGGAGTACGCAGAGGCCGTGGTATGCGGCATCGAAAACTTCTCCAAGGACCGTGCAATTTTGCTCGGTGACAGCCTGACCTCAGACATGGGGTGTGCGAATGCGATGGGGGTGGACTTTGTCTTATATCGTCACGAAAGCGTTCCCGAGGGGTACGGCGGGGTGTCTGTGCAAAGCTATTCCGAATTCTTACGCCTTCTGTAAATATGGATCCCAACAAAAAACCGTCCCCGCCGCAGTTGCGGCGGGGACGGCGTATTCTCAATAATTTTCCTTCTTGACTTCGAAGTAGGCCTGCGGGTGCTTGCAGACGGGGCACACTTCGGGGGCCTTGGTGCCCACCACGATGTGGCCGCAGTTGCGGCATTCCCACACGGTGACGCCGCTCTTCTCAAACACTTCCTTGGCTTCCACGTTGTGCAGGAGGGCGCGGTACCGCTCCTCATGCGCCTTCTCGATGGCGGCAACCCCTCTGAACTGTGCGGCAAGCGCCGTGAAGCCCTCCTCTTCGGCCTCCCGCGCCATGCGGTCGTACATATCCGTCCATTCTGCATTCTCGCCTTCGGCGGCGGCAAGCAGGTTGGCGGGGGTATCCCCGAGTTCGCCGAGCGCCTTAAACCACAGCTTGGCGTGTTCCTTCTCGTTTTCGGCCGTCTTTAAGAAGAGCTCCGCAATTTGCTCATAGCCCGCCTTCTTGGCAACGGAAGCGAAGTAGGTATACTTATTCCGCGCCTGCGATTCTCCCGCAAATGCCTCCCACAAGTTCTTCTCCGTCTTGGTGCCCGCATAGGGGTTTTTCTTTTCCATGTCAGTTTCCTCCTCATTTGGAATACCTGTATTCTATCATATGGGGCGGGGTTTGTCAATATCGGGCGCACATTTTTGCACTTCATTTTCGATAAAACCACACAATGCGGGAAAATACTTGCTTTTTCCCCACAACCTGTGGTATAATGCAAAAAGGGATTCTATAAGGTTTTCGATTCAGAGGTTACTATGGCAGAACAACAACATTACGACGCGAGCGATATCACCATCCTTGAAGGGTTGGATGCCGTGCGGCTCCGCCCGGGGATGTATATCGGTTCCACGGGCCCCCGCGGCCTGCACCACATCCTGTGGGAGATCGTGGATAACGCCATCGACGAGGCCGCCAACGGCTATGCGGATAAGATCGATGTGCACATTTACAAGGACGGAAGCGTCTCCGTGGAGGACAACGGCAGGGGCATTCCCACTGAGATCCATCCCAAGGCAAAGGTCTCGGGGGTGCAGGTGGTGTTTACCCAGCTCCACGCAGGCGGCAAATTCGATGAACACAACTATTCCTTCTCGGGGGGCCTGCACGGCGTGGGCGCCTCGGTTACCAACGCCCTCTCCAAATGGCTCAAGGTGAAGGTGTGGCGGGGCGGCACTACGTGGGAGATGGAATTCCGCTCCTACTACGATGAGGCCAAGAAGAAGGTGATTTCGGGCGTCCCGCAGGGGCCGCTGAAGGATACCAAACAGCGCACCAAGCGGCACGGCACCTTCGTGCACTTCATGCCCGACGAGGCCGTGTTCACCACCACCGAAATTCAGCTCTCTACCGTCTCCAACCGCCTCAACGAGCTCGCCTTCCTCAACCGCGGGCTCACCATCACGCTGACCGATGAGCGGATCACCAAGAACGAATTCGCCGCGGTGGGGGAGCAGAGTGAGGAGAAGGTGCAGCTCGATATCACGGGTGCGACCGAGCCGTATTCGGTCACCTATCGCTACGACGGGGGCATTTCGGACTTCGTCACCTACCTCAACGACGGCAAGAATAAGCTGTATCCCAAGCCCCTCTACTATAAGGCGGAGAAGGACGGCATCTTAGTTGAGTTCTCCATCCAACACACGGGGGAGTTCACCGAGAACCTCTTTTCCTTCGTCAACAACATTCCCACCCCCGAGGGCGGCTTCCACGAGATGGGCTTCCGCGGGGGGCTCACCCGCATGCTCAACGACTACGCACGGGATAACAAGCTCCTGAAGGAGAAGGATGCCAACTTCCTCGGCGACGATTTCAGGGAGGGGCTTACGGCAGTGCTCTCCATCAAGATGAAGAACGTGCAGTTCGAGGGGCAGACAAAGACCAAGCTCGGCAACCCCGAGGCAAGGGTGCCCGTGGAGAGCTGTGTGGTGGAGGGGCTTCGTACCCTCGCCGCAGACCCCAAGTATAGGCGTGCCTTCGAGGAGATGATAAAGAAGGCGCAGGGGGCGGCCAAAGTACGCATAGCGGCGCGTCAAGCCAAGGATACCGCCCGCGCCAAGAACAGCATCGATTCCCTCATGCTCGTGGGGAAGCTCGCCGCCTGTTCGGGGAAGAAGCCCGAACTCAACGAGCTCTTCATCGTCGAGGGGGACAGTGCGGGCGGCACCGCAAAGCAGGCGCGGGTACGGCAGTTCCAATCCATCCTACCCCTCCGCGGCAAACCCTTAAACGTCGAAAAGAAGCGGCTCGACCAGGTGCTTGCCAACGAGGAGATCCGCACCATCATCTCCGCCCTCGGGGCAGGCATCGGCAACGACTTCAACGTCGAAAAGATCAACTATCATAAAGTCATTATCCTCTCGGATGCGGACCAAGACGGCTTCCACATCCGCTGCATCCTGCTCACCTTCTTCTATCGGTACATGCGGCCGCTCGTTGCGGGCGGGCATGTGTACATCGGCATGCCGCCCCTCTATAAGGTGTACCGCCAGAACGGGAGCGTGGAGGAGTACGCCTACGACGATACCGAACTGCAGGAGAAGATCGAGAAAGTGGGGAGGGGGTACCTCATCCAACGCTACAAGGGCCTCGGGGAAATGAGCGCCGAACAGCTGTGGACGACGACGATGGACCCCGCCCGCCGCAACCTCATCCAAGTGACGGTGGAGGACGCCGTCGCCGCCGAAAACATGATCACCATGCTGATGGGGGATAAAGTAGAGGGCAGAAAGGAATTTTTGAACCGCAACGCAAACTTCAACAAGACGGATGCGTTCATGGATAAGGTAAAGCTCAAGAAGGAGGACGGCGATGAAGAAGCGTGAGGAAAAGATAGAGGCTACGGGGAGTACCTTCACCGTACCCCTTGAAGATGTCCTGCCGCAGGCGATGCTCCCCTATGCGGAGTTCGTCATTATGGACCGTGCCCTCCCCCGCGTAGAGGACGGCTTGAAGCCCGTGCAGAGGAGAATTCTCTATACCATGTACGAGATGGGGCTGCTTCCCGATAAGCCCCACAAGAAGTCTGCCCGCATCGTCGGCGACTGCATGGGTAAATACCATCCCCATGGGGATAGCTCGGTGTACGATGCCATGGTGCGCATGGCACAGGACTTCAACATGGGCCGTACCCTCGTCAACGGCCACGGCAACTTCGGCTCGGTAGACGGAGACCCCGCCGCCGCCATGCGGTATACCGAGGCCCGCCTCGAGCCCCTCGCCCTCGAACTATTGCGGGATTTGGATAAGAACACCGTCCCCTTCTCCCTCAACTTCGACGATTCGCTGAAGGAACCCGATATGCTCCCGGGGCGCTTCCCCAACCTCCTCGTGAACGGAGCCTCCGGCATCGCGGTGGGGCTCGCCACCAACATCCCCCCGCACAACCTCACAGAGGCCATCAACGGCGTCATTGCCTATATCGAGAAGCCCACCATCAAGCTCGATGAGATGATGCAGTACATCCCCGCACCCGATTTCCCGACGGGCGGGTACATCATTCCCAACGAACTCAGGCAGGCATATGAGACGGGCAAGGGGAGAATTACCCTCCGCGCCCGCGTCCGCGTAGAACCCGGGGACGGGGATAAGAAGCTCATCGTCATTACGGAGCTTCCGTACCAAGTCAACAAGGCGCAACTGCTCCGAAAGATCGCAGAGCTTCGGGAGGAGAAAAAGGATGCGATGGCGGGCGTCACGCGGGTGACCGATGAGAGCGACCGCGTGGGCATGCGCGCCGTCATTGAAGTGAAGGCGGATACCGATGTCGATAAGCTCCTCAAATTCCTCTTCAAGAGTACCGATCTCGAGGTGAGCTTCGGCATCAACATGGTGGCGATCGCGGGCGGCAAGCCCATGCTGATGGGGCTCATCGATATTATTCGGTATTACGCCAACTATCAGCGGGAGATCGTGCTTCGCAGAACGAAGTTCGACCTCGCCCAGGCAAAGGAACGCTGCCACATCCTCGAAGGGCTCATCATCGCGGTGCGCAACATCGATGAAGTCATTCAAATTATCAAGAGTGCGGAGAGTACGCCCGATGCCCGTGAAAAACTCAAAAAGCGCTTCGACCTCTCCGAGCGGCAGGCACAGGCCATTCTCGATCTCCGCCTCGCCCGCCTCACCAAGCTCGAAGTCACCAAATTGGAAGAGGAGCTCAAAGCGCTCAAAGAACTCATCGAAAAGCTCACCGCCATCGTAGGGAGCAAGCAGTTGCAGTTCGACGTCGTCAAGAGTGAGCTCATCGAGATCCGTAAAAAATACGGCTCCCCCCGCAGGAGCGAGGCGGTGCCCGAGAACGAGGAGCCCAAGTTGGAGCGCACCGATATGCGTGCTCCCGGGGTGCAGAGTGTGCTCGCCATCACCGCAGACGGCACGCTCAAGTGCATTGCGGAGAAGAGCTTCGGGCAATCCAATAAGCTCATCGGGGAGAACTCGAGAAAGGCCTCCGTCCTTGTAAAGACGCTTTCCGTTATGTCCGATGAGCCCGCCCTCGTCTTTTCGGATAAGGGGAATGTATACCGCATTTTGGGGAGCGCTTGCCTCAAGAAGCTCTCGGAGGGCGGGGTCGCGCTCTCCGAACTCTCCGATGAGGCGGCAGAAGATGAGCTGCCCGTCGCCCTCTTCAAGGCGGATATCACGGAGGGGAACCTCATCTTCATGACCAAGAAGGGCATGCTCAAAAAGACGGCTTGGAGTGAATACAACCTCTCCCGTAACGTCTATCAGGCCATCAAACTCGGGGAGGGGGATACCCTCTTGGAAGTGCAGACGGACGACGGCGCCGATTCCACCATCTTCTTCGTCACCGCGGGCGGCATGTGCCTGAATGCGAGAAAGGATGAAATTCCCACACAGGGCAGGATCGCGGGCGGCGTCAAGGGCATGAACCTCTCTGAGGGCGACGAAGTTATATTCGTATCCCAGATCGACGGGGAAGGGGAGATCGTCGTAGGCGTCTCGGGCGGAAGATATAAGCGCGTCATTGCCGCCCAGATCGATCCGCTCCCCCGTTACAGGAAGGGGGTGCAGATCGTATCCGCAAAGGACGCGCGCGTCATTTTCGCGGACTACGTCACGAAGCCGTATATGCTCGCCGTCGTAACGGAGGATGGTACCATGTCTGAGATCTCCACTGAGGAGATCCCCATCGATACCACCAACACCCGCGGCCGCGCCATGAAGGGCGTCACGTGGAAAGCCGCAGAGCTTTTCGCCATGAAATACCGCCCCGCAGAGTAATCCCGTATGCACCTTCGCGTATTTCAGAAGGTGCATATTTTTAGAGCAATGTCATCGGGAGAGAAAAATGGAAACGACTGTAACAATACGCGCGTTGACCCCCGCGCTTTGTGAGGATTGGTTGGAGTTCTTCGACAACGCATTTTGCGACCATGAGGATTGGGCGACTTGCTACTGTTTGGAAGGACATCTCAGTATGGAAGCAAACGATAAACTATCCGATCCGAAAGAGCGCAGAGATAAGGCTATCGCGCTCATTCGATCAGGTGAAATGCGCGGCTATCTTGCCTATGAAAATGAGAAAGCCGTCGGTTGGTGCAACGCAAACGACCGAGGAAATTATGAATACATATCGGAAACCTTCGAAAAAATCGGCTACACGGATAAAGGGGCAAATCGCAAAATAAAGTCCATCTTTTGTTTTTTGATCGCTCCTAAATCGCGCGGCAAAGGCGTTGCGACACAACTTCTCAAACGGGTGTGCGAAGATGCCGAAAAGGACGGCTATTCCGTGGTAGAAGCATACCCATTCGCGGACGAAGCCTATGCGTTCCAATATCACGGGACGGCTCAAATGTATGAAAAAAACGGCTTTTGCGAAATCGCAGACTTGAAATATGTTAAAGTCATGCAAAAGAAATTCGAATAATCATATCAACAACATAAGGGAAAATAGGTGCGGAAGATGAACTTTGAGATCAATGAAGAATTTTGGGGAGCGGTAGAGGAGTTGGTAAACAAATCCGAAATCATAATAGATAGACCCAAAGGTACAGTACACCCGAATTATCCCGATTTTGTCTATCGGGTGGATTATGGATATTTGAAGGGCACGTCCTCCATGGACGGCGCGGGAATCGATGTGTGGATCGGAAGCGGCGAAAAGAAAATCGACGCCATCATGGTTACGGTCGATTTGATGAAGCATGATTCGGAAATCAAGATATTGATCGGCTGTACGGAAGAAGAAAAGGAAATTATTTATCAAATGCACAACGAAACCGAATTCATGAAAGGCATCCTGCTTCGCCGAAAGTAGTATGGGGGGGGATTGTATGGATTCGGAAGCCGCCCTTAAATTGTATGCCATGCAGAGGGAGGGAACAATAAAATCGAATGCGGATTTTTGGCGTAATGATGCAGAAATGCAGAGCTATCACATGGATTTACTGCCATACATCCGTGAGCGGCAAGAGAGTTCGGTGGGCCTCGTATGCGCCCTTGACGGGCATTTCCCCCAAATAAACCTGCCTCTGCGTATGCAGGAGCGGCCGTATCTCTTCGCCTATCGGGGAGACCTCTCTCTTTTGAACGATATTTCCCATAACGTTGCCGTGATCGGGGTTTTGAACCCTTCACAAGAAGTCGTTGCCCGTGAGCGGAAGATCGTAAGAGAACTTACAGCGCGGGGATTTACGATTGTGAGCGGACTTGCGCGGGGGTGCGATACCGTTGCACATCGGGAATGCCTTGCATGCAACGGGAAGACGGTTGCCTTTCTCCCGACGCCCCTTTCCGAAATCTATCCAAAGGAAAATGCCGAACTCGCGGAGCGAATCATAGAAAACGGCGGGCTCGTTATAACAGAATATATGGCGGGAGCAAGGACACGGCAAGAGGGGATAGGGCGATTTATTGCCCGAGACAGGTTGCAGGCAATGTTTGCAGACCGCATTATTTTGATTGCAAGTTATTTGAAGGGGGAAGGTGACAGCGGTTCCCGCCATGCAATGGAGAAGGCCAAGGAATACGGAAGGGAACGGTTTGTTATGTATCGCCCTTCAGATGCCGCCGACCCACAGTTCGGCCTCAATCGGAAAATCTTGCAGGAGGGTGGGGCCGTTTTTACACCTTCCATGCTTGAGCGGTTCACCTTCTGATCGGCGCGTGAAGAAAGTGACCTGGGTTATAAACGGGGATTCGCGTTACCATGACAAAGACCGAAATTGCAAAAACTATCGTTGAAATTTGCCAAAAGGATGCCGCATTCTGCCTTGATATCGAGGGCGGCAGCCCCGAATTCTTTTTGTCCAAAATCACAGACGACATGCCCGAGCGGGAGTTTCTGTTTTCGGTAGAGCAGTATTTGGCGACCTTTGGGGTATGGGGGCACCTCTATTTTTACGGGAAACGGCTCCGCACCTATCTCGGCTTTCATGTAAGGAGATACGGGAACAGCTTATTCATCACCCATGCAGAAGCGGGATTGCCGTTTTCCAAGGGAGCTGAAATCGTAGCCATCGACGGGATGCCGATCGAACAGGCCGCTGAAAAGTTTGCCGTATTTTTCGAATGTGATCCGCCCGACCGGCAGGGTGAGCGCTGGGAAACCGTTATCGAAAATGCCAACAGCGTTACCGTTCGCGCCCAAAACACATTCGATTACCCCATCCGTACCGATCTCAAGAGGGGAGCGGGTGGGCCCTCCTGTATCAACAAGTTGATCGATCGGGATTGTTACTACATCAAACTCACCAATTTTTTTGATGAGGAGAATATCTCTTCGATCATGGATTATGCCTCGAAGGAGATCACCCGTACCAAAAATCTTATCATCGACCTCAGAGACAACTGCGGCGGGAACGATACCGAATTTTTGCCGCTCCTGAAATTTTTGCTGACGGAAGAGGATGAAATGTGCGGCAAGCCGATCTTTATCGGGGAGGACGAGACGCTCTATACCGAGCGGAATGTGGAAGGGCGCATTCAAATTTATAGGGAGTGCCTCGAAAGCACAACTTCAGACGAGATCCGAAAGTATGTCACGGGGCAAATCGAGGAGCTGAAACGTTGCAAGGGGAAGGGATTTCACCCTGTGAAAGCCGATGAATTTTTATTCCCGCAGAGCGGCACGCGGTTCCCGGAAAGGGTCGCCGTGCTTACCGATTGCACCTGTGCCTCTTCGGCGGAAAGCTTTGTGGAGATCGCTTCCCGTTTGAAGAAGGTAACGATCATCGGGCGCCCCACCATGGGAATTTGCGATTATTCCAACCTGATGCGAGTTGATTTCGGAGACTATGTGCTCCATTATCCGACTTCTCGGAGCAAGGCGATCGACATGGGAAAGGGCACGAGGGGCAAAGGCCTGCAGCCCGATATCTTGATCCCGTGGACCCCTGAGCATATCTTCGAAGATGTAGATCTATCTTTTGCGGTAACTTGGTTGGAAAAACAAAATTAAATGGATTTTTACGGAGGTGCGTTCCCGTAAAAATCCTCCCTCGTAACCATGATTGTTGATGGTGCATCTCAGACATGCCCCCTACGAAAAGGATTTCTTCACACCATGTTTTGATTACGCCTATGAATTTGACTACTGCATTGATTGCGGACATGGGTACCATATATAAAATAAAAGAGATGTGGCTCTCTTTCCAAAGGACCACGCCGAACGGCAAGCCTTCCCGCTGTTTCCGTAGCACTGCAGCCCCGAGCGGGGCTGTTTTTGTACTTGTAGGTTGGGCCATCCTATGAATGCGTCTCCGATCATGAAACAGAAGGGATCGTGAAGGGGAGCACAGAGTATCATGTAAAAATCGATACCGAACATCCGAGGCGCTCCACATGCGATTGTGCATTTGCACGGGGCCGCGTCAATAATATGAAGAAGGACGAACTGCAAAATACGCTTCTGCAACTTCTGTTCGACGGCCCCGAATGGCAGTACGAAAAGTTCATACGGGAGCATTTGGATCGATGTAGCTACTAAAACGGTAGTGCTTGCGAAAACGGTAGGAGATAATTGAGATCAAGAGCAAACTTTGAAAGTGACTGTACTTATATCTTTCGAAGAGTCGATCTGCAAATCATCGAACGATCTTAAAGGGAAAATTGATCGATGGATCAGCGCAGTTGTTAAGGCATGCACATATTTGAATTTCTACGTGGATTAAGCAAGGAACGGTCGGGGAAGATAGGGCGCAATTTGGGATAAGGAAAACAATGGGGCGCTCTATTTGAAGGCACATTTTGAGGTAAAGTCTCTCAGCGCCAAGAGTCAGTCATAAAAAAACTTCAGAAAGTGGTGAAAATTTTGCTTGGAGGGATTGATTTTGGGCTGAGGGCATGGCCCGCGGGGAAGCCTTATAGCAACTTTCGCGGCCATGCAAGAGTATTACTTGGAAACTGAGAAATGAACGATTTCTGCAAAATTATAGACGGAGTTGTTCATCGCAAAGTCGGTAAGAGTGATCTCATAGATTGCCCATGTCCCCGGCGCGCTACCCTTGGGAAGGGTTACTGTAAAACTGTATTCCCGTTCTACCGTAGGATCTCCTGCCTCAAAATAGTGTTCATATGTGCCATACCAATCCGTATATAGCCAATAGAAGTGCATGATGCCCTGCGGGTCAGCAAACCGGACATTGGCAATCCGTAGGCCGGAAATATTATCTTTGATTTTCAATTTCAGCGTTACGTAAGTCTCGCCGTCGGGATGAGCGGGATTTGCGGGAATGGCGGAAACGGAGATATCTTTCAAATTCAGTTCCGGACCTTTGTAGTCGGGGTTAGTGGTTGTAATCCGTATACGGTTGTTTTCCGCGTTATCATAGAACATGAAATATTGATTATTCTTTGCCCGGTCGGTCAAAGAAATTTCTCTGATTTCATAGTCTCCGGAGGAATAGTGCTCGGGAATATAGACGTAGTGCGTGACGGTATGATGAACTTGATTGATATCTTGATCTTTGGCATACAAGTCGATGGAGTCTTTCCCGTCTCCGATGCAAACGAGGCGAATCAAGGCATATTCCAGCCAACGGTTTTCGCGGAACGAGTACTCAACTTTCAGCGTTTGAGCGTTCGGGTGTTCGGCGTCGTCGGCTTTTTCTAAGGAGAGTTTCAAACTTCCCTTCACGTACTCGGGAGCTTCGTCGTCCATGAGCGGATTGTCGATATAGAGCTTGTAATTGTAATCCGCGCTTCCCTCATAGCGTTCGTTTCCCGCATCATCGCGCAAAATAATTTGATCGGTATACCAATATCCGTTATAAGAATCCTTGGAGAAAACTTCCGTGCTTTGCAGGGTCAGCAGGGTGTCGTCAACGGCATGTCCCCATGTATCGTAATAGTTCTTTCCGTTTGCAGAAGTGCAGCGATAGAAAAACCGATTTGCGCCTTCTTTGGGGGCTGTGCCGTTGAGCGTAAGGGTCGTCGTCACCGTTTTATCTTCGAAGGCATCCCCTTTTACGTCGAGCATGATTTGTTTGATTTGCCCGGGATAGATATAATCGGGGTCGAGGTTATAGACTTCAAAGGTGAGATCTTCACGGAACTGAAGCTCATAGACGTCACCCTGCATGATATAATTGCGGATGAAGTTATATTTCTCTATCGAGCGCGATTTCAAGAGGGCGGGGTCTGTGATATACGCCGCAACGGATTCCGCCATATCCTCATCAGGATTATGCGCATGTGCATAGGCAGAGACAAACTCCGTCTGCTTCGTCGTGGACCAACCATCCTGTTCGGACGGATTTTCATACCATCCGCCGACTTCGTTCCACTTTTCCTTTAGTTCATCACTGAAATAGTACTCATAATACATGTGGGTCTTTTCGTGAATGATGAGCCGCTTCGTATTATAATATCCCTGCTCAGAAATGAAAGTAGGATCCATGAACTCGATATAGGGGTTTTGCGCCTTCGTCCACGTCACGGCCGCAGCGCTCGGGTAGAGCGGATGCGACGTTCCGCTCTTTCTGCGGACGAGATATTTGAGCTCGGGCATCTTATGCATCCCTTCCGGCATCTCTTCAAACATGGTGAGGATGGCAAGCTTTTCTTCAGCATTAAATTCCTCAAAGGCCTCGCGGCCCTCTTGGGTGGTTTCCTTTGTCAATTCCCTATAATCGGGGACGTTGAACGAAGTGCAGAAGTTCTGCTCGAGGATGGTCTCGCAAGCCGTAGACTTCTGCCCGCCGTCCGTTACGAAGCGGAGGAGCGCGTTGTAAAACCTATTTGAGAAATATTCTCCCGCAACTCCGTCTAACGTGACACGGCGCGGCGTGACGTTCGCAAGCGCCGCCTTGGAGACGGTGACGTAATATACTTCCCCGACCTCGTAATACTCGATGTCGTTTTTCATGCTGTCGTTCGAGAGCGTCCATACCGAATTCAAGTCTTTCGTAACGCTTTCGGGGAAGGTGCTGTATAGCTGATAGAAGCGGGAGGAATACTCGTTCGTCCAACGTTCCTGTGCGTTGTTCAGAACGATGTGAAAACGATCACGGAGGAGCGGCGCGGCACCCATGTCGCTGATCGTAGCGATATTTTCATCGAGGAACTCAATTTCGGGCCTTGTATCTATGCGGGAAATGACTTCGTAGTTGACCCCCGTCTCTGTACGCGTCCAAACAAAGAAGTACCCCGAATCGCGGAGGGCAGTGATATTGAAATTGATGTGCTTGATGTTCTTATATTGGGTTTCTTTGGAAGTAGCGGATCGGATTTCTACGCTTTCGGCGTCTACCGCATTATATCCTGCTGCCTCCACCTTGACCGTATAATAGCCGTCTGCGGGCACAATTACTTTGAAATAGCCGTTATATGCGGGTACGCAGGTCTCCATGAACGAATCATTGTTATAGACGACGACCGTCGTCTCATCGTTCGGGAGGATCCCATTGACGAAGCCGTCTATGTACTTCTCGCTTGAATTGTAGGGAACGACCTTCACATTGCAAATAACTGCGTTCGGATAGCCCTTCACATATCCTTTGATCGGTTTATACCCCACAAAGCGCGAAGAGGGGAGAGAATTCCATTCTACGCGGACGGAGATCACAGACCCGCTTACCAAATAAGCCGTAACCTCATTTGGCAAGGAAACATCCTCCCCGATCGTGGCAATGATATTGTTTTCGGGGATATAGTCGTAAATTTCTTCTGTGGAATTTTTCAATCGGCCGGCAACGAGATCGCTCAACCACTGTTCTTCGGTACCGCCGTAGCCAAACGTGGAACGATACAATTCATAGGCACTCTTCCCGTCTTGGCCGACAGAACCGGGGGCGCCTTGTGCGGGAACACCGAGGTCTGCACTGCCGACCCACCAGTGTCCATTTTCTCCGATATAGGGCGTCGATCCATCCCGTCCGTTTCGTCCATTCGGCACTGTGAAGGACCAATTGGCACCATCCTCAGTGGTAATAATGATTTTCAGACCCTCATCTACCACTTCAGAAGTAATGTTTTGAATGATACTCGGTTCAGCCGAAGTATCGTCTTTTGGAGCCTTACACGCCACAATGCCGAGAAGCAAACAAAACGTGGAAGCAACAGTCAGCAGTACACAAAATAACTTCTTCATAATTCCCCATCCTTTCCTTGTTATAAGAAACAAGGGTGTCCGCACAGGACACCCCGCATAGAGTATCCCGTGATTGCGTTATATTCCACATACGGATGATAGGGATACAAAATGCCAATGTACCCCGCATATGGAATATAACGCACTGCTATTATACCATGCTGCCCCCGTTTTTACAAGTGATTTGCGAAAATTTCTTTTGGTTCATTTCAAAATCATGGAAGAAAGGGGCATGCAATCACAAAAAACTTCAAAAAGTGGTGAAAATTTTGCTTGGAGGGATTGATTTTGGCTTGGGGGCATGGTATAATAAAACAAGCCGTAGGTGTCCCAACATGACAAAGCAACGCATAAGAAAAGAGAGTAAACGGTTGGGGTAAACATAGAAAGGCATCTGCGGGAATGCAGCTGCGCAGGAGGAGGGGATGGATAATTTTGTCGATAAGCGCGACTTTGCGCTTTTGGAACAAGATAAATGCCCCTACTTCATCCTCCGTAGGCTCCTCGATGGGGAATATGAATGGGTGCTCAGCGACCACGCAAGGATCATCGTGTGTAAGTCGGGAGACGGTTACCCCATATGGATCTGGACGATAGAGAATGCCTCCCTCGGGGTGATCGAGTGGGCGTATCGGATCATCGCAGAGCACGACCTCTTCCGTTGGCACCGCCTCAACGTCAAGTATCCGTTGGTGGAGTACTTCAAGGAACACTCCGCCGCCAATGGGCGCAAGATCTATGTCCATGCCAATCTTCTCGCTTACGAGTGTCAAACCCTGATAGCTCCCGAAGAGAGGGCAGAGGGTGCCCTGTACCGTTGCGATACGGAAGATATCGATGCCCTTGCCTCCATGATGAAGGGATTTCGTGAGGAGAGGAGGGATAGGAAGCGGAATATCCGTTCCGAGGCAGAGAATGCGATTGCGGCAGGGAATGTATTCTTTTGGAAGGACAAGCGGGGAAGAGCGGTTTCGTGTTGCAAGTATACGGTTGCGGCGGGCATGGCTTGCTTGAGCCTCGTCTATACGAAGCCCGAGTTCCGTAGACAGCATTATGCGCAGACGCTCGCATACGAGGTGAGCAAGCTTGCTACGGAGGCGGGATATATCCCCATGCTCTATGCGGATGCCGATTACGACCCGGCCAATGCGTGTTACGAAAAGCTTGGGTACACGATCCGCGGGAAGGTATATACGATCGCTGAATTCTGAGGGGCCGCATACGGCCCCTTCATCATGTTTTGGGGGTCTTACCTCAGACATGCCCCTTACCAATTCGATGAAAGAGCAAACATGAAGGCGTTAATTTATGGGTTTGCGTGGCGCTCGGATTGAGCGCCACGTTTTGGAAATTTATGGAATTTTTTTGCAATAAGCGGGACAAACCTCTGCTTCCAAACGTTGTAATAGAGGAAGGAATCAGGAGGCATTCGATGAAAAAGAGAACGAAAATTCTTACGTGCGTATTGGCCGTATTGTTGGCGCTCATGATGCGGGCGGCGCCCGTGCTTTTGGTCTGTAGCCAATTCAGGGATTTTTATACGGACTCGCAGCACCTTGCGCGCATACAAAGTCGCGCCGAAAGGCGTTACTTGGGGGAGGGGAGCGAGCATACGGGCCTCACGGTATATCCGCTCTATAGTGAGGAGGAAGAGCTCGATTATGCGCTCATCGAGCTGCAACCGCAGGGATTTATGTATGTGAAAATCAATGGTGAAGATTTCTTCGGGTGGCTCGGCGCAGCGGGCATGTATACTATGTCGAATAAGACGCCGACCGCTTGGACGCCCTACCGTATCGTGGAAGGAAATGAAGTAGCTTTCACGGATGAAAACGGGGAGTCGATCAGTTATTCCGAAAGCCACTTCAAGGTGGCGGGAATCGAAGATGAACGCCGTTACCTTTTAGGAGGAGAGATCCCTGCCGTAAAACGTGGAGAACAGTACCTCGACCTTGTGGACGGGGAACTGATCGACTACGAACCGAGCACGTATTCGGGGACATACGCAGGGGCGTGTTGTTTTATTGGCAAGAGTTATTTTGATTTATAATGAGGATATTGAAATAGTAGCGTGAGAAAAATCCATCAAAAAATCGGCATTGCGGGGCCGATTTTTTTGATGGAAATATCTTTACGTTTACAAAGGGGTGGTGGCCTGCGGTGGCTACGGGGTTCCTGCGGAAACTTCATCGGGGAATACATAACGGATACAGGGGGACAAATCGGGAGGGAAGAGCTTGTATAATTCGTCCTCGTTCGACATAGGATAGCGTAGATTTATGTCGAAAGGGGGAACGAAATGGAGTATGATATCGAGGAGCGGGTGCGGAAGTGCGGGGAGTACATCGCCGAAACGGGCTGTACCGTCCGCGCCTGCGCCGAGGCCCTTGGCACGAGCAAGTCCACCGTACATACAGAGGTAACATTATTGAACGGTTCTTGTGGGTGGTAGAATG
>CANQMQ010000018.1 GCA_947625025.1 uncultured Clostridia bacterium
TGGAGAACGCCATTCCGATTGAAAGTGAAGCCGCGGAAGAGAAGTCCATTCCCGACTTGGACGACTGCACATAAGGACGTCACCGAGCGGTTGCCCGTGCTCGACGGGGCGCTGGCGGAGGAGGTGCGCCGCGTGCTCCGCTGCAATTTGCGCGAGCGGCACCTGCGGGGCGGAGAGTCCACCCGCAAAAAATACCTCAAGGAGCGAAGCGAAAAGACAAGCGTGTAATTATGGTTACGGCGCCATTGCGGTAGGGCATGTCTGCGGCAGGATATGCAAACATGGTTGCGAATGGAACGATTACATGGCGGCATGTCCGCGATGGCAGGCGTAAATATGATTACGAGAGGCAACCATAATACGGAGACTTGCCATAAACGGAAGGCAACCGTAAAACGGAAAAACTGTAAAATTAGAACAAACAGAGTGTAGAAAGCGGGGAAGTTTGTAATTTTTTCGTAAGCGCTTGCCAACGCCCTCGGGTTGTGCTATAATAGATAGGATACTTCGAGGAAACGTTATGGAAAACCTGCTCGGAATCGACGTGGGGTCCACCACGGTGAAGGTCTGCGTACTCGATTGCGCAGGCAACATCTTACATACATCTTACACAAGGCATTTCGCACAACCCGCGGAATGTCTGCTTCGCGCACTCCAAGAGGTGCGCAAATTCGGAAAGACGTTCTCGGTTGCGGTGACGGGCTCCGCGGGGCTCGGGCTTGCGCAGGCGGGCCTCTTCTTTGTGCAGGAAGTACAGGCCGCCTTCGCCGCAGTCCGCAGGCACCACCCGTTTGCGGATGCCGTCGTCGAACTCGGAGGGGAGGATGCCAAGCTCATCTTCCTCACGGGGGGCGTAGAACAGCGCATGAACGGCAGTTGTGCGGGGGGTACGGGGGCGTTTATCGACCAAATGGCCACCCTGCTCGACCTCTCCGTGGAGGAGATGGACAAGCTCTCTTTGGAGGCCAAGACGGTGTACCCCATCGCCTCCCGCTGTGGGGTGTTTGCCAAATCGGATATCCAGCCCCTCCTCAACCAGGGGGCGAGCAAGGCGGATATCGCCGCCTCCATCTTCCGTGCCGTTGTAGACCAGACGGTCTCAGGCCTCGCACAGGGCAGGCGCATTCAGGGGCAAGTCGTCTTTTTGGGGGGACCGCTGTACTTCTTAAAGGGGCTCCGCCGTGCCTTCCGGGAGGTGTTGAAGCTCGACGACGAGCACGCCATCTTCCCCCCGACGGCCCCCACCTTCATGGCCATCGGGGCGGCGCTCTCCGCACAGGGTCAGCCCGCGATGACGGTAGACGAACTCGAAGAGCGCATCGAGAACCTGCCTTCGGGGCGGGTCGCGGTGGGCAAGCCTCTCTTCTCCTCGCAGGAGGAATACGGCGTATTCCTCGCCCGCCACGGCAAGAGCGACTTGCAGTTTGAAAATATTTACAAGTACGAGGGGGATGCCTACCTCGGCATCGACGCGGGCTCGACGACGACCAAGCTCCTTCTCATTACTCCCGACGATAAAATCCTGTACTCCCACTATCAGACCAACAAGGGTCAGCCCCTCGAGATCGTTGTAAACAGGCTCCGCGAGATCTACTCGCTTGCGGGCGGCCGCGTTGCCATCCGCGGCGTCTGCGTGACGGGGTACGGGGAGGACATGTTCAAAGCGGCGCTCAAGGCCGATTTCGGCATCGTGGAGACGATGGCGCACTTCAAGGCCGCGACCCACTTCAACCCCGATGTAGACTTCATCATCGACATCGGCGGGCAGGACATCAAGTGCTTCAAGGTGAAGAACGGCGCCATCGATTCCATCATGCTCAACGAGGCATGTTCTTCGGGGTGCGGCTCCTTTATCCAGACCTTTGCAAAGGCGATGGGCATGGAGATCGAACCCTTTGCCCGCCGCGGCCTGTTTGCGGAGCACCCCGTAGAACTCGGTTCCCGCTGTACCGTATTCATGAACAGCTCGGTGAAGCAGGCTCAAAAGGACGGGGCGAGCCTCGAGGATATCTCCGCAGGGCTCTCCGCCTCCATCGTGAAGAATGCGATTTACAAGGTCATACGCGCCCGCACCCCCGATGAACTCGGGCAGCACATCGTGGTGCAGGGAGGCACCTTCCTCAACGATGCCGTGCTCCGCTCCTTCGAACTCGAGACGGGCAAAGAGGTGGTGCGGCCCGCCATTGCGGGGCTGATGGGGGCATTCGGCGCGGCGCTGTATGCCAAGGAGAACACCTCGCCCGAGACCCTTCTCTCCACCGTCTTGACGGAGCCCGAACTCGAGCGCTTCGGCTACACCTCCCGCGGGGTCACCTGCAAGGGGTGTACCGCTCACTGTAACGTCAACATCCTCACCTTCTCGGACGGGCGGCGGTTCATTTCGGGGAACAAGTGTGAACGGGGTGCGGGGCTTCGGAAGAATGAGAAGAAGCTCGACATCTATTCGTATAAATACGAGACCCTCCTCTCCATGCCCAAGAGGAAGGGAACACGGGGGCGGGTGGGGCTACCCTTCCAACTCGTGATGTATGAACAGCTCCCGCTGTGGACAGGCTTTTTCGAGGAATGCGGGTTTGAAGTCGTCCTCTCGGATAGGAGCTCCCGTGAACTCTACTTCCGCGGTCAGCATACCGTAGCCAGCGATACCGCCTGCTACCCCGCAAAGCTCCTGCACGGGCACATCGAATCCCTCCTCGATAAGGGGGTGGATTTCATCTTCTACCCCGCCGAGAGCTACAATCTCGATGAGGGGAGCGGCACCAATCACTACAACTGCCCCGTCGTCGCCTACTATCCCGAACTGCTCCGTGCCAACAACGAGCGGCTCACCGAGGAGAACTTTATCTCTCCCTATCTCGACCCCAACAATGAGAAGTACACCGTTCGTGCCCTCACCCGTGCCCTCAGGAAGTATAAACTCTCCACGGGGCTCGTGCGAAGAGCTTGGAGAGCGGGCATGGAGAAGCTCAGAAGCTACCACGAGGGAGTGGTCAACGAGGGCAAGCGCATCCTCTTCGAGGCGGAGAAGGCGGGCATGCCCGTCATTGTGCTCGCGGGGCGGCCCTACCATGTAGACCCCGAGATCAACCACGGCATTGATAAACTGCTCTCCTCGCTGGGGCTCGCCGTGCTCTCAGAGGACGCCGTATTCGAGGAGGGGGAGACGCCCGAAGTGGGGGTGCTCAACCAGTGGACGTACCATGCAAGGCTGTACCGTGCGGCGCAGTTCTGCACACGGAGGGCGGGGGTCAACCTCGTGCAACTCGTCTCCTTCGGGTGCGGCATCGACGCCATTACGGCAGATGAAGTGCGGAGCATCTTGGAGGGCGGCGGCAAGCTGTATACCCAAATCAAAATCGATGAGATCAACAACCTCGGCGTGGTGAAGATCCGCATCCGTTCCATGCTTGCGGCGGACGCCGAGCGGCGGAGGAAACAATGAACGAGCAGGTTCCCGTATTCCCCGATGAGCGGCGGGAGGAGTACACCATCCTCGCGCCCGATATGCTTCCCTATCACTTCGAATTCCTTGCCTACGTCATGCGGGGGCATGGTTACCATATTGAAATTTTGCACGATGAGGGGAGGGAAGTCATCGATGAAGGGCTCAAGCACTGCAACAACGATGCCTGCTTCCCCGCCCTGTGCGTTATAGGGCAGTATCTCCATGCCCTAAAGAGCGGGAAATACGATTTGGACCGCACCGCCCTCCTCATCACGCAGACGGGCGGCGGATGCCGTGCGAGCAACTATCTCTCCCTCGTGCGCAAGGCGCTGATGGAAGAATTTCCGCAGGTGCCCGTGCTCTCTCTGAACTTTTCAAGCCTCGAAAAGGGGAACAGCTTAAAACTCACGCCCTCCCTCGTGTTAAAACTTGCCTATTGCGTGTTTTACGGGGACCTCATCATGACCTGTTTCAACCAGACCAAGCCGTATGAAAAGACGGAGGGGGATTGCGCACGGGTTCGCGAGGAGTGCAGTGAGAAGGTGAAAAAGCTCTTCGATAGCGGGGCATACAGAAAGCTCAGAAAGAATGCCCGCATGATCGCGGAGGCGTTCGCCGCCGTACCCTATGATTACGGCCACAAGACGAAGGTGGGCATCGTGGGGGAGATCTATGTGAAGTACTCCCCGCTCGGCAACTCCCGCCTCGTCGATTTTCTTCTCTCCGAAGGCTGTGAGCCCGTGGTGCCCGCCCTGCTCGACTTCGTGCTCTACTGCATCGTAAACACCCTCAACGACGCCAAGTTATACGGCAAGCGGAGCATCGTGACCCCTGCCTACCGCATCGTATACCGTTGGGCAAAGCGCAAACAGAGGATAATGAATGAGGTGCTCCGCGCGGGCAAACGGTATGAACCCTTCCACGAATTCGAACACCTTCGGAGCCTTGCGGACAAGGTAATTAACCAAGGCGTCAAGATGGGGGAGGGGTGGCTCATCCCCGCGGAGATGGCGGCGCTCGCGGAGAGCGATACGGAAAATATCGTGTGCGCCCAGCCCTTCGGGTGCCTCCCCAACCACATCGCGGGGAAGGGGGCGGTGCGCTCGGTGAAGAAACTCTTCCCCCGCGTCAACATCGTTCCCATCGATTACGACCCTTCGGCCACCAAAGTCAACCAGGAAAACCGCATCAAATTGATGCTCGCCTCCGCCCGTAACAATCACTAAAATTCACCCTACCCCTCAGACATGGGGTAGGGATTTTTTATATAGATACAGTTTTGTTCACCCGCCTTCTTGCCCACCCTTGGGATGAGGAGGGGGTGAGGAGGGTTCCCGCGGCGAAACGCATGGTTTTTCTTTCCCTCATTCCGAGGCCCCGAAGGGGCCGAGAGAATCCGCTCAGCTCCTACGGAGCTTACTTCGCCCTGCGGGCTCGTGCCACGCTTAGAAGTAACAGAAGCCTCGCGTGTTCGGGATGACAAGGCTTGTCATTTCGAGCGGAGCGAAGCGGAGTCGAGAAATCTCGGCTCCCACTTGAGGGGGAGCTGTCACCGTAGGTGACTGAGGGGGTGTTTCCAATGTGGATTCCGATTAGAATTCACCCCTTCCGCCCCCTGCGGGGGCACCCACCCCTCGACGGGTGGGCAAGGATGAGATTTCTCCACGCGTCGCCCCAGGCGGCTTGGTACTTCGCGCTACGCGCTCGTGCCGCCGCAGTGGTAGCGCAATCAGGAGCGGCGTTCGAAATGACACCCATTCTCGCATTTCGAGTTTCTTCTTTTCCTCATCCCGAACGAAGTGAGGGGATGGGAGAGAAGGGGTGGAAAAAATAGACTGCGCCGCCCGCAACAAAGTTGCGGGCGGCACAAGTTTTTTACAACACACGGTAGCCGAAACTATCCAAATCCTCTTTGATACATTGGGCCTTATACCAAAAATCCACGTCGGGGTGCTTGCCCTCGTTATAGACGAGGGTAACTGCGGACCCTTCCCGCATGGGATATCCGAAAACGACCCGCTCAAAACAGCCGTATTCCATGATATGCTCCTCGATTCGCTTTCTGCAATGGACGCAGTCGGGAATCAGCACGAAAAGCACGATACTTGTCTCCTCCCCATTTTGTTCCTTGTAATACTTCATTTCTCCTCCTTGCGGGCAAAAAATAAGGACGCTCCAATATGGAACGCCCGCTTAAGTAGTATCCCACATTGTAGCGATACAAATTCTCCCACAAACGGAAAATAGGATACACCTCAGCCAGTGTAACCGTTTATGGGGTTTTATAGAATTTATATCGCTGTTTTTAGTATAACATACCGCGGAACTTTTTGCAAGTATTTGGGAAAATTTCTCTGATAAGAAGTATGACGGATTTGAATTGAGATTTCTCGACTTCGCTTCGCTCCGCTCGAAATGACAACACCCCCCTCATTCCGAGGCCCCGAAGGGGCCGAGAGAACGGTCCGCTCAGCTCCTGCGGAGCGTCGAGATGAGGGGGAGGGGGACAAGCCTGTCACCCCGTAAAAAACCTCAGAAGATGTTTTCAAGGGCGGGGGAGTAGGTGGCGGGGAGGCACGAGGTAAGGTGGGTGAGCATTTCGAGTTTGGGGAGGGCGAGGGCGTAGTTCTTCTCCCCGATGAGCTTCACCGTCTCTGCCATGTAATCATCGAGCCGCATGACGTCGTTATGGGGGATCCACACATGCAGCTTCTTCTTTCTGCTCTCCCAGGAGGTCTGCACTGCCTTCGCATCCTCTCCGTTTGCCGTCCCTTCCTCCACCTTATCGGTAAGCATCTCGAGTTCCTCGCGGAACCCTTCAAACTGTTCCCCCACGAGGGCGTGTTCCATGAAGGCCGCCCCCGCAAGCAGGAGCGCCGCCACCGCAATCGCAAGAAGTGACTTCACCATCACCACACCTTCCCCTCGGGATACTCCGTATGGAGCACCCGATATTTTTGATTTTTGACCTGCAAATAGAGTTTTCCCGCACCGTCTGCCGTAAGCACCAACACCTTCTTCACCTTGGTTACGCCCTCCTGCTCCAAAATTTTTCCGAAAAATTCCTTGCTCAGCCCCATGAGGGAGAGGTTCTTCTCATCGAATTTCCCGTTGTCGATGACGACGAGGGGCAGGGAAGTCTGCATTTCCTCATAATTTTCACGGGGGAGGGCGGAGAAGGTGCCGTTGGATTCATAGAGGGCGTAGTCCACGCAGTCCAGGGAGAAGTACCCCGCAGAGCGCAGTGATTCGATCAGATCGGAGACATCGAGGTTGTTGCGCTTTAATTGGTAGTCGTCGATGCCGTTCTTGTTGACGACGACGCTCGGCTTCCCGCTGATGAAGGCCTTCAGGGGCTTCACCTTGAGGTCGATGAGCGAGAAGAGCTCGTGGAGCACGAAGATGGTGAGCACGGAGACGATGCCGTAGAGCAGCGGAATGGAGGAATCCGCCATCGGAATGCAGGCGAGCTCTGCAATGAGGAGGGTAATCACGAGTTCGAAGGGCTGCATCTCCCCGATTTGCCGCTTGCCCATCAGCCGCATAATGACGAGCAGGGTAACGAAGATGATGGCAGTTCTGATAATGACGAGGGCCATGCAAGCAGTATTGGGAAATTTCCGCAATTTATGTTTGAATCACTTGCATACGGGGGGCAAAAGTAGTATACTTTGCATGGAAGAAAGCTTCGGCAAGCCTTCCTCGATGGGCCGTATCCGTGCCCATAGGGTGATTTGCCATACAGGGAGGTTTTTTATGGAAGAGATAAAAAACGGCGGTACCATGTCCGAAAAGAAGCCATCAATTTTAGCAAGGCTGTTTCTCTCGGAGACCCTTTTGGATAAGGGGCTCTCCGCAAGGATCGCCTACATCGGGGTGGTGACCGCCCTCTGTATCCTCTCCAATATGTTCGAATTCAAGTTCGCGGATACCCAATTCTCGCTCACCGTCTTTTTCTCCATGCTCGCAGGGCTCTTAATAGGCCCCGCGTTCGGGTTTGTGGCGGCCTTTTTGGGGGACGGGATCGGGTACCTCGTGAACAGTTTCGGCTACCTCTACATGCCGTGGGTGGGGCTCTCCTGTGCCGCCATGGCCCTGCTTTCGGGGCTGTTTTTGCGCATTCCCCTGCACTTTAAGGGGAGTTTGTATGTAAAACTTGCCCTATTGTGCCTTGTTTCCCTGCTCGTGTGCTCGGTGGGCATCAACACCACGGGGTTCTACCTGTATTACACGAGGGTCGGGTTTACGGAGAAGGCCCTGGATCTCATCTTTGAGCACTTCGGGGAGGGCAATTCCTACCTCGCCTACGCCGCCGTCCGCCTCATCTTCATGGGGCAGCTGTGGAATAATCTTCTGAACTACGCCCTGCTCTTCGTCTTCGTGCCCGCCCTCCGTGCCGTAAAACCCCTCAAAATTCATCTCGGTTGAGGGCGACAGAAAAAACCGCACCCGCACGGTGAAATTCTGAAAAAAGTTTGCTCTGTCAACCGCTTGCGGTTGACTTTTTTTATGCAGGGGTGGTATAATGTTTTTATCTACCATTTAAGGGGGAAATTCTATGCAATCCCTTCTACTCAGTTCCAACCCTATGTTCGGGACGTACGGCGAGGGTATCTATGTGTTTACCCTGCCCATTCAGTACTACGCCATCGTGATCGTAACGGGCATGATCTTGGCGGCGGCGCTCTCGGCCCTTCTCATGAAGCGGCGGAATATGGATACGAGCTTCATTTTCACGCTCTTCATCTTCTGTATTCCCTCCGCCATCATCGGCGCCCGCCTCTTCTCCTGCCTCACCGATCCCGCCCTCGGCATCAGGGCCTTCTTCGATTTCCCGTGGCGGGGGCTCTCCATCACGGGCGGCGTCATCGGCGGGGTGCTCGCGGGCTTCATCGTCTGCCTCTGCTGTAAGGTGAGCTTTTTGCGGGCGGCGGACTGCGTCGTCATCAACATCCTCATCGGGCAAATTTGCGGAAGATGGGGGAACTTCTTCAACGCGGAGGTGTACGGCGGCGTCGTCACCAATCCTGACCTGCAGTGGTTCCCGTTTGCGGTGCCCATCGTGCACGGCATGGGCGGCGTGGAGGCCTTCTCCCACCTCTCCGAGGCCACCTGGCACTACGCCTTCTTCTTCTACGAGATGCTCCTCAACCTCATCGGTTGGGCCATCCTCTTCACGTTTACCTGGTTCCGTAAGAGCAAGCCCAACGGCGTCTCGACGTTTTTATACTTCGTGTGGTACGGCTGTGTGCGTGCCCTCATGGAGCCCTTCCGCGAGGCAGAATTCATCCTCGATGGCGGCGGCGTGATGTGGAGCGAACTCTTTGCCATCCTCATGATAGGCTTCGGCATTTGCGGCATCATGCTCCTCATGATCTTTAACTTCAGGAAGGAGGGCGCCTTCATCGGAAGCAAGAGGGGAGACCCGTGCGGGATCACCGCCTTCCTCTCTTCGGATAAGAAGGCTGTGCCCTACTATTCCAAAATCAACATGCTCGGCGAAAACTACCCTGAAAAGCCCGCAAAGCTCACCAAGGAGGAGAAGCGGGCGCTCAAAGAAGCGAAGAAGCAAAAAGAGCAGGAGAAGGAGCACAAAGAATGAGAAACCTCACCCTTCTTACAGACCTCTACGAACTCACGATGGGGCAGGGGTACTTCAATGAGGGCAGGCAACATGAAATTGCCGCCTTCGACGTATTCTTCCGCCCCAATTCGCTCATCACCTATTCGGTCGCCGCGGGCATGGAGCAGGTCGCCGATTACTTGGAAGCCCTCTCCTTTACGGAGGAGGACATCGCATACCTGCGCAGTGTGGGCGGGTTTTCGGAGGAGTTTCTCACCTACCTCAAGGGGCTCAGGTTTACGGGAGACGTGGTCTCCGTGCGGGAGGGCGAACTCGTCTTTCCGTATGAACCCATCCTCACCGTAAAGGCTCCCATCATCGAGGCCCAACTCGTGGAGACCGCCATTCTGACCTTCGTCAACCACCAGACGCTCATTGCATCCAAGGCCGCAAAGATCGTGGATGCGGCGGGTGGCGGCGTGATGGAGTTCGGGCTCCGCCGTGCACAGGGCGCGGATGCGGGTATCTACGGCGCACGGGCGGCCATGATCGGCGGGTGCGTGGGGACTTCCAACGTCTACGCGGGCAAGCTCTTCGATGTGCCCGTTTCGGGTACCATGGCGCACAGCTGGGTGATGAACTTCGAGAGCGAACTCGAGGCCTTCCGTGCCTATGCAAGGAGCTTCCCCGAAGGGTGCTTGCTCCTCGTCGATACCTACGATACCCTAAAGAGCGGGGTGCCCCATGCCATTCAGGTATTCAAGGAACTCCGCGCCGCAGGGCATGAGCCCAAGGGCATCCGCCTCGATTCGGGGGACCTCGCGTACCTCTCCAAAGAGGCAAGGAAGATGCTCGACGCGGCAGGGTTTCCTAAGACCATCATCTGCGCTTCGGGGGATTTGGATGAGCACTCCATCAGCTCCCTCAAGGAGCAGGGCGCCAAGATCGATTCGTGGGGGGTGGGCACCAAGCTCATCACGAGTGCAGACCTTCCCGCCTTGGGGGGCGTATACAAGCTCGCCGCCGTATTCGAAAACGGCAGGGAGATCCCCAAGATCAAGCTCTCGGATACCACCGAAAAGATCACCAACCCCGGCATGAAGGAAGTGTACAGGTTATACGACAACGCCACAAATAAGGCCATTGCAGACCTCATCACCCGTGCCGATGAACACATCGATGAGACGAAGCCGCTCGAGATTTTCCACCCCGTGGAGACGTGGAAGCGCATGACGCTCACGAACTTCCATGCCCGCAATATCCGTACCCCTCTCATTCAAAACGGGAAGGCGGTGAGGGGGCATCAACACGTCCTCGAGCATGCCGCCTACTTCCGTGCGGAGCGTGCGAACTTCTGGGAGGAGTACACCCGCCGCGATATGCCGCACATCTACAAGGTAGACCTCTCCTCCGCCCTCTACGACTTGAAGGCAGAGATGGTGAAGCGGGGCAAGCAAGATGCTTAAGCTCTACCCCGAGGGGAAGGTAAAAAAGCTCCTTGCCCGCATGCGGGAGGAGTGCGAGGGGGCGCTCGCCGACCATAAGCGGGAGGCGGAGGCCCTCAAGGAGGAGAACGCCATCCTCTCCGCGAAGGTGCTTCGCTATGAAGCGGAGCGCGGGGAAGTGACGGAGGCGTTGCTTGCGGCAGTCCGTGAAGGGGACCGCATGCGGAAGGAGTTGGAGGCAGAGGCCGAAAACGAGCGGCACGAACTTGCCCTCCTCCGCGAAAAGGGGATTTCCCTCCTGCGCTCTCTCGAACGGCGGTATCCCGATGCCGAAGAGAGGCAACAATTAGAGGCGTACATAGAGGCACTATCCTCCGCCCTCGGGGAGCAGCCCGAAGAGACGGAGTTCGATATGGATGAGGTGATCGCACCCAAACAGCCGCTCGACCTTGAAAAACTCTGCAAGGACCTCGGGCTCATGGAGGAGGAATCATGAACAAGTATCAAAAGGCCAAAATCATCGTATCGGGGGCACTCATCGCCCTCATCTTCGCATTCCTCGATCAGCTCTCCAAGCTCCTCGCCGTCTACTTCGACGTCGCCCAGACCCATTACTTCTTGGGGCTCATCCGCCTCAATTTGACGTATAACACGGGCATGGCGTTCGGCACTTTCGACGACAACCCTACCGCCATGAAGATCGTGCTTGCGCTCACCATCCTCATGATCGTGGGCATCCCGTTTTTATACTACTTCGCCTTCAAGCGCTCGGTCGCGGGAAGGGTGGCGCTCGCCATCGTCGAGGGGGGCGCCATCGGCAACCTCATCGATAGGCTTGTGCTCAACAAGGTGCGGGATTTCCTCGATATCGCGCCCACGGGCTTCGGCAACTGCAACGTTGCGGATTTCTGCATCACGCTCGGGGCGGTCGCCCTCATCTTCATCATCCTGTTCATCGGGCCCACTGCCGTATTCCCCCTGAAGAAATCTTGGCGGGAACAGGCCAAGCGGGAGGAAGAGGAGCTTGCAAAGAAGAAGCAGGAGAAGAATGCAAAGGCTTGAGTACACGGTGGATACGCCCGCCCGGTGCGATGTGTTCCTCGCGGAGCGCTCCACGCTCACCCGCTCGGCGATAAAAAAGCTGTGCGATGCAGACATGGTATGCGTGAACGGCGTCCCCGCCAAGGCGGGCGCCTCCCTGAAGGTAGGAGATCTCGTAGAAGTTACCGTACCCGATCCCACTCCCATTGCGGCGAAGGCGGAGGAAATTCCCCTCGATATCATCTATCAGGATGCGGATCTCGCCGTCGTCAACAAGCCGCAGGGCATGGCGGTGCATGCGGGCAACGGCAACTACGAGGGCACCCTCGTCAACGCCCTCCTCTTCTGCCTCGATAATTTGAGCGGCATCAACGGGGAGCTCCGCCCCGGTATCGTGCACCGCATCGATAAGGATACTTCGGGCCTGCTCGTCGTTGCCAAAAACGACGCCGCCCACCTCTCCCTCTCCGAGCAAATCGCAAAAAAGACGGCGAAGCGGGAGTACCTCGCCCTGCTCGAAGGGGTGGTGAAGGAGGATAGGGGGCACATCGAGACGCAGATCGGGCGGGATAAAAGGGATCGGCTGAAGCAGGCCGTGCTCCCCAAAGGGGAGGGAAGGCTCGCCGTCACCGATTTCGACGTTATAGAACGCTTCAAAAACAACACCCTCGTGCGGTTCACCCTCTCCACGGGGAGGACGCACCAGATCCGTGTGCATGCAAAATACATCGGGCACCCCGTCGTCGGGGATAAGACTTACGGCTACAAGGCGCAGCGCTTTCATTTGGAGGGACAGCTCCTCCACGCCTACCGCCTCACGCTCACCCACCCGAGAACGGGGGAGCGTATGCAGTTTGAGGCGCCCCTTCCCGATTATTTTGAACACGTCCTCGAGACCGTGCGCAGGGAAAGCAAATAGCGGAGGATCATATGGCCAAGAAGAAAGAAATCAAGGAAGCAAAGCGGGTCTCGCGGGTGCGGTTTGCGGACTGCCTCGCCTTTCTCGCCCTCATTTTGAGCGCGATCCTGCTCCTCGCAGGGCCGCTTCTCCGAAAATTCCTCGCCGCAACGGTGGGGCCCCGCCTGATGGAGATTACTTCGCTCATCGCGCAGTACTGTCTTTTGGGTGCGGTCGCCATCCCCGCATGGTACTTCGTGCGCAGAAAGGGGAAGCTCCTTCGGGCCCTCTATTTCTTCTGCCTCATCGTATACATTGCGGGCACCGTCTTGGGCATCGTATTCGGCATTTAACCAAAATCGGGGGGTTGCTTCAGACATGCCCCCGTCGAAATTCATGAACTGACAAAAGAGGAGGAAGCTATGCCCCCTGTCATTGCAATCGTGGGAAGGCCCAACGTGGGAAAGAGCACCTTCTTCAATCGGGTTGCGGGAAGAAAAATATCCATCACCGAAAACAGGCCCGGCGTCACGCGGGACCGTATCACCGTAGACTGCGAATGGCGCGGCAAGCCCTTCACCCTCGTGGATACGGGCGGCATCGAGCTCAAGAGCGAAGATGAGATGTGGCGGCAGATCGCGGCACAGGCGCAAGTAGCCGTCGAGACCGCGGACGTCATTCTGTTCTTTACGGATGGCAGAGAGGGGCTCACCTCCTCCGATTACGACGTCGCCGAGTACCTCCGCCGCAGCAAGAAGCCCGTGGTGCTCGTCGTCAACAAGATAGACGACTACTCCCCCGATAAGATCTTCGAGTTTTACGCTTTGGGGCTCGGGGAGCCCTACGCCGTCTCCTCCGAACACGGCAGGGGCATCGGGGATGCCCTCGATAAGGCGGTAGAGTTCTTCCCCAAAGGGGAACATGAGGGGGCGGATGCCCTCAAAATTGCCGTAGTCGGCAAGCCCAACGCGGGGAAGAGTTCGCTCGTCAACAAAATTTTGGGGGCGGAGCGCACCATCGTGACCCCCGTTGCGGGTACCACGCGGGATGCCATCGATACCCGTTTCGAGCGGGATGGCAAGCAGTATGTCCTCATCGATACGGCGGGCATCCGCAGAAAGCGGTCTGTGGAGGACGACGTCGAGTACTACTCGGTGCTCCGCGCCTTTGATGCGGTGCGCCGTGCCGATGTGTGCCTGCTCGTCGTGGACTGCGGGGAGGGCTTAACGGAGCAGGATGTGAAGATCATCGGCTACGTCCATGAACAGGGCAAGCCCTCCGTCATCGTCATGAATAAGTGGGATACCATCGAGAAGGATACGGGCACCATTCAGACGTATGAGAAAAAACTTGCCGAAGATCTGAAGTTCATGAGTTACTTCCGCTCGGTGTACATCTCCGCCAAGACGGGCCAGCGCGTCGATAAGGTGCTTGCCCTTGCGGAGGAGGTATACGCCCACGCCTCCTTCCGTATCCCCACGGGGGCCCTCAACGATCTTCTGATCGATGCCGTGCGCGTCTCCGAGCCCCCGAGTTACAACGGGAAACGGCTCAAACTCTACTATAGTTCGCAGGTCTCCGTCAACCCGCCCCGCTTCGTGCTCATGGTGAACGACGAGGGGCTCATGCACTTTTCCTATGAGCGGTACCTCGAAAATGTGATACGGAATGCGTATGACTTTTCGGGAACTCCCATCCGCATCATCGCCAACGCACAAAAGGAGAATCCATGAAGGCGCTGTCTTTTTCACAACTTTGGTATTGGTTTCTCTTGATGGTGGCAGTCTGCTACCTCATCGGATGCTTCAACTTTGCAGTCGTCCTCGCCAAGGCACGGCATAAGGACGTCCGCAAGATCGGGAGCGGAAACCCGGGAACGATGAACATCAGCCGTGAATTCGGGCTCGGCGTAGGTTTTTTCAACTTCGTCCTCGATGCCATCAAGGGGGGATTGCCCGCCGTCATAAGCTACGTCATTTTCCGCGGCTACACCTTCGCGGGAACGACGGTCGTCGTATCCGATTTCACGCGGTATCTATGCGGCGTCTCCGTCGTCGCAGGGCACATTTGGCCCGTAACCATGGGCTTCCATGGCGGGAAGGGCATCGCAAGCTCTTTGGGGCTCTTGTGGTTTTGCCTCTCCTGCGATAATCAGTGGAACATCCTCTTCGCCCTCTTGGCCCTCTTCGGCATCGTCGGCATGATCGGCATCACCGAATACGGTTCGCTCGGATCGCTCACGGGCGTCACCGCCCTCACCGTGTGGCAGGGCATCATCTTCTATACCCGCTATGCGGGGACCTTGCAAAACGGATGGGTGATCGCCATCTTTATGCTCCTCTTCCTCCTGAACTTTTTAACGTGGTTTGCCCACAGGAAGAACCTCGTGAAGCTGTTTGCGGGGGAGGAACACCGCACCAGTGTGAAGAAGCTCTTCAAGGGCAAGCGCGGCACCCAAAATATGTAACAGGAAGAAGTTTTGAAGAAGTAAGGTTGAAGAAGAAAGGCTGAAGAAGAATAGCGCCGCCCGAGGGGAACCCTCGGGCGGCGCTTCTTATATTCGCATTTCTATTCCTATTCCTTTTTCGATCCCTCACTTCACGATCAAGCTCTTGCCCGTCATTTCGGGAGGGATGGGGAGGTGCATGACTTCAAGGAGGGTGGGAGCGAGGTCGGCGAGGATGCCGTCCTTCCTGAGGGAGACGTGCTTCCACTCCTCCGAAATGAGCACGACGGGCACGGGGTTGGTGGTGTGTGCGGTGAAGGGGGAGCCGTCCGTATCGAGCATCTTATCGGCATTTCCGTGGTCGGCGGTGAGCAGGGCCGAGCCGCCCATTGCGAGGATCTTATCGACTACCCGCTTCACGCACCCGTCTACGGTATGCACCGCTTGGACGGCCGCGGGAATGACGCCCGTATGGCCAACCATGTCGCAATTGGCGAAGTTGAGGATCATGACGTCGTACTCACCCGTCGAGAGTTCGGTAAGCACCCGTTCGGTGACTTCGGGGGCAGACATTTCGGGCTGTAGATCGTAGGTGGCGACTTTGGGGGAGTTGATGAGGACGCGCACCTCGTTCTCATTGGGGGCCTCGACGCCGCCGTTGAAGAAGAAGGTGACGTGTGCGTACTTCTCCGTCTCCGCGATGCGGAGCTGTTTCTTGCCGAGCTTGGCAAGGTATTCGCCCAAGGTGTTATTCATGCTCTGCTTGGGGAAGGCGATCTCCACCCCTTCGAAGGCGGCATCGTATACGGTAAAGCAGACGTAAACGGGATGAAGGAAGCCCGTCTTTCTCTCAAACGCCGTGCCCTTGGGCACCACGAATTCCCTCTGCGAGAAGGCGCGGGTGATTTCCCTTGCACGGTCGGGGCGGAAGTTGAAGAAGATGATGCTGTCCCCTTCCTCTACGAGGGCTACTGGCTTGCCGTTTTCGCAGATGTTGGTGGGGAGCACAAATTCATCGGTGACGCCCCGTTGGTAACTCTCTTCGAGCGCCTTCACGGGGTCCTCCGCATGGAGGCCCGTGCCGAGGGTGAGCATATCGTAACTCTTCTCCTCACGGTCCCAATTGTTGTCTCGGTCCATCGAATAATACCGCCCGGAGAGGGAGGCGAGCTTGCCGTAGCCGATCTCCTTCATGTAGGCAAGCAATTCCTTCACATATTCCACGCCCGAGGTGGGGGAGACATCCCTGCCATCCATGAAGCCGTGCACATAGGTCTCGGGGACCTTCCGCTCCTTTGCCATTCTGAGCAGGGCGAAGAGGTGGGTGATGTGGCTGTGGACGCCGCCATCCGAGAGGAGCCCCCAGAGGTGCAGCTTCTTATGGCCTTCGCGGGCGCTATCCATTGCCTTGATGAGGGCGGGGTTTTGGAAGAAGTCTCCGTCCTCAATGGCCTTCGTAATTTTGGTGAGGTCCTGATATACGATCCTGCCCGCACCGATGTTGAGGTGACCCACTTCGGAATTGCCCATCTGCCCATCGGGGAGCCCTACGGAGAGCCCGCTTGCGCCGAGTGTGGCAGAGGGGTAGGTTTGGCGGAGTTCGGTTACATTCTTGCTGCCGTCCATGTAGATGGCATTGCCGTTGTGTTCGGGGTTGAGCCCGTAACCATCCATAATAATGATTGCATAAGGTTTTTTCATGATACTTGCCTCGCTGTTTGTTTCGGTACCATTATACACGCAAATCTATATTTTATCAAGCATCGGAAGGAATTTTTTGCCAAAGAGAACAAAATTTTCAAAGCTGTTCGGGTTAAAATCGTAACCGCCCCGAAGGCGGGCACGAATCGGGCGCAGGGCATTGCAAATCGGGCGGGAGTGTGCTATAATGAATTCACAGTTCGATGAGCTCCGCTTCCGTGGGCCCTTGGGTGCACAGGCAGAGGACGAAGTTTTGGATTTCCCAATGGAGCAGGGTTACGGGAAGGGGGGCGCCGTTTTCATAGAGGACGCCGCCGCAGTAGCGGAGGGTGCGATAGCGGGAGGCAAGGGTATCGCCGAGGAGCTTGACGTAGGCCTCCTTCGCCGTCCACACCTCAAAGAAATCCTCCTCTTTCTCTTCGGGGGTGAGGTGAGCGTAAACCGTTTTGGGCACTTCCCGCTTTAACTCGGCATCTAAGCCCACTTCGGCATTGCCCACGGCAACGGCGCACAGCCCCTTGGTATGCGTGAGGCTGAAGTGCGGGGCGTCCCCCGCGAGATAGGGCTTGCCACGCTCGGTCCTTTTGAGATAGGGCGGGGCGGGCGGGTGCGGATAGCCCACCGCCTCGAGGGCGCATGTTAAGAGCTGTGCGGGCGTGAGCGCCGTCGAATAGAAGAGTTTCATGGGAAGAGTATACCATAAACGGAGGGCAAAGTAAATGACAAGAGGGGAAGTTGCAAGAAATTATTTTTTAGAGGGGTACACCTGTTCGCAGGCGGTGGCGCTCGCCTTTCGGGAAGAGCTCGATATCCCCGAACCTATCCTGCTCAGGGCGACCATTGCGCTCGGCGGGGGGATGGGGCGGCTTCGGCAGACGTGCGGTGCCGTATCGGGGTGCGCCGTCCTTTTGGGGCTCTTCTTCCCCGAGCGCAATAAGAGTGAAATTTACGCCCTCGTGCAACGGCTTGCGGGGCGCTTCGCCGAGAGAAACGGGAGTTACAACTGCGGGGAACTGCTGAAGGGCGCCCATGTGCAGGCGGATACTTCGCCCACTGCGGAGGCTCGCACCCCCGAATACTACAAAAAACGGCCCTGCCCCCTTTTGATTGCCGATGCCGCGGATCTCTTGGAGGAGCTTCTGAAGGAAGAGGGGAGATTAAAATAGAGGAAGAGTTTCGGACATGGGCGGGGGCATTTGTATGGAATGCCAAAATTTGACGCATACTTACCCCATGCGAAACTTATTTCTTGCGGCGGCGGTCCTCGCATCCGTCTGCCCGCTCCCAAGCTGTCAACCCGAGAAGATGTCTACCCTCGCAGACGTCTCCAAGCCCTATTTGGGGGTGTATGAGTGCGAAAAGCTTAGGCTCGGAGAGCTGAATGTGCTCAAAGATTTCGAATATCTCCGCATTTCGCTCGGGTACGGCGGTGCCTGCGCCCTCTCCTACCGCACCGCATCGGGGAGGGAGGAAGAGCTTTTCGGCACCTATGTTGCGGACATGGTACGCCCCGAGATCACGTTTACCTATTCCGCGAACCAAAATTCCGTCGCCAAGACCTACCGCCTCGAGGACGGCGCCATCTATGTGCGGGAGAACCTCGGCGGCGTCCTCTTATACGGCGAATTCCGTAGGTAAAATTTTTCAAAATCGGTGAACAAAAGTTTGCATCTTTCGGGGAAATGTGCTATAATGGTGGCATGAAATCAGCCCCGTCCGTAACGCTCACCGCCGATCAAGCCGAGGCGGCTGAGCTCATCGTGGAGTGGTACACCCACCTCAACACCCAAATTTTCGTGCTCTGCGGCTATGCGGGCACGGGAAAGACCTTTCTTGTGGACTACGTCGTGCGGCAGTTGGGGCTGACGGCGGGGGAGAGCGCCGCCTTCGTGGCCCCCACCGGCAAGGCCGCCTCCGTGCTCATCCGAAGCGGTACGCCCGCGGGAACGGTGCACGGCCTCATCTATACGAGGGAGGAGGATATCGAAGTCAACGAGGACGGCGAAGTCATTTCGGAGCGGTTTCTGCGGTTCGTGCGCAAGGAGAGCCTCCCCAAAGACCTCAAGCTCATCGTGGTGGATGAGGCCTCGATGGTCTCCGATGAATTGCTCCGCGACCTCTTCTCCTATGGGATAAAGTGCCTCCTGTGCGGCGACCCCGCCCAGCTTCCTCCCGTAGGCGGTACAAATTCTATCCTATCGATGCCCGTCATTACCCTCAAGGAAATCGTGCGGCAGGAGCTCGATAACCCCATCGTCAAGATGGCAGAGCTCGTGCGGGGCGGCGGGGTACTTCATCAAGGGGTTTACGGGAAGAACGCCGTCGTCACCTATGAGAGACTGCTCTCTCCCGAGGCAAGGAAGCGCCTTCTTTTGGGGGCGGACATCGTGATCGTAGGCACCAACCGCACCAGAAGCAGGTTGAACCGCGAAGTGCGCATGCTCAAGGGCATCTCCCCCGAAAACAAACTGCCCGTGGAGGGCGAAAAGCTCATTTGCACCCTCAACGATTGGTCCAAGCCCCTCGATGAAGAGGGGAATTTTCACCTCGTCAACGGCATCATCGGCACCTGTAGCAATGTGCGGGAGCAGGAAGATGGGCTCGGCCAGCTCGATTTCCGTGCCGATTTCCTAAGCGATACCGTCTACGATCTGCCCTTCGACGCGGGGATCTTCACGGAAGGGCAGTACTTCCATACATATGGGGCAAAGGCGTGTCTGCTCGCAAACGGGAAGTTGGTGCATGAGGATAACGCCGCCATGCTGAGGCAGTTCCGCGTCAAGCGGGAGGATACCGTGTGCCGCTTCGAGTTCGCCTACGCCGTCACCTGCCATAAGGCGCAGGGGTCGGAATACGATTTCGTGGTCGTATTCGATGAGAGCCGCCGCTTCAGCGACGGCAGGGAATGGCTGTATACCGCCATCACTCGTGCCAAAAAGCGACTCGTCATAGTGAGATAGCGCGAAGGAAGAGAAAAATAGTGCGCGAAAGAAGTGGGGCGCGGGACGTGCAATCGCACGTCCCGCGCCCCTATATGATATCAATATTCTTTTCTTCCGAGAAGATAATCGACGGAGACATCCAAAATGTTTGCAATCTTTGTCAGGTTCTCAAGCGTCGGCTCGCTCGTCCCGCTCTCGTAACGGATATAGGAAGGTTGGGAGATCCCGAGCTTTTCCGCCATTTGTCGTTGCGTAAGATGGCATAGCCCCCGCATTTCTTTCAAACGTTCACAAAAAATTCTCATCATGTATTGACAATTATAGCCGTTTGCTATATACTTATGCTGTTTGATAGCGGTTTGCTATCAAAACAAGAGAGGAAGAGCAAATGGCGAAGAACGAGAGCCTGCACAAGGCACGGGAAGCGAAGCAGGATGAATACTATACCCAAATTTCCGATATCGAGCGCGAACTCGTCCATTACGAGGAACATTTTCAGGATAAGGTCGTCTTTTGCAACTGCGACGACCCTGCTTGCAGCAACTTTTGGCGGTACTTTCAATTAAAGTTCTATCAACTCGGGCTCAAAAAGCTCATCTCCACGCACTATGAAGCGCAGGCGCCGAGTTATAAGATGGAGATCGTGCGGAAGGAGAGGGGGAAGCAAATCGGCATTCCCGAATATGTGCAGACCCCGCTCCATGGAAACGGAGACTTCAGAAGCGAGGAGTGCATTGAAATTCTGAAGGGAGCGGATATCGTCGTCACCAATCCACCCTTCTCCCTCTTCCGTGAATACCTTGCCCAACTCATCGAGTACGGGAAGAAGTTCGTCATTATTGCCAATCTCAATGCAGTTACCTATAAGGAAGTTTTTCCGCTCCTCAAAAACAATCGGATATGGCTCGGATACAAGAGCGGGGCGCAGAGCTTTGCCGTTCCCGATACCGTTGAGCGGAATAATACTTACTACCTCCACGGGCAGAAGTATGCGAAGTTCGGAAATATCTGTTGGTTTACCGATCTCGATATCCCAAAACGCCATGAAGAGCTCATCTTGGTAAAGCGGTATTGCGGGCACGAAGAGGAATATCCGAAGTACGATCATTATGATGCCATCGAAGTGGGGAAACTTTCGGATATCCCGTGCGATTACGGTGGGGTGATGGGGGTCCCCATCACCTTCATCGAGAAGTATAACCCCGATCAATTTGAAATTTTGGGGCTTGACGACCATCGTGTCCCGTGGCGCGGGCGAGGCCCCGATTTGAACGGAAAAGCGATGTACCGCAGAATCATCATAAGGAGAAAGAAATGAAGATAGAGTTACATAAAATTCCCGTAAGGAAGGTGTATGAAGGGTATAAAAACAATGAGGAAGAGGGGGTCGTGGGGTATGGCGGGAAGCTGAATATCCGCCCCAAATATCAGAGGGAATTTGTCTACAAGGATAAGCAGAGGGATGCCGTCGTCGATACCGTCCGCAAGAATTTCCCGCTCAACGTCATGTATTGGGTGGTGAACGGGGACGGCTATGAGGTGCTCGACGGCCAACAGCGTACGCTCTCCCTCTGCGAATATATCAAGGGAAATTTTTCCATCGATTACAAGTACTTCTTCAACCTGCAGAGGGAGGAACAGGAACAGATCCTCAACTACGAGCTCATGGTCTACTTCTGTGAGGGGACGGATCGGGAGAAGCTCGATTGGTTCCGCATTGTGAATGTTGCGGGGGAGAAGCTCACCGAGCAGGAACTTCGCAACGCCGTCTATGCGGGGCCGTGGCTCTCCGATGCGAAGCGGTACTTCAGTAAAACAAATTGCCCCGCGAAGGTATTGGGAGAGCCCTTCATGAGCGGAAGCCCCATTCGGCAGGAATATCTCGAGCGGGTGCTTCTCTGGATCTCGGAGGGCAAGATCGAGAATTACATGTCTTATCATCAATTTTCCCCCAACGCCAACGAGCTTTGGCTGTATTACAACAACGTCGTAAATTGGGCAAAGGTGCTCTTCCCCACCCTGCGGAGGGAGATGAAGGAGGTGCCGTGGGGGCTTCTCTACAACAAGTTTCATCAAAATGCTTACGATGCCGCAGAGCTCGAGGCGAGGGCATCCAAGCTCATGGCGGACGACGACGTCACCAAGAAAGTTGGCGTCTACGAATACCTCTTCGACGGGGAAGAGAAGCATTTGAGTATCCGTGCCTTCACGCCCGGGATGAAGCGGGGCGCCTACGAACGGCAGGGCGGCGTATGCCCCCACTGCGGAAGGGCGTTTCCGATCGAAGAGATGGAGGCGGACCACATTACCCCGTGGCATGCGGGCGGCAAGACGGTAGCGGAGAACTGCCAAATGCTCTGCAGGGCGTGTAACCGAACCAAATCGGGGAAATAAGTTTTCTATGATGATTTAAGAATGATGTAATAAGAACGGGGCGCGGGACGTGCAATCGCACGTCCCGCGCCCCTATCAAATTACGTATCTTCTATTTACGTATCTTCTGTTTTCCGCATTTCCCGAAGGGCTTCCGTAAAATATTTCTGCTTGAACGGACGCATTAAGACGCGTGTCGAGCATTTGGCGCGTGTGCCGATCGAGAGGCAGAACCGAATGAGAGCATTCCGCTCTGCCGCAGTGATGTTCGTCTCATAACTTTCATCCAAATGAAATTCGTAAACCATTTTCTTTCTCCAATCAGAGTTGTTTTTCTCCTCAGTTGTATCTCTTCTCAATTATATCACATCCTCCCCTCAAATGCAAGGGGAGGGGGGCTTTTGTTGCCGTAGTCCTTTTGGATTACGGGTTTTCCAAACAAAGGGCAGAAGTGGGATGAGGGTTTTTGTTACAATTCCCCGCACTGCGGGGCGTCATTTTGTTGACATCTTGCGCCGAAACGTTTACAATAAGAGAAAAAATGTCTCACGAGGCAAACCATGTTTTACAGAACGCATACCTGCAACGAACTCCGCAAGGAGGACGTGGGCAAAAAAGTCAAGATCGCGGGGTGGCTCGATTCCAAGCGCGATAAGGGCGGGCTTCTCTTTGCCGTGATCCGCGATTTCTACGGCGTGACACAGGTCGTCTGCTCGGAAGAGCCCTGCCTTTCCGCCATCCGCGAAATTCCCACCGAGTCCACAATTTCGGTGGAGGGGGAAGTGGTACTCCGCTCCGCACCCAATGAAAAGCTCCCTACGGGGCTCATCGAGATCGTGCCCGAGAAGGTAGAGGTACTCGGAAGGCGCATGACGAACGCCCTGCCCTTCGAGATCAACCGCTCCACCGAGGCGGGGGAGGATGCCCGCCTACGCTACCGTTTCCTCGATCTGCGCAACCCTGCCGTGAAGGAAAAGATCGTCCTTCGCTCCAAGATCATTGCCGACCTGCGGAGGCTGATGACGGAGCAGGGCTTCTATGAAATTTCAACGCCCATCCTGACCTCTTCCTCCCCCGAAGGGGCCCGTGACTACATCGTGCCGAGCCGCATCTATCCCGGGGAGTTCTACGCCCTGCCGCAGGCGCCTCAGCAATATAAACAGCTTCTGATATGTTCGGGGTTCGATAAGTACTTCCAGATCGCGCCCTGCTTCCGCGATGAGGATGCCCGTGCGGACCGTTCTCCCGGGGAATTCTATCAGCTCGATATCGAGATGGCGTTTGCGACACAGGAGGATGTCTTTGCGGTGCTCGAATCGGTGCTCCCGCCCGTCTTTGCCAAATATAGCGGGTGGACCGCGGACATGCCCCCCTTCAAACGCATCCCGTATCGCACTGCCCTCGAGGATTACGGCACCGATAAGCCCGATCTCCGTAACCCTCTCCTCATCCGCGATGTGACGGAACTCACCGCAAACTGCGGCTTCGACCCCGTCATGCTCAAGCATGTGAAGGCCATTGCGGTGACGGGCGTTCCCGTGCCCCGCAAGTGGATCGATAAGACGGCGGAGGAGTTCAAGGTAAAGACGGAAGGCGGCGCCATGTATTGGTTTAAGCTCGATGAAAACGGCGCTCCCGCGGGCGGTATCTCCAAATTCGTTGCCGAAAACATCTCCGCATGGAAGGAGAGGCTCGGGGTGGAGAAGGATGCCTTTGTCGCCCTCGTCGCAGAGGATAAATTGCAGGATGTTCAGAAGCGGGCGGGGATCCTCCGCACCATGCTCGGCACGGGGCTCAATCTCGTTGAGAAGAATGTGTACCGTTTCTGCTGGATCGTAGACTTTCCGATGTATGAGATCGGGGAGGAGAGCGGGCAGCTCGAATTCTGCCACAACCCCTTCTCGATGCCGCAGGGAGGCCTCAAGGCCCTCGAAGAGCAGGATCCGCTCGATATCCTTGCCTATCAGTACGATATCGTATGCAACGGCGTAGAGCTTTCCTCGGGCGCCGTCCGTAACCATGACCCCGAGATCATGCTCAAGGCGTTCTCCCTCATCGGGACGGACAAGAGCGTTGTGGAGAGCAAATTCCCCGCACTCTACCATGCTTTTGAGTACGGCGCACCCCCGCATGCGGGCGTGGCGCCCGGCATCGATCGGATGGTGATGCTCATCTGCGATACCGTAAACATCCGTGAAGTGATTGCCTTCCCGATGAATGCCAAGGCACGGGACCTCATGATGAACGCCCCCTCGCCCGTCGAGAAGCAACAGCTCGACGACGTCCACATCAAACTTGCAGAAAAGAAATCCTAACAAAATGGGCGGCCGCAACTTGCGGCCGCCCGTTCTTCTATCAAAAATCATTTTCTCATCAAAGCTGTGCAGGCGGATTGTAGGGTGGGGTGCTTTTGGTAACAGCACAGCTCAAAGTTCTCGAAATCGTACCACCCGTCGAAGAAGGCGCCCTCCGCTTCCACGATGCACCCGCCGCGGAGAGAGGAGAGGGCGTAGACACGGCACCCCGTAAGCTCCCGCTCTTCGGGAAGGTAGTAGATCTGATCGGGTCCGCCCGTCATGTCTGTGCAGGGCTCCCCGCATAGCTTCTCCATCTCTTCAACTACGCTCATTTTGTCTCTCCGAATAATGCTTTGATGAGTTGGGAGACGTAAGTGATGGGCACCAACTCGATTTTATCCTTGAACTTTTCACAGGCTCTCATGTTCTTGCTCGGCAGAATTACCCGCCGAAAGCCCATTTTGAGGCATTCGTTGACCCGTTTTTCGGCAAAGTTGACGGCACGGACTTCCCCCGTAAGCCCCACTTCCCCGAATACGGCGGTGTACTTATCGATGGCGATCATGCGCTCCGCAGAGGCAAGGGCGGCACAAATGGCGAGGTCTGCGCTCGGCTCATTGAGGCGGATCCCGCCCATCGCGTTGAGGTAGATATCCTGCCCCCCGAGGGCGAGCCCGCACCGCTTTTCGAGGACGGCGATGAGCACCACGAGGCGGTTGAAATCCACCCCCAATGCCATTCTGCGGGGGAGACCGTAAGCGGTTTTGGAGATAAGGGTCTGGATCTCCACATTCATACAGCGGTTGCCCGTCTCACTCGGGGTAACCACCGCCCCCGCGGCGATGCCCCGCGCTTCGGAGAGGAAGAGGGAGGAGTAATCGGTCACCCCGTAGAGGCCTTCTCCCGTCATTTCAAAGACGCCCACCTCCTGCACGGAACCGAACCGATTCTTTACGGCACGGAGGATCTTGTAATTCTCGGTACGCTCCCCTTCGAAATAGAGAACGGCATCCATGATATGCTCCAAAACCTTGGGGCCTGCGAGGGTGCCCTCCTTGGTGACGTGGCCGATGATAAAGAAGGTGATGCCGCGGCTCTTTGCGATGCGCATGAGCTTGGCGGCGCATTCGCGCACCTGCCCGACGCTCCCCGCCGCCGAAGTGAGGGTCTCGGTGTATACGGCCTGGATGCTATCGATAATGACGTATTCCGCCCCCAAGATAGCCTCTTCGGCATTCTCGATGCAGGTCTCGTTGAGCAGAAGAAAATCCGAAGTGAGCCCAAGCCGCTCGGCACGGAGCTTCACCTGCGAGCAGCTCTCCTCCGCAGAGAGATAGAGGACGCGGTGCTCCTTCCCGAGGTGTGCGGCAACCTCGGTGAGCAGGGTAGATTTGCCGACCCCGGGGTCGCCCCCCACGAGGATAAGGGAGCCGCGCACGATGCCGCCCCCGAGCACGACGTCGAGCTCGGCAATGCCGGAGGAGACCCGCTCGAATTTCTCGAATTTTACCTGCGAGAGGGGAATGGCGCGGGAGGGAGTAACCGCGGACATGGTACCCACCTTTTTGATGGGGGCGGGGGCTACGGCCTCCTCGGCGAGGGTGTTGAATTTCCCGCAGGAGGGGCACCGCCCGAGCCACTTGGGGGAGGCATACCCGCACTCCGCACATACGAATTGTGTCTTTGGCATAATGGATTTCCTTTGTTGAGTATATAGTTTCGATTTGGTTCACGAGGTCCGCTCAGCTCCTACGGAGCTTCGGGATGAGGGGAAGGGTTCGGGATGAGGGAGGATTGTCATTTCGACCAAGCGAACGAAATGAGCGCGTGGAGAAATCTCATAATGAGAAGTACGAGATTTCTCGACTTCGCTACGCTCCGTTACTTCGTCGCTACGCTCCTCGTGTCGCCGCAGTGGTTGCACAATCAGAAGCGGCGGTCGGGATGACGGATTAGAAGCCCTTGTCCCCTCAGCTCCTACGGAGCTTACTTCGTCGCTACGCTCCTCGTGCCGCCGCAGTGGTTGCACAATCAGAAGCGGCGGTCGGGATGAGGGGAAGAGGAGAGCATTCCGCACCCGCCCCCAACCTCATTCCGAGGCCCCGAAGGGGCCGAGAGAACGGTCCGCTCACCCCCTCGGGGGTTCGGGATAAGGGGGCATGACAATTCAGCATGACGATTTCAGCAAGACGGTAGCGTAGGCGGTGATGCCGCGGCCCTCGCCGACGTAACCCAATCGCTCGTTAGTCCCTGCCGAAATGCCCACGCACTCGGCTTGAAGCGCCTCCGTCACCCTTTCCCGCATGTGTTCGATATGCGGAGAGAGGCGGGGGCGTTCACACACAATGGCGATGCTCGCATTCTTGACGCCGTACCCCTTCGCCCGCACCCGTTCCATTACGACAGCAAGCAGCTTCATGCTGTCCGCATTTGCATAGGCGGGGTCGGTATCGGGGAAGAGGTGCCCGATATCGCTCTCCCCGATCGCGGAGAGCAGGGCATCCATGAGGGCGTGTACGGGGACATCGCCGTCGCTGTGTGCCTCGATGGCGCGGTCTGAGGGCACGGTGACGCCGCACAGCTTGATATAGTTCAAATTGAGCCGCGCGATGCCGCTATCGATTTCATTCTGATGGGCGAAGGCGTGGGTGTCCACCCCGAACCCCACGCGCTCGGCGGGGAAATCGGAAGGATAGGTGAGTTTACGGTTACGGGCATCCCCCAAGAAGAGATGGGGCGGGCGGACGTAAGCGGCAAATACGCCGCCGTCGTCCGTGAATTCCCCGAGCCGCCCCTCGGCCTCGGCCCTCTTATAGGCCCCGCGCAGTTCCTCCGTGAGGAAGCCCTGCGGGGTCTGCACGGTGTACACCTTGGAACGGGGCAGGGGGGTGGGTACATCGCCTTCCAAGAGGACGGCCGTATCCGTGAAGGGCAGGGCGCAGACGGCGCTCCCGTAAGCCTGCACATTTGCGATGCAATCCTCGATGAGGGCAGGGGATACAAAGGGGCGGGCGGCGTCGTGGATGAGTACCATGTCCGCGGTTACCCCCTCCAAAGCGCGAAATACGCTCTCGGAACGGGTGGCGCCGCCCACGACCGTGCTCGCCATCGGGAAGGGGGAGAGGAGGGGCCGAATGCGGGCCTCGTCCTCCTTTCTGCAAGCAATTATAATTTGCTCCGAAAAGGGGGCAAATGCCGAAAGGCAGTGCGTAATTGCGGGGAGCCCATCGACTTCCGCAAAGATCTTATTTTTCTTGAGGCCCGTACGGGCGCCGCTTCCCGCAGCACAGAGTATGGTTGCGACCATGATTTCCCCCTCAGGCAATGATCTCGTAGAGGCTCGAGGCGTCGTCCTTCTTCACGGTCTCTTTGAGCTCCAAAATGCGGAACTTGAGCTTACCCGTCACGAAGGAGATCTCGACGATGTCTCCCACTTTCACGCGGTAGGCGGGCTTGACTTCCCTGCCGTTCACCGAAATTTTCCCCGCACTCGCCGCTTCCTGTGCCACGGTGCGGCGCTTTAAGATGCGGGAAACCTTCAAAAATTTATCGATTCGCATGGGTTTATTTCTCCCAATTTTCGGGGGAATTTCCGCAAAATTTGTCTTTTTTACGGTTTTTCCCAAAAAAATTTTTTTCTTACTTCAAAAGGAGTTGACATCTTTTCCAAGAAAAGATATAATTCCATACTGTATCATTATGTCTTAGAATGCGCCTTTGCGCCGTTTCGGCAAATTTTTGGGAAGATCTCGCCGAAGCGCTTTCCCCAATTATAACGCACAAAGTTGCGTTTGTAAAGGGGGGAGACGCAAATTTCATTCAAAGCATTTCGATTTTTATCGATGAAAAGATATACTCGGTAAATCGCCAAATGATAACATCATGAAAGGAGTTATTTGACGGATGAACTTACCAATTCAAAAGTACGGCAAGACAGAGCGAAGGAAGTTCGGCTCCATCAACGAGGTCATTGATATTCCCAACCTCGTTGAAATTCAGAAAGAGAGCTACGATACCTTTGTGCAGGAGGGCATCTCGGAGATCTTCGAGGATTACTCTCCCATCACCGACTTTTCAGACCACTTCGAGCTCTATTTCTTGAGCCACGAATTCGGCAAGAGTTCGAAGTACGATGAGAAGGAATGCCGCAACCGTGATGCGACGTATGCCCTCCCGCTCCGCGTGAAGGTACGCCTCGTCAACAAGGTGAAGGACGAGATCTTGGAGCAGGACGTCTTTATGGGGGACTTCCCGCTCATGACGGAGAACGGGTCCTTCATCATCAACGGCGCCGAGCGCGTCATTGTCTCCCAGCTCGTCCGCTCTCCCGGCGTCAACAACGTCGCCGAGACCGATAAGACGGGTAAGCAAATGTATGAGACGACGGTCATTCCCGGCCGCGGCGCATGGCTTGAATTCAAGCAGGATGCCCAAGGGGTGCTGTGGGTCAACGTGGATAGGCGCAGAAAGCTCACCGCGACCGTGCTTCTGCGTGCCCTCGGGTACGGTTCCAACCGCGCCCTCGAGGATCTCTTCGGCGGGGACAAGATGATCGCCGCCACCATCGAGCGGGATGAGAAGGAAAATCCGCCCATCCATTCGGAATCGGACGGCCTCATCGCCCTCTACAGAAGGCTTCGCCCCGGCGAAGTGCCTACCGAGGATTCGGTCCGCCAACACCTCAATTCCCTCTTCTTCGACCCCCGCCGCTACGACGTCGCCAAAGTGGGCAGGTACAAGTTCAATAAGAAGCTCAACCTCGCCTACCGCCTTCCCGGCTGCCGCATCGCGGACGACATCTTCCATCCCGAAACGGGGGAACTCCTTGCGAGCAAGGGGCAGACGGTCTCCGAAGAGCAGGCCCGCGCCATCCAGAATGCGGGCATCGGGGAAGTTTTCGTCCTCGTCAACGACCCCGTAGACGGCGAGATCCGCCACAAGATCATCTCCAACAACATCGTAGACTTTGCGGCCCTCTCCGATAAGAACCCCAAGGCGTTCGGGCTGCTCAAGACGGTCTACTACCCCAACTTCGTATTCAGTAAGCAGATCGCAGAGGCCTGCAAGACGGCGACGGATGAAGAGGTCGCAGAGCGCTACCTCGAGCCCATCAACGCCATCTACTACACCCGCGAGACGAGCCCCGAGGCAGACGAAAAGCAGGAGGAGAAGAAGAACAGGCTGAAGCGGCACGATAACCGCGTGAAGTTCGTTACCGCCTGCCGTATCTTCCACGAACTGCTTGCCCGCAATGAGGAGGAGAGGGGGGCAAACGACCCCGTAGACCTCGATGCAGAGCGCAGGGTGATGGGGGTGACGCCCGAAGAGAAGAAGGCCATCAAGCCCCTCGTCGAGAAGCTCAACCACAAGTGCATCACGGTAGACGATATCGTTGCCGCCGTCTCCACCAACCTCGACCTCCGCTACGGCATCGGCACCATCGATGAGATAGACCACCTCGGCAACCGCCGCGTCCGTTCGGTAGGGGAGCTCCTTCAGAATCAGCTCCGCATCGGGATGTCCCGCCTCGAGCGCCTCATCAAGGAGCGCATGGCGACGGCGGACCCGATGGAAATTACCCCTGCAAGCCTCATCAACGTGCGGCCCATCTCGGCAGTCATTCGTGAATTCTTCGGCTCTTCCCAGCTCTCGCAATTCATGGATCAGACCAACCCCATCGCCGAGCTCACCCACAAGCGCAAGCTCTCCGCACTCGGCCCCGGCGGCCTCAACCGCGACCGCGCCACCTTCGAAGTGCGCGACGTCCACCACTCCCACTACGGCCGTATGTGCCCCATCGAGACCCCCGAAGGCCAGAACATCGGCCTCATCTCCTCCCTTGCGACCTTTGCGAAGGTCAACGAGTTCGGCTTCATCATGGCGCCCTACCGCAAGGTGGATAAGGCGACGGGCATCGTGACCGATCGGGTGGATTACCTCACCGCAGACGAAGAGGACCGCTACGTCGTCGCCCAGGCCAATGAACCCCTCGATGAGGACGGCCGCTTCGTGCATGCCCGTGTCGGCTGCCGTTACCGTGAACTCATCACCGAATATCCCCGTGAGCGCGTCGATTACATGGATGTGAGCCCCAAGCAGCTCGTCTCCGTTGCGACCGCACTCATTCCCTTCCTCGAAAACGACGATACCAACCGTGCCCTCATGGGCTCCAACATGCAGCGGCAGGCAGTGCCCCTCCTCAAGACGGAGCCCGCCATCGTTGCAACGGGCATCGAGGCAGCCATCGCACGCGATTCGGGCGTCATTGTCCGTGCCAAGGAGGCAGGCGTCGCGACCGCAGTCTCCTCGGACCGCATCGTCATTCGGGACGACAGCGGCTTCGAACATGAGTACACCCTCAAGAAATTCGAGCGTTCCAACCAGGGGACATGTCTCAACCAACGCCCCATCATCTCCACGGGGGATAGGGTAGAGAAGGACGAAGTCATTGCAGACGGCCCCTCCACCTACGGCGGCGAACTCGCCCTCGGCAAGAACATCCTCGTCGGCTTCATGGAATGGGAGGGCTACAACTACGAGGACGCCATCCTGATTTCTGAAAAACTCGTGCAGGATGATGTCTTTACCTCCATCCACATCGAAGAGCATGAGACGGAGGCGCGGGATACCAAGCTCGGCGAAGAGGAAATTACCCGCGATATCCCCAACGTCGGCGAAGATGCCCTCAAGGATCTCGATGAGGACGGCATCGTCCGCATCGGCGCCGAAGTGCAGAGCGGGGATATCCTCGTCGGCAAAGTTACCCCGAAGGGGGAGACCGAACTCACCCCCGAAGAGCGGCTGCTCCGCGCCATCTTCGGCGAGAAATCGAGAGAGGTCCGCGATACCTCCCTCCGCGTTCCCCACGGGGAAGGCGGCATCGTCGTCGACGTGAAGATCTTCACCCGTGCCAACCGCGATGAACTCTCTCCCGGCGTCAACAAACTCGTCCGCGTCTACATCGCCCAAAAGCGTAAAATTCAGGTGGGCGATAAGATGGCGGGCCGCCACGGCAACAAGGGCGTCATTTCCCGTGTCCTTCCGCAGAGCGATATGCCCTTCCTCCCCGACGGTACTCCCCTTCAAATTCTATTGAATCCCCTCGGCGTGCCTTCCCGTATGAACATCGGGCAGGTGCTCGAGGTGCACCTCGGCTATGTCTGCCGCCAACTCGGCTGGAAAATTGCAACGCCCGTCTTTGACGGCGCCACCGAGAAGGACATCGAGCGCCTCTTCGAGGAGAACAACCTCTTGGGCCCCGAAGGCAAGGTAGACGGCAAGTTCCAGGTATTCGACGGCAGAACGGGAGAACCCTTCGAGAACAGGGTGACGATCGGCATCATGTATATGATCAAGCTCATCCACCTCGTCGATGATAAGATCCATGCCCGTTCCATCGGCCCCTACAGTATGGTCACCCAACAGCCGCTCGGCGGTAAGGCGCAATTTGGCGGCCAGCGCTTCGGCGAAATGGAAGTTTGGGCGCTCGAGGCATACGGCGCCGCCCACATCCTGCAGGAGATCCTCACCGTCAAATCGGATGATATCGTCGGCCGTGTCAAGACGTATGAGAGCATCGTCAAGGGCAACAACATTTCCGAGCCCGGTATCCCCGAAGCGTTCAAGGTGCTCTTAAAAGAGCTTCAATCGCTCGCGCTCGACGTGAAGGTGCTCACCGAAAACAACGAAGAGCTCATCATCCGCGAATTCGAGGATGAGGATGAGCGTGAACCCGACCGCCGCCCCGAGCCCCATCCCGATGAACCCGATTTCGACTTCAATATGGAAGAGGAAGAGGGAGAGGGCATCGATTCCATCTTCGACGAAGCGGGCGAGGACGAAGATTTTGTCTCCGACGACTTTTTCAAGGGCAAGGATGAAGAGGAGGATGAGGACGACATGTCCGATGTCTCCGATGATTTCTCGCTCGGCAGCCTCTTCGACGACGAGGACGACGACGGTTCGGACGACGAATAAGAAGGGAGGATGAAAGGATATGTACGAATTAAATGATTTCAATTCCATTCAAATAAGCATTGCGTCCCCCGAAAAAATCAGGGAATGGTCTTACGGCGAAGTAACCAAGCCCGAGACGATCAACTACCGTACCCAAAAGCCCGAAAAGGACGGCCTCTTCTGCGAGAAGATCTTTGGCCCCACCAAGGACTGGGAGTGCCACTGCGGAAAGTATAAGCGCATCCGCTACAAGGGCATCATTTGCGAGAAGTGCGGCGTGGAAGTTA
>CANQMQ010000019.1 GCA_947625025.1 uncultured Clostridia bacterium
CGATTTTGACTTGATCCATAAAGCGGACCTCCTTATGCCTCTATTGTAGCATAAAATGATTTCTAAATACCCCCACGTTCCGTAGAGTTAAGCCACTCTACGAAAAGAAGGGCTGAATTTTCGTTTGCTACCACAAAGCGATTGCTTTATAACGCTATGAATTATACCATAAACCCATACGAAAATCAAGCAAGGCAGGTATCGCCCCAAAGATTTCATGATAAGGCCCGCCGAGGGAGCCTTGCGCTCCCTCGGCGGGCTGTTCTATATTATTTTGCTTTGAAAACTTTCACGTCGGAAAATTCGATTTCTAAAACATCATGGTGCACTTCGCCGCCTACAAAATACTCCAATTCGATTCGGGTGCTCACCAATTGCCCTATGGGAAAGCAGTCGAGCGAGAGGATATAACAGTCGTTCATTCGCTTTGGCTTTTGGATCAATTTTCCGTCCAAAAACGAGATTTCATAGAAATTTCCGCCCGCGGGCGGGGCTAACGCAGTCTTAAAATCGAGAAGGAGCGAAAGGCACTCTTTTCCATAGATTTCGTCGTAGAAGCAATCGACGAGCTTTGCATCGTGGAAAGAGATGTTTGTAAGGAAGCATAAGCTGTCGGCTACCAAAAGTTCATGATTTTGCGTTTTTGTAGTGTTACACATGATTTCCCCTATACAATTATAATTCCATTATGTATTCCAACATGCTCAGTTCCTGCACAACTCGCTTGTAATATTCGGTTTGCAGATACTGCGGTGCGAATTTTTCTCTGTTAGAAATTACCTCGCTCGAGGTCTTGGGCACGGGAAGCGGTTGCAGGTCGGCAAAACCGTTCAGGGGGATGAGGATGGAATAGGTCTCTTCTGTAAGGTAATTTTTTGCAATTTGCCGAAACTTCGAAAAGTCACACGGCTTCGACGGCTTCATGTAGAAATAATAGTGTACCGCTTCATCTACATACCAACAAAGGTCGCGGAGAATGTGCATCTCATTTTTCAGTTCGGATTTTGCCTTGTCCTTCAAGCCCAATGCGATCTTTTGCATTTGCCCATAGAGAGGCATATTCTTGATGGTGTCGTTTACGGCAGACAGCACCGCGTCTTTGAGGCTGTCGTCCACTTCTGCCATGTGATACAGCGAAAAGACTTCGTGCGAGACACAGGAAAAAAGGCATTTTTCGCCTTGAAACAGAGTTAAGTTTTCGAGCAAGGGCGGCTCTCCCCCAAACATGCAGGTAAGGCTCTCGTCGAGAATGTGCCTTTTGAGCGGTTCGGTCAGTCGGAAGCGGAAGAGCGTTCCCCGCATTCCGTTGTCATTTTCTTCATGACGGCGATCCAAAAGGGCAGGAATGATATCTTCATATTGTGTGCCGTATAACTCGTAAATCTCCTTCAATCCGTAAATATCGCTCCCCAAAAATTCGGCGGTATCACAAAAGGATAGCACTGTTTTCGTAACGCTTTGCTTTACTTCCTCAAACAGCGTATAACAAGGGATCTCTTCAAAATACATACTTCCTCCGAAGGCTGTCTCTCAAACGGGATGAGCTTCATTTGGATCGAATTGGGCAACGACGGTTTCTTCCCGCAGGAGTTGCCCCTCCCTTCGCAGTGCGGCAATGGCAAACCCGATCTCGACCATGTCCGCAATGCAGGCGACAACGGGCGCGATGATCGCAAAAATCAGCATGGCGCCATCCTCGGGCGAAAAGGAAGAAATGATAAGCGGAATCGTCATAAACAGGAGCGCCACAAGATTGAGGGCGGCCGCCGCGATGCTCAACCCCAAGAATACGCGGTTTGGCGTACGCCGCTTTATCACCGTAAAAATCAAAACGCCGATTGCCGTTACAATGAGACACACGAGCGTAAATCCCACAAAGGCAAGGTAGATCCACAGCACCACCGAAACAAACAGGGTATACGGCGTCAACATTCCCGCAACCGCTATGATTCCGAGCATCACCATAAATACGGGGGTGCATATCGACGCTACCCCGCCCAAAATGCAGGTCACTACGGCATAACTGTTTGTCTTTTTCATCTCGTTGCCCCCCATTCCCGAAAGCTTTCGAGTCGCTGTTATTATAGCATAAACCCTTGCAAAAATCAAGCGCGGCGGGTAGCTCAAAAAAGAGTTCATGGTAAAGGTTAACGCGCCGCCGAGGCAAAGCCCTTGGGGATCCTTTTCAAGCATTTCATATTTCTCATTTTCTGAATCCTACAACTTAAGGCGGTTTTGCCACATAAATTTTGCACGAATGCAGAAAATGGAGAAAGGCAGAGTTGAAATAAACATGGGCAATCAGACGATTTATTTTCGGAACAGGCCGCGCATTGTGGCGACGAGCACGGTTGCAGGGACTAAGGAATGTGAGGGCATCATCGGGAGATATGTGGAGAACGCCCTCTCCGACGATATGTACGGGGAGACCACCTTTGAAAAGGCGGAATGCAAGATGCTCTCCTCCGTCATAGACGGCGCCATCAAGAACGCCGGGTTCGAACGGGACGAGGTAGATATGCTCGTCTCGGGGGACCTCCTCAACCAAATCATCTCGGCAAGCTTTGCCGCAAGGGATTTCTCGTTTCCCTTCTTGGGGGTGTATGGGGCATGCTCCACGATGGCGGAGGCCATCGCCGTTGCGGCTGCGTTTGTGGACGGGGGCTACTGCCGCCGTGCGGTTGCGGCAACGGGAAGCCACTTCGCCACGGCAGAGCGGCAGTACCGCTACCCCTTGGAGCTCGGCTGTACGAGGCCCCCTCAGGCTCAGTGGACGGTAACGGGTGCGGGCGGTGCGCTCATTGCAGGGGAGGGAGACGGCGTAAAAATCACCGCCGCCACCCTCGGGAAGGTGGTGGATTTCGGCGTGACCGACGTCAACAACATGGGCGCCGCCATGGCGCCTGCGGCGTGTGATACCATCCTCGCCCACTTTCGCGGCACAAAGGAGGAGCTTGAGAGCTACGATCTCATTGTCACGGGGGACTTGGGCGCCCTCGGAAGCCGTATCGTCAAGGACCTCACATGGGAGAAGGGGCTGGATATTTCGGAGCGGCACGTCGATTGCGGGGAAATTATCTACAACGTCATCGAGGATGAATTTCAGGGAGGAAGCGGGGCAGGGTGCTCGGCCGTTGTCCTCAATTCCTACCTCTACCGCAAACTCATGGCGGGGACCCTGCGCAAAATTTTATTTGTGGCGACGGGGGCCCTCCTTTCCACCGTCTCCTCGGGGCAGGGAGAGAGTATCCCGTGTATCGCCCACGCCGTCACCCTCGAACGATAAGGGGGACGTACATATGGAAATATTGGAGATCGTGCTTTCCTTCGTGAAGGCATTTGCGGTGGGCGGCCTCATCTGCCTCATCGCACAGGTCGTCATCAATTTTACAGACCTCACCGCGGGAAAGATCTTGGTGCTCTTCATGCTCTCGGGGGTGGCGCTTACCGCCCTCGGGCTGTATCAGCCGCTCGTGGAATTTGCGGGGGCGGGGGCGACCGTCCCCATCTCGGGGTTTGGATATCTCCTCGCAAACGGCGCCATGCAGGGGGCGCAGGAGGGCATCTTTGAGGCACTCACGGGGCCGCTCACCGCCGCAAGTGCGGGCGTCTCCGCGGCAGTCGTGTTCTCCTTTCTGATGGCGCTCCTCTTCAAATCGCACACGAAGTATAACTAACCGCGCATTTTGCAGTGTGGGATGAGGACATGCCTCCCCGATTTTGCACGGCTGCGCGGAAAATGTGAATATCTTCCCCGATTTTGGCTGATTTTGTCAAAGTGTCAATTCAATAAAATGTACGAAGATATCCACAATTTTGAGGCAAACAGGCGTTCGTTTTCCAAATTTCGACAAAATTTCACCCAAAATGACGTCAAACCCACAAAAAGTTATCCACATTTGGAAAATTTCTGTGGATAATTATTTTTGGGCATAAAAATCGTTGACAAACGCCCGCAAATAGTCTATAATTATCACGATTTCGCGGCATGAGTGCATCCGCTTTCAGGTAGATCCAAGGCATGCTTTTTGGCCTTTGTGCCGATGTGCCGCAAAACTTCATATGCGCCGTTAGCTCAATTGGATAGAGCGTTGGTCTACGGAACCAAAGGCTAGGGATTCGAGTTCCTTACGGCGCACCAAAACCGCATTGGGGGCATAAAAGCCCCCAATTTTTTTATGTTTTTTTGGAGCGATGGTGAAATTCAGAGAGAATTTTTGGGACGAAGTCAGTAAGAGCAGGCACCGAAAAACGGCGCCGCGCGGCGCCGTTTGGGCTTCTGATTTTAGTAGGTACGCACTTCTATCTCAAGCTTTGCACCCGAATTGTGGAGGAAGTCGATGAGCGCCCGATCGGGCGGAAGGATCGGCTTCTTTTCGGCGCTCCTCTCTTCGAGATACACCAAAACTTTGAGATGAAGCTCCATGCCATGCTCTTTCAGGAACTCCCTTGCCTCCTCTTCCCTGCCCGTAAGGTCCTCTATCGTTCTTCTTACCATGTTGTTGAGGTTGATATCGTAGGTCTCGGTCTCCCCGAATACGTAGCCCTCCGGGCGGCAGTAGACATCGCCGAAGAGCGGCTCGAGTTCCAAGGCGACCATGGGATCGGAGCTTCCCGTGAGGTAGGCATACGACTTCGCGGCATGGCAGAGCTTGCCGAGCGTGATTGCGGCAGCGCCCTCATCTTCCCCATACCGATCCCGCATTTCGGCCAAGAACCCCTCTTCCCGATCCCCGATCTCCTCCTTATACCGCTCATAGAGTTCGGAAAAATCCTTGTAGACAGAGATCCCTTCGACGGTGCGGTAGAGGCGCTCATCCGCATGCCCGCGGTGGATGCATACAATTAAATCCCCGTAATCGAGTTTCTTACACGCCGCATTGTAGGGATAGAAGCGGCAACACTTCCCCTGCCGCACGGACGCAAACTCCGCATCATCGAGGACAAGTTCGATGGTATCCCGTATCTCCTGCAGGGGGGCAAGGTAATAGGTTTCCACCATGCCATCGGGATAGCGGCGGTCCGCTTCGGGAATGAGTTCATCCATGTAGAACTTCATGTAACCCATTTTCCCCTCGACGCCCCACGCCCGTGCCATGACTTCTCCCCAATCCCGCCACGAAAATTCCACCTTCGTGCCGTCATTGAGGATGGGGCAATACCGCTCATGGGCGTCCCCGCCGAAGCGGTAGCCGTGCTTTCGGATATTTTCTATGATGGCCTGCAGGACGCATTCGCCGTTCTCCGTCCTATTGAGGTGAAAGGGATAATCCGCGGCCTCTATACTCGTCCAACCGATGACCCGATACTTCATAATTACGCCTCACTGTGCTTGTTTGAAAAATTCTTGGAGGAATGCGGCGGGAGAGGGCTTTTTCCTCAATGCCTCCCCTTCCGTGAGCTCCTGCACTTCATCCGATGCAAGGAGGGCTGCATAGCTGAGATCGGCAAGCCCCCACCCTTCCCCCTTCCATTTAAGGGTGAACCCCGTCTCTTTATCGTAGCAATAGAGCACTTCCGCAAGGGAGAAATAGCGCATCATACGATGTAGTAATCGATATCGAGCTTGGCGCCCGATTTATGAAGGAATTCCACAACTTCTTCGTCGGGCGGGAGGATGGGGGTGGGCTCCTGACTGCTCTTGGTGAGGTACAGAACGACTTCGATGTACAGCTCACACATGTTCTCTTCCAAGAATTTCTTGATACGCTCTTCCTTCCCGATGAAGTTCTTGATTGTTTTCTTTACCATGACGTTGAGGTCTACATCGTACTCCTCATTCACCCCGAACTTGTAGCCGTGGCGGCGGAAGCGGGGCGTTTCGCCGAACAGCTCTTCAATTTCCTCCTCTTCGGCGAGGAGCACGCCCCCGCAGAGGTACGCATACGTCTTGGCGGTGTGTTCGAGTTCCCCCACCTCGATCGCCATCACGCCCTCTCTTTCTTCCTCTTCTTCCGAATAGTACTTGCGCATGGCGGCGACGAATTCCTCTTCCGTCATCTTCCCGCCTCCCATCTCCTTGAGGCGGTCGGCGGGATGATCCGCTTCCAACACATCGTAGCGGTAGAGTTCGCGGAAATTCCTGTAGAGATCGATTCCCTTGACGAGGCGGGTGACCCGCTCATCCTCATGCCCGATCCGCACAAAGGTGATCCAATCCCCGATGTCCACCCCTTTCCGCTTCTCATCGAAGAGGCGGAGCTCCACCTTCTTCTCCCCGCTCTTGAGGGCAAAGAAGGGCTCATCCGCAAGGTGCATCACAAAGTTCTCCCGAAGGGAGACACGGGGCTCGATCTCATCATCGTTGACCCGCTCTTCGGGGTAGCAACGCTCCTTCTCGGGAATGAACTGATTCATATAGTAGCGCATGTAGTTATAGGGCTCATAGAAGCCCTTTGCCCGTGCCATCACGCCACCCCAGCCTCTCCAAGAGAAGCAGACTTTGGTGCCGTCGTTGAGGACGGGGCAATATTCCTCGTGGATGTCCCCGCCGAAGCAGTAGCCATGCGCCTTGATCTCCTCTGCGATGGCGCGCTCGACACATGCCGTGTTGTGTTCATGGAGGGGGTATTCCCCATCCGAAAGGGACGTCCAACCGATCACACGATATTTCATGATTTCCTCCCGTAAAGGTGTTACGATACTTCTATTGTACTATGAAATCGGGGGCTTGTCAAGCCCCCGAATGTACCCCGACTTACGGACGATAGCCGTTCGGGTTGTTGCTCTGCCATTTCCATTGGTCGCGGCACATCTTTTCGAGACCGTATTCCGCCCTCCAATTGAGTTCCCGCTCCGCCTTTTTTGCAGAGGCATAGCAGGCGGCGATGTCCCCCGCCCTTCTCGGCTTGATGGTATACGGCAGTTTCTTGCCGCATGCCTTCTCGAAGGCGTGGATCATCTCGAGGACGCTGTACCCATTCCCCGTGCCGAGGTTGTAGGTATATACCCCCGCCGAAGTCAACTTCCGCAGGGCGGCGACATGCCCGCGGGCGAGGTCTACGACGTGGATGTAATCCCGTACCCCCGTGCCGTCCGGGGTGGGATAGTCGTTGCCGAATACCCCGATCTCCTTCAGCTTTCCGCTTGCGACCTGTGCGATGTAGGGCATCAGGTTGTTGGGAATTCCCTTCGGGTCCTCCCCGATGAGCCCGCTCTCGTGCGCCCCCACAGGGTTGAAATAGCGCAGGAGCGCCACCGTCCATGAAGGGTCTGAGGCGTATAGATCTTCCAAGATCTTCTCCTGCATGACCTTGCTCGTGCCATAGGGATTGGTGGTGGGGTTGAGCTTGCAGTCCTCGGTGAGCGGAAGGGTCTCGGGAGTGCCGTATACGGTTGCGGAGGAGGAGAACACGATGTTCTTCACCCCGAACTTCTGCATGGTCTCCACGAGGGTGAGCGTGGAGACGAGGTTGTTGTCGTAATATGCGATGGGCAGGCGGACGCTCTCTCCCACCGCCTTGAGCCCCGCAAAGTGAATGACGGCATCGATTTCATGCGTCGTAAACACCGCTTCGAGCGTTGCACGGTCGCGTACATCTGCCCTGTAGAATGCGACATGCTTGCCCGTAATTTGCTCGACGCGGGAGATGGCTTCGGCATCCGAATTAGAGAGGTTGTCTATGACAACGACGCCGTAGCCCGCCTCCAACAGCTCTACGACGGTATGGGAGCCGATGAAGCCCGCACCGCCCGTAACCAAAATATTCATACTTTCCTCCGATTTATAGGGTTTGAACGACGATGCCGTCCGAAAGTTCTGCGGGATAGAAGGTGGGCGTATAGCCCGTCTCCCTTTGGTAGCGCTCCTGTACGTACGCCTTGAAGGCCTCTTCCTCCCCCTTTTTGACGAGGGAGACCGTGCAGCCGCCGAAGCCCGCCCCCGTCATGCGGGAACCGAGGCAGGCGGGATGGGCCTGTGCCGCATGGGCAAGGCTATCGAGTTCGGTGCCCGTGACTTCATAGTAATCCCGAAGGGAGGCGTGCGAGGCATTGAGGAGGACGCCGAAGGTCTCCATATCCCCTTTGCGCATCGCCCGTGCCGCCAAATCCACCCGTTCGCATTCCGTGCACACATGCAGGGCACGGCGGAAGAGGATGGGCGGGAGAAGGGATCCGTACCCCCTCAGCTTCTTGGGAGGAAGCTCTGCAAGGCAGGAGATTGGCTCCTTCTTCTTGAGGATGGCAAGTGCCTCTTCCACTTCCCCTCTCCGCTCGTTATACTTACTCTCCACGAGGCTGTGCGGCTTATTGCAGTTGGCGATCACGAGCACGCAGTCGCCGAGGGCCACGGGGATGTATTCGCAGGCAAGCGTCTTGCAGTCGAGGAGCATGGCATGGCCTGCCCTTCCGTTTGCGGCGGCGTATTGATCCATGATGCCGCAATGGACGCCCGCGTACTCCTCTTCCGCTCTCCTTGCAAGGAGGGCGATCTCGACGGGGTCTATCCGTTCCCCCGCAACGAGAGCGAGGGCGGCGAGGGTGGAGACTTCGATGGCGGCAGAGGAAGAGAGCCCGCTCCCGAAGGGCACCGTGCAATCCATCAGCATATCGCACCCTACGAGCCTGTGTCCCGCCTCCCTCCAGAGGGCGGCGCACCCCGCATGGTACTTCGCATGCTTGAGATCTTTATAGGCAGGAAGGCGGTCTAAGCGGAGCACGGCCTCCCCCTCCAAATCCGTCCAGCGGATGCGGAGCACATCTTCCCCGTTGGGGCGGACGTAGACGGTATTTCTGAGGGAGAGTGCGCACGGCATCACCCTGCCCCCGCAGTAATCCACATGCTCCCCGATGAGGTTTACCCTGCCCGCCGCGGAGACGCTGTATTTATAATCTCTGATATCAATCATGGAATCCCAACCCCCTTAAAAAGTTTGCGGTGTCCTCATGCGTCTCAAAGACGGCCGTGTTTTCGAGGATGCGCTCGCAGATGTAGCCGAGTTCCTCCCGGATGGCCCGCTCCGCCTCCTCTTCGGTGCGGGGAATGGCCGTTGCCATGATTTCGGCATAGAGCAGGGTGAACTCCGCAAGTTCTTTGGGAAGTTTGCCCGCAAGGAGAGCATCTTTGAGTATGCCGAGTTCGTGCACGAGCCGCCCGGGGAGGATAAACAGCCCCTGCGCCTCGATGAGCCCGATGGATTCCTTCTTAATGACGTGAAAGACGGGATGGGCATGGAATACGCCGTCCGGATATTCCTTCGATGTGATGTTGCTCCGCACGATGAGGTGCATTTCATAGCGGTTCCCCGTCTTGACGACGGTGGGGCTGAGCGCATGGTGGACGCCGTTTTCATCCTCGGGGATGAGCCCACGCGCCTCGTCGCGATAGGCGAGCCAACCCTCACGGATGCGTTCGCACACTTTGGCGATGCTCCTGCGATTTTCCCCGCTCACGCGGATACAGGTGCCGTACCAATCGAGCACGCCCACCTCGGTATCGGGGTAACCATCAAGCTTTAATGGAATTTTTACCTTGGCATCGAAGAGCGGAAGGCGTTCCCCGCCGCCCTGAAAGTGGTCGTGGGCGAGCACGCTCCCCCCGATGCGCGGCAGGGGCGCGTTGCACCCGATGAAGTAGTGCGGGAAGGCGTCTACGAAGTCCATGAGGCGGTAGAAGGTCTCTTCATCCACGTGCATGGGGATATGCTTTTCGTTGACGGCGATGCCGTGTTCGCGGAAGTAGCCGTAGGGCGAGAACTGCCAGAACCACTTCTCGTCGCCGAGGGTGAGGGAGACGGTGCGGAGCGTCCGCTTGGCGCGCCCGCCGAAGCCCTCGTTTTCACGGCAAATGGAGCAGGCGGGGTATCCCCCCTTCACGCTGTTGCCGCTCACCGCCTTCTTCGGATCGCGGAATTCGGGCTTTGCGAGGTTGATCGTAACGATGAGCCCGTTCCGTGCCGTAAACCGCGGATTTTTATCGAGTTTTTCCTTCTTGACATAGTCGGATGCGACCGAGTAGCGATACAGCCACGCCGTCGCCCTTTCGGGGGAGATCTCGTACGTCTCCGAGAAAATTTTCTCCACTTCGGAGGGCGGAAGGGTGAGGGCGCCCATCACTTCATCGAGCTTTCTCTCGGCGTCCCCCGCTTCATACAGCCCCATGCCGAGGGCGCATTCGTTGAGGGCGGAAAGGAGTTCTCCTATCCTCTCCCCTTCGTACACCGCGCCGCTCGCCGCATAGCCCTCGGCCCCGAGCAGGAGCAGGAGGGTGTTACGGGCATAGACGGCGTCCCTGCGGCTCAGCCCGAGCCGCGCTTCGGCATACCCTACGAGTTTATCCATCACTTCAAACAGTTGCACGGAAGCTACCTCCTTTGGAGGTATTATAGCACGCCGCTTCCCCCCTCTGCAAGCATTTTTTTGCCGACTTATGGACATCTATTGACATTCGCCCGCGCATGCGCTATAATAAAGGCGAGGTGCCGAGATGATTGCACAGCGTGAGGTAAGAACGTATTCCGAACAAGTAAAAGTATGGGTCGGGAAGTACAAAAATTCGCACAACCTGCTCCATTGGCATTACGACTGCGAACTTTTATATGTGGACAAGGGGAGCATCGACGTATTTTGCGGCAAGCAGACGCACCGCCTTCTCCCCGGGGAGGCCCTGTATGTGGACAGCGAGCAGGTCCACTACATGCAGGCGCTCGACCCCGAGACCATTCTCACCGTGCTCATCTTCGACTACGAGATCCTCCGCCCCTACATGGGAGATATCAGCCTCGCCTGCCCCAAACTTTCGGGGCGGTACCCCGTGCCGCAGACATATCGGGAGATCCGCGATCTGCTGCTCGAAAAGCCCCCCTTCTATGCAGGGGAGGCGGTGGGGAAAATCATCTCTTTGATGGCCTCCATCTTCCGCGGGGAGCCCCTCTCCGGCCGCCGCCCCGACGACAGGACCTCCAAGCAGCTCATCGGATTGCTCGAGGCCGTCTCTTCCCGCTGCGACGAGTTCTCCTTCGGGCAGGCGTGCGAATTCATGGGCATGAGCGATGCCTACTTCTCCCGCTACTTCAAGAAGGCGACGGGCATCACCTTCTCGCAATACCTCAACTATGCGAGGACGCAGCGGGCGGTCTCTATGCTCTCCGAGCGGGAACATACGATGACGGAGATCGCCTGCGCGTGCGGATTCGGCACCATCCGCAACTTCAACCGCATCTTCAAGCAGTTCACGGGCTACGCGCCCAGCGAACTGCCCGCAGGATTTTCCTTTTCGGAGACCTTCGTCTACCCCTCCGAACACGCCTTCAACCCCACCCTGCACGACTGTGAACTCATCGAATCGGGGGAGACGTAACCGCACTAAAAATACAGCGTCCGCACTTTTGCGGACGCTTTCGTCTTATTTTAAGGGTATGCTTGCCGCTGCATTCAGGGTGAGCGGGGAGAAGTTTCCCGCACGATACTGAATGAGCCCTTCGGAGGCGATCATCGCAGCATTGTCCGTGCAACGCTTCTTTGCGGGGAGCACGAGCCTCAGCCCGTTCTCACGGCAAGCTTCCGTGAGCTTCTCCCGCAGATAGCCGTTGGCAATGACGCCGCCGCCCGCCGTAACCGTATCCGCGCCCTTCTCCTTGGCCGCTTCCACCACCTTCTTTACAAGAATATCGAGGGCGGCGCTCTGGAAGGACGCGGCGACATCTGCCCTGCTCCATACCTCCCCTCTCTGCGACATGGTATGCACATAATTGATGACATACGTCTTTAAGCCGCTGTAGGAGAAGGAGTAGCCGCCCGCCCCCTTGAGCATTTGGGGCATCGGGATACACGGCTTGCCCTCACGGGCAAGCGCCTCCACATGGGGGCCGCCGGGGTAGGGAAGCCCCAAGATCCTTGCAACCTTATCGAAGGCCTCCCCCGCCGCATCGTCGAGGGTGCCGCCAAGCACTTCGAACTCTGTCTCCGTGCGCGTATACAGAATTGCCGTATGCCCCCCGCTTGCAAGGAGGGTGACAAAGGGCGGCTTCAGCTCCTCATCTTCGAGATAGGCCGCCGCGAGGTGCCCACGGATGTGGTTGACGCCGATGAGCGGGATATGCAGGGCATAGGAGAGCGCCTTCCCGAATGAGAGCCCGACAAGGAGGGCGCCGAGTAGTCCCGCCCCATAGGTGACGGCAACGGCATCGAGTTCCTCTTTTTTTACGTTTGCCGTGCGTAGGGCACGGGAGACGACGTCGTCTATGGCGTCCGTATGCAGCCGCGAGGCGATTTCGGGCACGACGCCGCCGTACTTCGCCTGCACCTGTGCGGAGGAAGCGATTTCGTCCGATAAAATTTTTCTCCCGCGAATGACGGCCGCCGCCGTCTCATCGCAGGAGGATTCGATGCCGAGAAGGATGGGTTCTTTCATGTCAGGATTTCTTGAGATAGTCGATGATGAAGCCCTGGATATCGCCATCCATGACGGCCTGCACGTCGCCCATCTCGAAGCCCGTGCGGTGGTCCTTGACGAGGGTGTAGGGGCAGAATACATAGGAGCGGATCTGGGAGCCCCACTCGATTTTCTTGGTCTCCCCCTTGAGGGCGGCCTCCTGCGCCATGCGTTCTTCGATTTGCTTTTCGAGCAATTTGCTTCGCAAGTACTTGAACGCCATCTCCTTGTTCTGAAGTTGGCTCCGCTCATTCTGGCAGGTGACGACGATGCCCGTCGGGAAATGGGTGATGCGGATGGCGGTCTCCGTCTTGTTGACCTTCTGCCCGCCCGCCCCCGAGGAGCGGTAGACGTCGATACGGATATCCTCATCCCTTATCTCCACTTCGGCGTCGTCGTCCACTTCGGGCATGACTTCGACGGAGGCAAAGGAGGTCTGCCTCCTCTTGTTGGCATCGAACGGGGAGATGCGCACGAGGCGGTGCACCCCGATCTCGGCCTTGAGGTAGCCATAGGCATTCTCGCCCTCGACGCGGAAGTCCACCGATTTGAGCCCCGCGGTATCCCCTGCAAGGCGGTCGATCTCGGTTACCTTGTAGCCGCTCATTTCGGCATAGCGGCAATACATGCGGTAGAGCATGGAGACCCAATCGCATGCCTCCGTACCCCCCGCACCCGCATGGATGGACATGAGGGCGTTGGAGTTATCGTATTTGCCCCGCAGGAGGGCCTTCACCCGCATCTCCTCGATGTCCGCCTCTGCCGCCCCGAACATGCGGTCGAGCTCGGGAATGAGCTCTTCCTCCCCCGTCTCCTCGATGAGGTTTACGATCTCATTGGCGTCGTCGATGGCCTTTCTGCCCTTCTCATAGGAAGCGATCTTGGATTCGTTTGCGGCGATCTCCCGCCCTATTTTTGCGGAGCGCTCTAAATCCTGCCACACTTCGGGCTTCTCCTGCTCGGCGCGGAGCTCCTTCAAGAGTTCATAGCGGCGGTCGATATCGAGGGCGTACTTCGCCTCCCCCAATGTCTCCTCGAGCGCCTTGATTTTCAATCTATAATCGTCTGCTTTGAACATGTTACCCCGTATTACTTGGTATTACTTGCGCTCGTTGGCTTCATCGATGAGCATGTGGCACTTCTTATATTTGAGCCCGCTTCCGCAGTAGCAGGGATCGTTGGGCCCCGGCTTCTTGGCCTTGCGCACGGTGGCGTTTACGGGCTTATCGGTGCCGACGTTGCGGAGCTTGGAGGCATCGATCTCCTCACGGACGCCCGCCGCCTGTTGGGCCTGCATAGGTGCGGGAGCCTGACGGGTCTGCACGGGTGCGGGAGCTTGCCCGCCTACGCCCACGGTGACGGGGGCTACGGGCACGGTGCCGAGGTTATAGCCTACGGGCGCCGCCCCTGCCTGGGGCAGAATGCGCTCTGCGGTGGGCGTTGCGCCACGGAAGCGCGGAGGAAGCCGCATCACCCGCCGCGCCGTCTCATCGTTGACGCGGAGCAAAAATTCGATGGTATGGTTTTGGATGCGCTCCACCATCTCATCGAACATGGCGAAGCCCTCCTTCTTGTACTCAATGACGGGGTCGATCTGTGCATAGGAGCGAAGCCCGATGCTCTTTCTCAGCTGATCCATCGCATCGATGTGGTCTACCCATTCCCCCGTAACGTTGAGGAGCAAGATGCGGCGTTCGAGTTCGCCGAAGTTGAGCTCGGGGTCCTCTTCCTTGAGGGCGGCGATTTTATTTTCGTACGCCTCCTCGACCTTCTTGGCGATCTTCTTCACCGCGATCTCGTTGTCCCACTTTTCGAGGCGTTCACGGGTGACATACCCCGTCCCTGCGGGCAGGAAGCCCCGCTCGAGGGCCTTGTTGAGGTCCTCTTCGTTCCACTTTTCGGGGACGGCGGAGAAATCCACCGTCTGACGGATGACGTATTCCGCGATGAAATCGCTGATATATTTTTTGACTTGGTCGTGCACATCTTCCCCGCGGAGCACCTTCATGCGCTCGGAGTAGATGATCATACGCATGGTATTCATGACGTCGTCGTATTGGAGGACGTTCTTACGGATGCCGAAGTTCCTGCCCTCGATCTGCTTCTGGGCATACTCGATGAGGCGGGTGAGCGTACCGCTCTCGAGGCTCTCATCCTCCTGCATCTTGCTCCGCTCGTAGATCACCTTCATGCGTTCGCCGCCAAAGCGCTTCATGAGGTCGTCCTCGAGGGAGATGAAGAAGATGGATTCACCTACGTCTCCCTGTCTGCCCGAACGGCCGCGGAGCTGATTATCGATACGGCGGGATTCATGCCGCTCGGTACCGATGATAAGGAGGCCCCCTGCCTCGATCACCTTCTTCTTCTCCTCATCCGTCTTTTCCTTGAAGGAATTGTAGAGCTTACGGTAACGGGCACGGAGGGCAATGGTCTCCTCGTCGTCCGTATCCGCAAAGCCCGTAGCAAGTTCGATCATCGCGGAGATCTCCTCATCCGCGCTCTTCTTTTGGGCGGTCTCCTCCTCTTCGGTGAGCTTCTTGCCCTCCTTGATGGCACGGTAGCGGTCTACCGCGAGCTCCTTTCTCATTTGCTCGCGGGCAAGGTATTCGGGGTTACCGCCGAGCAGGATATCGGTACCGCGGCCCGCCATGTTGGTTGCGATGGTCACGACGCCGTAACCGCCCGCCTGCGCCACGATCTCCGCCTCGCGCTCATGGTTGACGGCGTTCAAGATGTTGTGCTTGATGCCGTTTACGCGGAGAAGCCTCGAGAGCTCTTCCGATTTTTCGACCGAAACCGTACCCACGAGGACGGGTTGCCCCTTCTCATGGCGGGCAACGATCTCGCGGACGATGGCCCGCTTCTTGCCCTCATAGGTGGAGAAGATGCGGTCGTGCCAGTCCTTTCTCGCAACGGGGCGGTTGGTGGGGATCTCCACGACGTCGAGCGAATAGATGGTGCGGAATTCCCCTTCCTCCGTCTTTGCGGTACCCGTCATACCCGAAAGTTTCTTGTAGAGACGGAAGTAATTCTGGAAGGTGATGGTGGCGGCCGTCTTGTTCTCTTCGAGGACCTTGACGCCCTCCTTGGCCTCGATGGCCTGGTGCAGCCCATCCGAATAGCGGCGGCCGATCATGAGGCGGCCCGTGAATTCATCGACGATGATGATCTCGCCGTCCTTGATGATGTATTCCTCCCCGAGTTTGAAGAGGTGATGGGCCTTGAGGGCCTGCTGGATGTGGTGGTTGATACGGGCCTCTTCGATGCCGTCCCAATCCGAAATGCCGAAGAACTCCTCTGCCTTGGAAGCGCCGCTCTCGGTAAGGTGGACCTGCTTCTCCTTGCGCTCGATGATGAAATCCCATTCACGCTCTTCGGCCTTTCTGAGCTTGCTCTCCGAGGGGCCCTTCTCCCTTCTGCTCTTTTTCTCCTCTTCCTCGATCTCATCATCGAAGCCGCCCTTTAAGGTGCGTACGAAGGTATCCGCCCTCTGATAGAGATCGGAAGATTTGCCCTCTCTCTGGGAGATGATAAGGGGGGTTCTCGCTTCATCGATCAAGATGGAGTCCACCTCATCGACGATGGCGAAGTTGAGTTCACGCTGCACCATCTGGTTGAGGTTGTACTTCAAGTTGTCTCTCAGGTAATCGAAGCCGAACTCGTTGTTGGTGCCGTAGGTAATGTCTGCCTGGTAGGCGGCGCGCTTCTCGTCGTCGTCCATGCCGGGCACGACGACGCCCACCTTAAGCCCCATGAACTTGTGGACCTTGCCCATCCATTCGGCGTCGCGGCGGGCAAGGTAATCGTTTACGGTAACGATGTGTACGCCCTTTCCGCCCAAGGCTTCGAGGTAGGATGGAAGGGTGGCGACGAGCGTCTTACCTTCACCTGTCTTCATTTCGGCGATACGCCCCTGGAAGAGGCAGATGCCGCCGACGATCTGCACATGGAAGTGCTTCATGCCGAGGACGCGCCAACTCGCTTCGCGGAGGGCGGCAAAAGCATCGTATAAGATGTCGTCGAGCGTCTCCCCGTTTTTGAGGCGCTCCTTCAAGATGCCCGTCTGGGATTGCAGTTCGGCATCGGACATCTTCTGATACTTTCCTTCGAGCGCTTCCACTTTGAGCGCCATTTTATCCAGCTTCTTGAGGCTTCTCCGCCCGTCGCTGTTCTTCACGTAGGAAATAAGACCCATAAGACTTGCTCCTTTTTTTCGCAACTGCGCAAACTATTACTCGATTATTTTACACCATCCCGCCGAAAATTCAAAGCGTTTTTAGGTAGATTTTGGGAATTTGTCTCGCGCGGGCGTCAAAAGATTAGAAAGCCCGTAAACAAAAAGCGCCCAATGGGCGCCTTTTATGTGGTTTCGGCTACGGGGGGTGCGGGTTCGGGGGTGCGGAGGAAGGGCTCTTCCGCACTCTCGTGCATCTCCTTTGCGATGCGCTCGGGTACCCCCGTCTGTGCGAGGGACGCCCCCGATTTCAGAAGGGCGCGGAGCTGTTCGGAATTCTCCACCTGCGAGCAGTCCACCCGAAGCTTGCCCGAGCTCGCCCGAAGCGCCCGCAGTACCAACTGCACCTCGCCCCGCACACACACGGCGTCCGCGCCCCCCTCGCTCGCCGCCCGTGCCCCGAGCGCCACTTCCTCCTCCCCGAGGGTGCTATCCTCCAAAGAGACGACCACGGGGAGCTTCCTCACCGCCCGCTTGATCTTCTTCACCTCCCGCCGAAGGTAGGAAGTGTTGCCGCTCCGCAGGGCAGAATAGCAGAGGATGAGCCGTATCTCCCTCGCTCCCGCCTGCACCGCCTTCTTTGCCTCCATCTTCTTGACGGGGATGAGGGTCTCCCCCGTACCCCCTACCACACAGCACACGCAGGTTTCGCTCCCCGCGAGGTGCCGCTTGGCGGAGGCCACGCCCACGGGAGAGGTGAGCACGCCGTAAGCATAGTACTTTCTCGCGTTCTCGCATGCCGATTTGAGCGCATAGCGGTCTGCCTCCCGCCGCGATGCGTCCACGATGAGCTTATGCAGGGTGACGGCGATCTCCGCCTCCCTTCTGCTCCGCTTGAATTCTCCGTACTCCGCGGCCTCTGCCGCCGTCAAAATTTCCATACGCGGTATCATTCCCGAAAAGTCGGAATTTTATACCGCGATTTTCCCCGATACGACATTTCCCTTACGCTATAATGCGGGCATGAACTTTCTCTCCATTCAGGGCACGGGCGCCGCGTGGACGTTCGGGCTCCTCCTCTTCTGCCTCGCCATCGTCCACCTCGTAAAACTCGCCAAAATCGGCCTGCGCTCCCGCAAGGCCCCGCCTCCCAAGGAGGAGAAAAAGCCCGAAGAACCCGTCTACTACATCGTCGAGCGCAAAAAAAAGCGCACGAAGCCCGAATACTCCGAGCCTCGGCGCATTTCCTTCAAATAATTTCAATTATTCTTCGTAACGCTCGACGTTGCGGCCCGAATCCCACAGCCGCTCGAGGTAGTAGAAGAGGCGGCTCTCCTCGTTGAAGATGTGCACGACGACGTCTCCGTAGTCGAGCACCGCCCAGCGGCCCTCCCGCATGCCCTCCGTGCGCACGGGAGCGTACCCCTCCTTCTTCAAAAGCTCTTCGACGTTGTCTCCGAGGGCACGGACCTGCGTCGTCGAACTGCCGCTCGCAATCACGAAGTAACTGCAAACCACGGTCTGTTCGGAGACGTTGAGAATGACGATATCCTTCGCCTTCTTGTCCGAAAGAATTTTGCAGCAAGCCCTTGCAAGTTCATAGCTTTCCATTCTGATTTCCTCCCTTTTTATCCCATTTTGAGGTAATTATGCCACGCATAGTACCTCGCATTTTCTGATTTTACGCGTTTTGAGCACGTTTTTCCCACAAATACGCCCGTTCTGTGAGCCCGTATACGGGGCGGCCTCCCGCACGGAGATAGCAAAGCTGAGCCTCCATCGCCGCAAGCAGGCAGGTATCCAGATCCTGCCAGAAGAGGGCGCGGAGCGCCTGTACCCCCTCAAATGTGCGCCCCTCTTCCAAGAGGTCGGCAAGGTAGATGAGCTTGCCGAGCGGCGTCATATCCTCCCTGCCGCTCGCGTGGTAGCGGATGGCATCGAGGATCTCCTCATCCCGAATTCCGAATTCGTGCTCCGCAAGGTACGCCCCGCTGAACTGATGGACCACGAGTTCGGGCACCTCTTCGGGGAGGGTGAACCCCGCAAGGAGCGGGCTTTGGAGGGGTACATATTTGGCGCAATCGTGCAGGGCAGAGGCGAGGAGCGCCTTGCTCTCCGGAATTTTTAAGGACTTCGCCCGCGCCACGGCGAGCTTGGCAACGCGGAAACTGTGCTCCCGCCTCTCCTCCTTTTCGAGGGCAAGGGCGGACCCGATCGCGGGATGGGCGTAGAGCCCCCGCACACGGATGTAACGGAGCACCCCCTCATCGAGGGAGGCGGGCTCTTTGCCGAAGGCGAGTTCGAGGCGCACCTGTGTGGAGGAGACCTCCGCCCCGCGAAAGGCAAATTCCTCAAAATCCTTGCCGAAACGGGCGTAAAACTTCTCATGGAGATGGGTGGGCGCACTCTGCCCCCTCGTGCATACCGCGAGGGTGACGTGTGCCAAAATGTCCTCGGGTTCCCGCCAGGTGAAGAAATCTTCAAGCATATCGGCGCCCACGAGGAAGTAGAGGGTATCGGAGGGGTACATCTCGGCAAATTTGCGGCAGGTTAGGTAGGTGTAACTCGTGCCGCCCGCCTCGAGCTCCAATGGGGAAACTTCACAGAAATTCAGCTTCCCGAAGGCGATTTTGCACATTTCAAGGCGGTCTTTGCCGTCTGCAGACGCCCCGCCCCGCTTATGGGGAGCGAGGTATGAGGGCACGATCACCACCTTATCGAGGCCCAAGGAGGCCTTCGCCGCACGGACAAGGCCGACGTGCTCCGCATGGACGGGGTCGAAGGAGCCCCCGAAAATTCCAATGTTCATACCCTCATTCTACCACACTTTTCCGCACTTTTCAAGGTTTAATCGCAAAAATTCGGTCAAAAATACAGTCATGAAAAAGTTCGACTTGCCGCTCCTTGCAGACGTCCTCTTCTACGGGGTTGCGGCGTGGTTTTTAACGCTCGGGGTCGTGCGCTACTTCCGTGCCCCGCTGTGGGTCTCCTTGCTTACGGCAAGCCTCCTATCCCTTGCGGTCTCGGGCGCCGTATTCCTCATTTTATATACGCGGCATAGGCGGGTAGCGGTCACCAAATCGGCACGGGAGCGCAAGGAGAAACTGCTCCTGCACCTCGCCTTGGAGCGGCCGGAGCGGGTGACGGCACTGCTCGCTTCCGCACTCACCGCGGATGGAAGGCAGGCGCAATGCACGGATGCGGGGCTCACGGTAGACGGCATGCGGGCGGTGCCCATGTTTACGATGCAACCCCTCTCTGCGGATGCCGTTGCACTGCTTTTAAGGGAGTACGGTGAAGAGCCGTTTACGCTCTGGTGCAACGCACTCACCCCCGAGGCGGCGCGGCTTCTCGCCTCCTTTGGAAGAAAGGGCGTGGAGCAGGATGAGGTTTTCGACCTCTTTGAGCGGACCGAGGCGACGCCCGAACGCCTCATTTGCGGGGAGATCCCCCGCCCCAAGTTTCGGGCAAAACTCAAGCGCACCTTCTCCAAGAAGAACGCCCGCCCCTTCTTCGTGAGCGGAATTTTTCTGCTCCTCTTCAGCCTCTTCGCGCTCTATCCCGTGTACTATCTCATCTCGGGCTGTGTGCTCCTCATCGCCGCAATTTGTACGCGACTCGTGGGTTTTGGCTGATTTTCACGGTATTATGCCACGCATAGTACTTCGTATACATCAAAAAATGGGCGATTCTATGCCCGAATTGAGCGCAGCGCCCTTGCAAAATAGGAAGGGAGCTCGGAAGGCTCGGGGGCGTATTCGCCCTCTTCTGAGGCCATGATCTCCCCCGCTCTGCCCAAGAGATAGCAGGAGGCCGCCGCCGCTTCGAAGGGCTCCAAGCCCCGCGCGAGAGTGCCCGCAAGGAGACCCGAGAGCACATCTCCGCTTCCCCCCTTGGCAAGGGCGGGTGAGCCCGTTGGGCTGATGACGGTGCGCGTCCCATCCGTGATAATTGTGCGGTTGTTCTTTAATACGACCGTCACCCCATGGCGGTTGGCAAAGGATTTGGCGTAGCCAACCGCTCCCGAGAGCACTTCGGAAACGGGCTTTCCCGTGAGGCGGGAGAATTCCTTTATGTGCGGGGTGATCACCACCCTGCACTTCTTCTCATCGAGGGTGGAAAGGCCGTAGGCGGCGAGGCTGTTTAAGGCATCGGCATCCAGGACCAAGCTACCGCGGAAGTTCTTCAAGAGCTCCTCCACGCGGGCATACGTCTCCTCCCCCGTTCCCGCCCCCATGCCGAAGGCGAGCGCCGAAGCAGTGCCGATTTCCCCTGCCGTGGCCTCGCGGTACATACAGGCGGGCATGGGCGAAATCGCCGCGAGCATGCTACCCGGTGACGGAAGGAGGGGCTTGGGAAGCAGGAGCTTGGTGTAACCCGCTCCCGATTTGAGGGCAGCACGGGCGGCAAGCAGGGACGCCCCGAGGCTCCCCTCTCCCGCAAGGATGGCAGCGGTGCCGAAGTCGCCCTTGTTGCAGTCAGAGGGGCGGGGCGGGAAGTAGGTCTGCACATCGGCATCCTCCAAGACCATCGCGCCCCCATCGGAGTTGAGGCCGATTTCGGCTACGGTTACCCTGCCCGCAAGGTCTGCCCCTGCCGCGAGGAGCAGGGATTGCTTCATGAGCCCGATGGAGAGCGTTTCATCCGCACGGACCGCGGGAGAAAAGGCAACGCCGCCCTCCGCAAGCCCCGAGGGGACATCGCAGGAAATGACGTATGCGCCGCTCGCGTTGATGAATTCTACGAGGGCTCTATCGCTTCCTTCAATGGGGCGGGAGATGCCCGTGCCGAAGAGGCAATCCACGATGATGCCGTACCTACGCCGCGGGATACGCCCGAGGATCTCCCCCTTGAAGGCATTTTTGGCGGCCTCACAATCGGAAGAGAAGGTGTTTGCCATGCTGAGCACCTGCGCATCGACGCCCCGCACAAAGAGGATACGGGCGGCGACGTAGCCATCTCCCCCGTTGTTGCCACCCCCGCAGACAAAGAGCACATCGGGAACATTTCGCCTCTGCATGGCGGAAAACACGGCATCGGCGAGGGCGGAGCCCGCCCGTTCCATCAACTGAGCGGGGGTGGTGCCCCGCACATAGAGTTCGGTTTCGGCACGGCGCACTTCGCGGTAAGAATAGGCGTACTTCATACTTCCTCCCATTTGAGGTGGATCTCGGCGGAGGAAAGGAGCCGCCGCTCCCCATCTTTATCGATTTCGAGTCTGCCATCGGGCAGAATTTCTTTGGCTACGGCCCCGTATTCGAAATCCCCTTCCGTGACCGTAATTGGGCTTCCCAAAAAGCGGACAAAGCCGCGGTACTCAAAAAAGGTGGAGGGAATTTGGAACTGCTCGATGAGGGTATCCCGCACCGTTGCGGGATCCAAGGAACGGCCCACCGCTTCGGAGAGGGTTACGGCAATGCCTCCGAGGGCGGAGACGTCGTTTGCAACGTTGAGCCCGATGCCCACGATGCTCCTCGTAATGTTGCCCTCCTGCACGGTATTTTCGGTGAGAATGCCGCACAGCTTCTTTTGGGCAATGAGCACATCGTTGGGCCATTTGATGTGGGGATGGGCGCCGTAATGCTCAGCGGTGCGGCAGACGGCTACGGCGGCGTGGGCGATGAGCCCAAAGGCATGTGAGGCGGGAATATTGGGGAAAGTGAGGAAGGAGAGGTATACGCCCCCCGCTTCGGAGAGAAAGCTCCGCCCCTTGGTGCCCATGCCGCCCGTCTGCCTGCGGGCGCACACCACCGCCTCCTCTTCGAATTGCCTCACGAATTGATTGGTGGAGGAAGTCTCCTCGAGGAAAATCTTTTTCATTCTTCCCCCTTTAGGGCGGCAAGGGCTGAGCGGGCGGTATCGTAATCATATCCCTTCGAAATGAGGTAGGAATACGCCTTCTTCAGCATCTTCTCATCTATTTCCTTGCCGCGCAGGTACTTCTGAAGCACCCGCGTAGCCCCTTCCAATTCATCCCCTACGCCCTCCATCGCGGCTGAGATCGCCTCCTCCGAGAGGCCCTTCCGCTTGAGCTCTGCGGCAATCAGGCGGCTTCCCTTGCCCTTCTTGGCGGCTTCGGTATACGATACCGCATAGGCGGTGTCATCGAGGTAGCCATACTCACGGAGCTTCTCGACGACGTAATCAATCACCTCCTCCACATACCCCTTTCTTTGGAGAAAGAGGCGGGTATCCCGCTCCGTCTTTTGGGATGCGGTGAGGTGGGTGAGCGCCTTATCGAGGGCGGCGCTCTTCTCGCTCTCAAGTTGCATGGCGGAGAGCGCCTCATAGCTGACACTGCTACCCACTTTGAGGCGGTTGAGGATGACGGTTTCGAGCGCCATCCCGCAAAAGAATCTACCGTCCACCTCGACGTTACAGCGCGATTTATCATGGGTCTGCGGCGTGAGAGAAGTAATGATCGGCATACATACCCCCTTTTCTCTATTATACCACGCCGCCCGCACTTTTGCAAGGGGGGAATTTTACAAGAAAACAGGGCGCAAGATGCGCCCTGTTTGGATTTGGTTGGGGAGAGAATTAGCAGCCCTTATACGCGTGCATGGAAGCACCGCCGAACGTGAAGAACACTGTGCCGTTCAAGGTGTAGGTAATGGTTACGACGGCATGCCCGTAGTCTTTACGACCCATTGTAATAACATTGGATGTCCTGCTTGATACAAGACCTTCTAAGGCTCCTGTTGAATCATGGTTTGATTGCTCTTCAGTGTCATAGTTTTGGTTATTGTTGATATAGTAGCGGAAGGCTGATGTAATCTTAATAGCGTCAGCGTCCTTCGGCGCCCCAACAAGAGAACCACCTGAGACTATGGCAGTAACGGTATAACTATAGTTGACCTCCCGCCAATTATAATTTCTATTAGCCGATGATACACTAACTTTAGGTGTTACTGCCCACAATGCTTGCAGGGTGACGTTGAGCGGTTCCCCTTCGGTGGTAACCGTAATCGAATCCCACTTCTTCCAACTGCCGTCCACAAGCTCAAACCAACCGAGGAAGGTATAGCCTCCCTCCACCGCAGACGGCGTAGGCAATACGCCGCTTCTACGATATTCGCGCGGATAAGAGGTATAGGACACGCCGCCTACGCCATCCGCATCATCGTCGATCGTGAACGCAAGTTCACTGCTCTCAAACGTCAGCTTATCGAAGTTATAGAACGCCGTAAAGCTACCGCCATTCTCACTCAGCTTGGGTGTGCCCCACGTTCCGATTCTGCCATCAAGCTTGGGCGGGGTGAGGTAGAAGTTGTTGTTGTCGATGCCCACCGTTAACGTCTCAATGACCTTGCTATCCGAGATGAGGTCGATCTTTGAGCCATATCTCATTTGCATGGAGAGAATATACTTGCCCGTCGCAACGCCATTTACAAACTCCTCTTGCCAATCATCGATCTTCGTATCGCTACGGAAGGTGACACCGTACAGGTTCGGGGTGTACTGTGCCTGAATATCGAGATTGCCCGTGATCTTGGTTTCGGCTGAGTAGTTCCAATTGCCCGTGTAGCCATCGATTTCGGGCAAGGTAACGTTATGCTCTTTCAGGAATTCGCCAACGGTGACGGAGTTGTCGTACGAACTCAAATTCACCTTTTTCCCATCTACCGACAAATCCACATCTTCCGTCGTGTACGGGCAAGTAATACGAACACTGCCCTGCCCAAGCACGTTGCCGTCTCTATCGAGGGCACGAACTTGATAGGTATCGAAGGAGACTATCGACCACCAATCCGTCTTAACACTAATGTTGTTCCCTGCTGCATTCTTATAGCTATACGTGACTTTTACATAGACGCCCCCATATTGCACATCAAAGCCGATTCCATTCAAAGAAGTCATTTTCGTTGCAGAGAATCCGCCGTCTTTGATTTCAAATGCATTCCCACTCTTCAGCGTATCATGTGCTATAATTCCTATCACGTACCTGGGTCCAAAGATATGATAGACACCCTCCATTGTTCTCGTAAGATCTAACGCCTCGCTTATCTTCTTGCTGGTGCTACCCACGATGTCGCCGCCCGAGACGATGCCGCCCATCGTGTATACTTTGTCGCTGTTGTCGAGTTCGGTCACGCGGACACGGATATGCTCCAACCACATCGCGAAGATCTTGACGGTCTTGCCCGCGCGGCTCTCATCGAGGAATTCCTCGATATTCTTGACGTTGCGCCAACCCGTGGTATCCTCATACCACCAATCAAGCTGCTGCAGGTCCGCCGTCTTGGGCGTGATCGTCTGCACGATATCGTAATTCGTATCCTTGCAGCGCGTGTAATTGATGTAGAAGCCATCGTGGTCGCTCCCCTCGCTCTCCTTGAAATCGAAGTCGCTGTAGAGGTGCACGGTAACCGCATTGCTCTGCCAGAAGGCATAGAGCACGTTTCCTTCCTCGCTGTAGTTGAATACGTTCTTGATCGTCTCGTCATTGAGTTCGGTAACCTGCGTCCCTTTTCCAAGCCGCTCGGTGAAGTAGCCCACGAAGTCGTGTGCGTAAACCGTCTCACTCTTACCGGGGGTGAGGGAAACCGTGTCGTTGCTTCCATAGGTATAGCTGCGCTCTCTCCACCAATAGGAAGTGTGCGTGCCGTTCTCGAATTCGTAGACCTGTTCCTTCTCCGTCCAACCCGCAATCGCAAAGGCGCTGTATTCGCGAACGGTATAGGTGATGCCCGTGTAGACGACGTAAATATCCAACGTCTCGACGTCGGGAATGGTATAATCCTCGCTGACGTTCCACGCTGACGTGTAGCCCTTTTTCTGCGGCATCTCGGGTGCGCTCTCTGCAAGGTTGATGCTATCACCGACGTGATAATTGAGCGTCTTGAGGACTGCACCGTTCTCTTCGGAGAGGAAGCGCACGGTGACGCCGACTTCTTCCCAAAGTGCCGTAAGCACGGCGCCGCGTTCGAGACGTTCTGCGGGGATCTCCTGCATCTTCGTATACAGCTTGGAATCGCCCTCTACTTGGAAGGCATTCAGGATAAACCCGTCCTTTCTTACTTCGGTAGGAAGGGCAAGTTCGGTGCCGAAAGTGTAATCGAAGGAATAGGTGTAACCATTCTCCGTATCCTCTTCGAAGGTGAAGCCGTCCTTCGAGGCATCGTGTTCGCTCTTCAACGTGACGTGATACGTCTTGGGCTCGAACTTCGCAACGAGCGTGAGGTTTTCCGTAATCGTACCGCCCTCATAGGGCTCTCCGTTGAGCAGCCAACCCTCGAAGCTGTAACCCGCCTTTTCGGGCGCTGCGGGAAGCACAAACGCGTCGCCATAGTGGTACGTCTGCGGTGCAACGGCCGTCCCATCCGATACGAATTCAACTTTGTAATCGATGTATTCCCAATCGGCACGGAATACGATGATTGACTCATCATAGATGTGCCAACTGTTGGTATCCTCCGTGTGAAGGGTGCCCTTCGGGCAATAGAAGCCGACGATTTGCTGTTCGTTGTCCTTCGCAAGCGGAAGTGTAGGCGGAGTATCCTCGCTGAATACCCACGATTCATGCTTGGAGTACGGATAGGTAACGCCGTCGTATTCGTAAGGTCCATCGGTGAAGCCATCCGCCGCACGGTTGCTGACGAATACGAGTTTGTAGGTGTTTGCCTGATAGTAGGCATACACGATCATGCCCGCCTTGAATTGGGTCGGCCTATCCCAAACGGGATGATAGCCGTTGTTCTTGTTCCAATATTCGGGTTTGGTGCGGAGATTCGGGTAGCTGAGTTCCGCATAGGGTTCGTTGGTTGCGGGGTCGAATACGATATCCTGCTGCCCGATCACGGTATCGACGCCCTGCACCATGTAGCGCACCGTCGTGAACTGCCCTTCAAGATAGGATTTTTCCTTCCAATCGCTTGCCCGCATGGCATCGAGCTTGCTCTTCATGCCCTTTTCGAGCAGGGAGGCGATGTCCTCCGTCTTATCGAGCTTTTCAATATGCGGCTTTTCCACATCATCGCCCGCATTTTGATATGCAAGCGAGAGGTCTACATGTACGACGCTTGCGATTTCCAAATTGGCCGTAATGGAGTTGAGAAGATTTTCCCGTATTGCGAGGACTACGGGGATGTTGCCGAACGAACTGCTGTTCGTAAGCCCTTGCCCGTTGACGTTGAGGGTGAAATCGAAGCCGCCCTCGCTCGCTTGCGGCACGTAGGTGCAGGAGGCAACGTACTGCTTGAAGAGGCCGCCGATATCTGCAGGCTGTGCTGCCGTGCTTCCCGAACCGCTTCCCACCAACTCCATAATGCGGCCGATGAGCTTTTCGCTCAGGTTGAACATGAAGCAAATTTGGTCCATGTAATCCGTCATGAAGTTGGCAAGCGGCAGAGCGCGGTAGGTAACGATGTATTCCGCTTCATCGAAGTTGTGCTCTTCGGTAGAAAGCCCCGAATACACCTTGCGGAATTCACTCGTCTGCGTACGCTTCATGTAGAGCATGCCGTTTTCAATCGTCACATCGAGGACGGTATCGCCCTTGATGATATCCGAATCCCCGAGGAGCCCTGCGAGTGTATTATGCACGCCCTGATAGGAGAGGCGAATGTTGATGGCAACTTCGCCCGTCTCGGCGATCGTAATCGAAATGCCCTCGATCGTGATCGTGATATCCTCTATCGTACCCCAACCGTCGCCCAAGGAGAGCTTGAGTTTCGCGGAGCCATTGATGAAGTAGTACCTGTTCATGACGTACTTCGTGGTGGTCGCCTTGCCCGAAATGGCCTCATTGGCGCCCTCGGCTACTTCCACCGTCTCCGCGTGCGTAATCGACTTAGCGAGGGCGACGAGAATTTCATCCACGCCCTCTACGGCAAAGTAGCCATTCGCTTCGGGATAGCGGGCGGGCGTTCCGAGAGTGTTTGCAACTTCTGTTACGGTATCGATGCCGACGTTGACATTCACCGTCTGCTCGCCCGAGACGATGCCGCCTATGGAGAGAGCGGTCAGGCGGGAATCGCCTTCCGTATTCTTCTTGAGGGTAACGGTGAGGTCCTTGCCCGTGCCGAGTGCGGTGCCATTGAGCGTGAGCGTCAAAACCCCTACCCCATCCGTATTGGTGAGGCTGAGTTCCTTGATGTAATCTACGTAATCCGTACGGGAAGGCTGTTCTGAGCCGTTACCGTTCTTCGTTTCCTTCTTGCTCCCGGGAAGCTCGGGAATGGGCAAATCGTTGATGCTCGTATCCTCATCGATGAGCCCAAGGCCCACGCCGACCGCGCGGAGCCGCTCGAGGATCTCATCGGTGTTGACGCTCGGGATCTTCTTTGCAAACCGATCGAGCCAAGGATTGATGAAGTATTGGTTGACGACATCGGTATCCACGCCCATCATCTTGAGGAGGCCCGCAAGCACCGTAAGGAGCTCATCTCCGGGGAGATACACGCGCATGGGATCGTAACCTTCTGCGCCCTCGCCTACCGTGGAAATGACGACGTAGAAATCGAAGTAATCATCCTGCTTCCCACCCATGTCGTAATCCAAGACATAGATCTTGAGATAGAGCGCGGTATCGACTGCGGGCTCGGTGGGCTTGAGATCGAATGCGAGCTCGGCGTAGACATCCGAATCGATGTAGAAATTCTTGCTCGTGGGGTCGAGGTGGAAGGCGCCATCATCGGCGTTCCCCGCATGATACTTCACACTGCCGTTGAAGTTGTATTTTACGCCATCGGGGTACTTCTTGGTGCTCTCGTTGCCTGCTTCGTCTACAGTGGTGTAGCTATCCTGCAGGATGGTGCCATCGAAGGTAACGGTCAAATCCTTCGCCTCGAGGAGGCCCACCGCTGCGCCGAGGTAATCTATGACGTCTGTGAAGTTCTCGATGTTGAGGTATCCCTCGCCGCCCGTGAGCTTGTTGGGGAAGGCTTTCTCGGGATCGAGCGCTTCCGCCGTAAGGCATACCGAAATCTTGGTGCCCTCGCCCTCCTGCTCCTTATCCTTGATGGAGGCATTGAGCTTGAGCTGAATCGTATTATCTTTGCCGTTGATGAGGTCGAAAGCGATCCCTTCCATCACCTCAACCGTGAGGACGCCGCGCTCCTCTTTGGAAGGCCGAATGACGAGATTGTTTACGAGTTCCTGCCAATTGAAGCCGCTCGCACCGTCCGCAAGCGTCGCACTGCCCTTGAGGAGGTTCAAAAGATCGGAGAAGCCCTTGATCTCGGGAAGCGGATTAGGATTGGCTTCGGTGCCATCCGCATTCTGCCCATCCACGAGAAGCGCTTCCACGATGTTGCGGATGCGGTCGTATACTTTGAGGAGGGCGCTCTCGAGCTCGCTGAGTTCGGAGAAGTAGAGCTCTGCGCAGACCTTGTCTCCGTAAGCAAAGCGGACGATGCCCGTCTTGCCGTCTGCGGCACCCTCTTTGACTGCCGCCGTATCCACATAGAGGCTGAGCTTATGGCCGCTTCCGTTGACGCGGAGAATGGTATCGAGGTATGCCTTGAAGCCATTCGTCCACGAGATCGCACCGTCCCAAATTTCGAGGGTGATCTCTGCGCCGTCTACGATATCTACCGCACCACCGCCCTTGATGGCAATGCCGTTCGTTACGATTGCGGGGATCTTCAAAAGAAGGGAACCGATATCCTGATATGTTGCAAGATCCGCATATATGGGAGCGGTCGTAGCGCCCGCCACAGTGAGCTTAACGCCGAGGTCGGTGGCAACTTCGATAGTACCCGCATCCGTGATGCCGATCCGCACTTCGCCGAGTGCGAAGTTGACGCCGAATGCCTCCAACAGCTTGTTGCCCGCAAGGGTCACTTCAAGCATCTTTCCGCCCTCACGCGTTGCCTCCGTGAGCCCGAAGGCATCCGTGAAGTTGAGGGAGAACAGGCCGTATAAGATGTCGTCGAGGGAGATCGGGTCGTCGAAGAAGGCCTTCACGACGGTGATGGCATCCGCCACCGTCGTCTTGACGCGGAGCGGCTCTGCCTCTGTGTTATTGTTATAGATGGCGAGATAGATGGCGTTCTCGGCGTAGACCACGCCGAAGGTGCGCGTAATCTCTTGATAGTTTACGGTGATATCCGCTACGGCATCGTACTTTTCGAGCCCGAAGAGAACTTCGCCCGTAACCTTGAAGTCATCCTTTTCGTAACCAACTTGAATGTTGAGCGCCTCGCTACCCTTGATGAGGGAGATGAGCTTATTTGCGTAAGGAACGACTTCGATGTAGTTCTTATAATCCTCTTCGTTGAGGGCAAATTCTTCGCCCTTTTGAAGGGTTACATTGGCACCAAGCGCATCTACATAGACTGCTTTCTTATTGCTATCGATGGAGATGTTGACATCGCCGAGGCCAAATTCTACGCCGAGCGCTTTCAGAAGCTCTGTGCCGCGGACGGAGAGGGTGAGATTTCCCTCCTCCGCCTTGAGCGTGAGCAGCTTCGCAAAGTTGAGCCCGAGCACCGTTTCAAGAAGGTCGGTGTCGCTATCCGAAGTCGTCCCGAATCCGAGGGTCTCCTTCACGAGGGATACGGTCTCCTCTACGCCCGCCTTGATGTACATATCGCCGATGGTGATGTAGACGGCGCCGCCCATGTAGACGAGGCCGATTTTCTGCGACTGCGTTCCCTTTGCATTCTGATAGGAGAGCGTGACCTTAGCCTTGAGGGCAAGGGCATCGATGGCGAAATCGAAATCGGCGTCCGCGGAAAGGGTGCCGCCCGCAAGGGCATGGGAATACGTTGCATGTGCGTTGAGATAATTCCCCGCCACCATGTCTGCAACGACCTTGGCGTATTGCAAAATGTCGATGTAGTCACCTTGCAGTGCATCGAAGGTTTGCCCCGCCGAAAGGGTTACGGAAATCTCCGCCCCCATCGCAGTCGTTTGGGCGCCGATGGCACTGTTGGCGCTGTCTACCGTGAGGGTGACTTGGCCGAGGTCGAAGTTGACGCCGAACAGCTCGAGCAGGTCTTTGCCGCCCACCGTGAGTGTGGCAACGCCTTCCTCCTCGGAGAGCCCGATAAACGTATGGAAATTGAGCGCGAAGAGTTTTTCGAGAATGCCCTTCACATCGGTATCCGTTTCTGGAATGCTGACGTACTCCGAGACGAGGGCGATCGCATCTTGGACATTGGCCTTGACGTGCATGCCGCCGAGGTTGAGGAAGAGTGCGCCCTCCGCGTAGTACACCTGCACCTCTTGCTTTGCCGTGCCATAGTTGAGGGTGAAGGTTGCAAACGCTTCGAGGCTTGCGGTGTTGAGGGTAACGGTGCCGTCTACATGGAACTTGCCGTATTCGGCAGTGAGCGCCGCCTGAATGAAGTCTTGCTTATAGAGCTTCGCAACTGCATTCGCGTACGGCATGAGGTCGATATAGCCCGTGGTGTCGGG
>CANQMQ010000020.1 GCA_947625025.1 uncultured Clostridia bacterium
ATACGATAAGCCTTGTAAAATAGAAAGAGTTTTTTGGAAGATTTCGGGCATTTTCGGTACACGGAATAAGATATTCCATGTATATTTTTTGCTTGAATATTTATTACAATAATTTGAAAAAGTGCAGGAGGGGTTTGGAAAAGATGAGAAAATGCAGGCAAAGAACCGCAGGGGTACTGACGGCGGTGATGGCGCTGATGCTCGCGCTTGCAGTCGTTTTCAGTCTGGCGCCCGTGAGCACGGCAAGTGCGGCGCGCGGAGGCGATGAGAATTGGGTGACGATCGATGAGCTCTACGACGACAGCACCCAATCGTTTGACAGTACCAAACTGATGGACCTCATCGAGGCTCTCACGAAGAATCGGTCGTACAATGATCTGGAGAAGGCGGCAAAAGACGCAATTACTTCCGAGCCTTCCGAGACTTTTTTCAAGACTTCCGCGGATTTTCGTAAGGCAAATGACGGAAAAAACGTTTCGGTTCGTTTCGGCGGCATGAAGTGGGATGCCGTGTACCTTACGACGGCGAAGCAAGCCGGCGCAAACACCCAAGAGGGCGATATCATCCTCGACTTGTGGCGCTCCTCAGACACGCTTACGGCGGGTGACGCCGCAACATATTCGGACTTTTGGTCCGATAAAAGCACCGACAAGGAGTATCCCTCGAACATGTATTCCACGAGCAAGATCCGCGTGGAGACTTTGAACGCGGGCGGGCAGTATACCCAAATAAACACCCGCACCCAGACGGTGGAACTGACTGAACACAGACAAGACAGCGGAAACAAATACGCCCGCTTTACTATGGAAAATGCGCCGAACAGTCTGACGCAGTACCTCGCCAAACCCTCCGAAGTCGGGTATCAGGCGACAGAATACGACGAAGGAACGATGACGTCGTTCTACGGACCGAAGGAATACGGAGGGTTTCCAACATATCCAACAGATGTGAAATATTATTATTTCCCCAACGACGCATACGGTACGCTGAGTGGTGGCGATTGGTATGAAAAAATGGATTACAGCACCAAGGGGAGCGGCGAAACGGCATACGATGCATGGAAAGACGACTACCTCTGGCTCCCCTCTCTGACGGAAACGGGCATGTCCAATGGTAGCGTAAGCGGGGAAGGCGACGGCATGTGGGATACCGATGCGTCTCTCAGAAGTGCGAAGAGCGGCTTAGGAAAGAACTATTGCTGGCTTCGCTCCGGCAGTGCCTACCGTGCGGATCAAGCGTACCTGCTCGACGATTCCGGCAATCGCAATCAGCTTGTCGTGAACAACGACGGCTGTGGGGTGCGGCCTGCGCTTCATTTCAATTTGTCTGCCGCCATGCGCAGTGCGAAGCCCGATAAAGACCGTTGGACGGGTGACACAAAGCCCTACTCCCCCGATGGCGTGACGTGGAAGATCGAAAATACAGACGTGGTAGAAATCGCCGCCGTTGCAAATGGCGAAGGCACGAGTTGGTATGACGAGGCAAAGCATACCATTACGGCAAAAAAAGTAGGCGAATATAAAATTCAAGTCCGGCCCGCAACGGGTTTCCGGTGGAAGGGCGGCGGCAACGACGCGATCACCGTTACATATACCGTCGAGCCCGCCGATATGACGGTGACGTTCAACAACGAGAAACCGGGGGCGTTCAATAACGGGAGGCTTGAACGGACGCGGGAGTTCGTTTACAGTTTGGGTATGGATCCGATCGCACTCAAACTGCCCGACCCGACCGATCCCAAATTCCCCATCAATTGGAAGAATGTTACATGGTATAAGGACACCATAAGCAAACTTAAGATACAGTATATCGTACAAAAGTATGAAGAAACAGAGTATAGCGAAGCTACGATAAAAAACCATCTCGATGGGCTGAAAAGTTCCGCAGATTGGAAGGACTACGAGAACCTTGGCGACGATCGGACCGCCCAAGCGCCGAAGTACTACGTCGTATATTTCAAGGCAACGGATACCGAGGGCAACCACAACCCGTGCTATGATTATTTTGTTGTCCACATTGCGGTAGAAGAGCTGACGATCACTCTGAGCGAGGCGGCAAAAGCGGGCTTTGCAAAGGGCGTGGAGTACGGCGACGTCGCCCACGCGAAAGATGCCTTTGAAAAAGACATCCTCGGCGGCATCCAAACAGTAATCGGGAAACTCAATACAGACAAGACGAGAGACTTCAAAAACAACATCAGCGACTACAAGTTCTATCTCCGCAAAGACAACTCCATTCAAGAGGGTATCGTTCAGGACGACGGCGATATTTACACCGTTGAAAACGACGGCATCCACCTGCAGAACGGCTCGCAAAAGGTAGAAAACCTGCCGCTCGGCACCTATCATCTCTACGTTGACGCCGCAGACCAAAATACTTCAAACTATCTCACGTTTGCGTGGGCGGGCGAAAGGCCGAGTTTTGAAGTTAAGGCGAGAAAAATAAATGTGACGCTGACCTTTGAACAAGGGGCGACCTATGGGCAGCCCCACACGGGTTGGGTGACGGCAACCGCCTCCCGTGCAGGGGGCGCAGAAGGCTCTTGGTATGCCCAAAATGAGGCGAAGAGTGATGATGATCTTGCCATCCTCGGCCTTTCCTATACACTGCAGGGGATGAGCGGAGTGCCGAGCATAAGCACGCCTGCGGGCACCTATCCCGTCACCCCGACGCGCTCTAATGCGAACTATGACGTGGAATATGTAGATGAGCACGGCGGTACGGCATTCGAGTACACCATCGCAAGGGCGACGCTCACCGTGACGGCGAAGGATAAAACCATCACTTACGGCGACGAGCCTTCCAATGACGGCATAACGTATAACGGCTTTGTGAACGAGGAGAAAGAGAGCGTCCTTTCAGGCGAATTGGCGTTTGATTACGGCAGTTATGCGGCGTATGAGGACGTTGGCGACTACGTCATTACGCCGAGCGGGCTTTCCTCGGGTAACTACACCATCGTTTACAAAGAGGGAACGCTTACCGTAACCCCGAAGGAGATCGTAGCCAAGTGGAGCGAAAAGCGTTACACTTACACAGGGGAACAATTCACCGAACTTCCCACGGCAACGGCAGACGGGATAGGCGAGGACGGCACATTCACGCTTTTGGTCGCATTGAGCAACTCCGCACAGACCTTTATGAACGCGGGGGCCTATGCCTTCAAGGCGACGCTCGATAGCGCAAACCCCAAGGCAAAGAACTATACGCTCAATGAGAATACCAAGGCCCGTGCCTACATCATCGAAAAACAGACGGTGACTGCGCCTGCGGTTGCAAGCAAGGTATATAACGGGGCGACGCAGAAGGCGGATATCGATGATTCCGTACTCTACCGTGTGAGCGAGAACGGCGGCGGCCTCAATGCGGGCGATTACCCCGTCAAACTCACGCTTAAGGATGCAAACAATTACAAGTGGGCAACGAGCGATGAGGCGGAAATCGTGCTCACCTTCTCCATCACAAAGGCCGTCTACAACATGGCGGGCGTGACGTTTGAGGACATCACCGTAACTTATAACGGAGAAGCGCACAGCATCACGATCGCGGGGGAACTTCCGAACGGCGTGACCGTGGACTATGAGGGCAACGGACAAAAGGCGGTCGGCAAATACACCGTAACGGCTACGTTCAAGGGCGACGAGCAGAATTATGAACCTATCCCCGCAAAACAGGCGACTCTGACGATCTTAGAGGGCGGGCGCGGTTTGCAGGGCATTACCTTTGAGGGCGAGACGGTGACCTACGACGGCGAGCCGCACAGCATCTTCATCAAAGGCACCCCTGCCCAAGGCATTTCCGTCACATACGAAAACAACGGGCAGACCCAACCCGGCACCTATTCCGTAACGGCAACATTTGCAGACAGTGCGGGCACGTTTGCCAAAATGACCGCAACGCTCACCATTCTGAGCGTGAACCTTGAATTCAAAGACGAAAACGGGAATACCACGCTCATCATCGACAGCGCAGACGGATTCGATCCCTCCTTGAAACTGACAGGCGATGGCGTAGACAAGATCACGCGCACCTTCTTAGCGTGGGAACAGGATGAGATCTCCCACACATACACCGTGAAATTGATGAAAGACGGTGAAGAGATCCCCTTCAACGGCAAAGCGACCGTTCGGCTCCTCATCCCCGAAGAATGGCGAGACAAGGATTTCACGTTACAGAGCGCGGGCAATGCGGCGGTCGAATACACGCGGGACGGCGACTATGTTGTCTTTGAGGCAGACGGGCTTTCTGCATATGTGTTCACATGCGGCAGTGTGCCGTATTACCCCATCCTCTTTATCACAACGGGCGTATTGCTCGTGGGTGTTGCGGCGTTGGTCGTATGGAGATCTATCATAAAGAAAAAGAAAATAGGAGAATCAAAAGATGTTGTTCTTAAATAATGTGGAAGTTTATGTGCTGATCGCGGTAGCAGTCGCCGCGGCCGTGGGGCTCGTTGCCATCATTGTGCTATCCGTTTGGATCATCGGCAATTCAAAACAAAGACGCATGGCTTCGAACGCCGAGGCCAATGCAGAGGCCGTAACACCCGCGGAAGCGATGGGCATAACCGAGGAAAAATCCCCCATGCCCGCGGATCCCGATGTGACCCCGAAACTCGTGGATGTGGCGTTCGCCGATAAGAAGATGCAGGAGACGGATGCTTCCCAATCGAACGGCGCCCAGGCCTATGCGGCCGATCCCCGTTATTATAGCCAAGCGGCCTATGGCGGCTATGGCGGATGGGCGTATCCCTATGCACCGACCGTGTATTCCTATAGCGCAAACGGGCTCCGAGTGATGTTTTGCTACGGCACAGGCATGCCCAATACGGTGCTATCCTTTGATACAAACGGGAATGCCTACAACGCATACGGCCGTAGATAGCAATTCCCTTGAAGAACAAATTATCTCAAAAGGCCGCACGATTTCACCGTGCGGCCTTTTGAATGGGAAACATTTATTGATAGACGTTGCACCCTCGTGCCTTCCGTAATAAAAAACTCAATCAAAATAGATAGAATTCGGCAAGGGGGCAGGTTTTTCGAAAATTTTCGGGGAAGGGGTTGACATTTTCAAAAAAACGGGTATAATGGAAGTAGGTAGGGAAATTCCTACTTTCCATTCTTTCAAGGAGGAAATTATGGCGCAACCCGTTTTTGTAGACAACGCTAAAGTCATGGCGAAGGGGCAGGTCACCATCCCGAAGGACATCCGCACCATCCTCGGCGTGGATTGCGGAGACCGCATTTCCTTTGTGGTGGAGAACGGCAATGTCCGCATCGTCAACTCCGCCGTCTTTGCCATGCAAATGTTTCAGGCACAAATGAAGGGCATCGAGCATGCCCCCTCCGAAGAGGAAGTTGCCGCGATGATCACCGAAATGCGGAGAGGCGAATCCGATGAAGGTACTGATTGATTCCAACGTCTTGATTTCTGCCGCATTGAACCCGAACGGAACCCCATTCAAGGCCTTCGTGAAGGCGGTTACGGCTCCCAATCAGGGGGCAATTTGTGAGCAGAATATCGATGAAATGCGGCGGATCTTCAACCGTAAATTCCCTGAAAAGATCCCCGCACTCGAATCCTTTCTTGCCATCGCGCTTCTGACGCTTGAAATGATTCCCGTGCCCATTGAAGAAGCACAGAGCGAGGCCCTCATCCGTGATGTGGATGATAGGCCGCTTCTCCGTGCGGCGCTTGCCGCCGATGTAGACGCCATCATAACGGGCGACAAAGACTTCCTCTCTGCCAATATCGGTCAACCCAAAATTCTGACGTGTACGCAGTTCCTTTCCGAATTCTGATTGGAAAAATATCAAAAAAGACTCCGTCGGAGTCTTTTTTTGTTGTGTTGAGGTATTCCGTAACCGTATTACCGAAAATCACAGCCCACCCAATGGTCGTTGATGACGCCGATGCCCTGCAGGTAGGAATAGATGATGGTGGGGCCCACGAATTTGAAGCCACGCTTCTTGAGCTCCGCACTCACCTTCTCGGAGAGTTCATCCTTGGCGGGCATGTCCCGAAGGTCACGGAGGCGGTGGTCAACGACATGCCCCCCTGTAAAGCTCCAAATGAAGGCATCGAAACTCCCGTATTCCTCCTGCACTTTGAGGAAAGCCCGTGCATTCGTGATGGCGGCATAAATTTTATTTCGGTTGCGGATGATGCCCCTATCCTGCATGAGCGCCTCCACCTTCTCTTCCCCGTAATTCGCTACGGTTACGGGGTCGAACCCGTCAAACGCCCTGCGGAAGTTGGCCTCCTTATTCAGGATCAAGTTCCAACTCACCCCCGCCTGCATGCCCTCCAACACGAGCATAGCGTAGAGCTCCTGTTCCCGATGTTCGGGCTTGCACCAACGGGTATCGTGATACAGCACCGCCTTCTCCGAAACGGGGCCTGCCCCATTGCTGAAATTGCAACGCTTCTTTTCCGTCATACTCCCCTCTCCATCCTTCAGCCAAAGACTTTCTCCATCATGATTTCGCGGAGCTTCGGCTCCGGAATGTAACAAATGTAATATTTTTTATCCCAATCGTCGATGGGTTTTCCATCCGGGGTGAGTGCCGTATTCAGATCCTTCACATAGGCATCCTCAAGCGTTTCGGAGAGATCGCGATATTTCTTCCACGCCTCCGCAAATAGATTGCCATCGAGACGGATGCCGTTTCCGATCGCAAGGAGGTGTTCGATAAATACCCTCGACCGTTTGACGGACATCGGAATATCATCCCATATGCTCCCGATCCGCTCCTGCGTCCCCCATGCTTTCCAGACGGATTCCGTCTTGCGCAGGGAGCGATCGATACGGCGGAAGAATTCTCTTGCATTGACCTGATACCCCGTCGCTACCATGATGAATTCCTCATCCGAAAAGAGGGCGGCATCAAGTTGGCTGTAAAGATAATAATGATTTTTGGGATTTCTATGCAGCTCGTGCTCCAAAATACGGCAAATGTTTGTGTGCGTTTTCAATGTTTCGGGAACTGCCGAAAAGTCGATGTGCACCTTCTCCTGAGACAGGGCAAATTCCAAGTCATCCATGTCCCGATAGAGGAAGAAATCTTCAAAGTCTGCGATATGCTTGAGCGGCTCACACATCCTGAGGAAGGTCTGATCCTTCTTGAGCGCCGTGGGCAGCTCCTTTCCGAAGCATTCCACGGAATGCACATAGAGATCGGTCCAGAACGGCAAATCATTCCTGATCGCTTTCGGGCACACCGCGTAGAATCCGCCCAAAATCGCACAATTGGAGTGCGCTTTCAAAAAGGCCCGCTGTTCTTCCTCTGTCGGATAATGGAGTTTGAAGGCATTCAGCCTGACGTCCTTATATTCCTTCTGCTTGCTGTCTCCGAGGTCGGCCGTGGGGCAATTATTCGCACTCTCCTTGCGGACATAGCATAGCTCTACGCCGTCGAACGCAATTTCAAACAGCTCCCGATCGTTGCTCCATTCTCCCGATATCAGGATGAACGGCGCCTGTGCAATTGCACGCTTTAAGACCTCCCGCTCTCTGCGGAATACTTCGGGGGCCTCGGTAACGAGACTGTAAATTTTATCCCTGTCGTCCGAAATCTTCTCGACGAGGCCCATATACTCCTGCCAACCGTCGAAATGTTCTTCATGGATGAGGCGCAGCAATGCGCCCTTTTTTCTATAGGACCAATCGATTTCGATGATGAGATCTTCAACTGCGGAAATTTCGGGCGCCCTTTTCCGCTCTTCCTTCCATACGGAACCGAAAAATGCACGGGTCTCTTCCGAACTCATGAGTTCGGAGACTTTCGCATCCGAAAGTGAACCGAGCTCCTTCATGCACTTGAGGATATCCCGCCGCTTCGCACGGACCGCCCCCAAGACGAGCGATCCCGATTTTTGGGGGAAGAGGCGAAGGATCTCGCACCACGATGCCACGGGATGTGCTTCAACGGCATTTTCCGGATACGAATACCAATCGAATGCGTACCCGTTCTCCTTCATTGCCTTCATTTTATCGGAATCATAGGGAAGCTCCCACGCGCCCTGCCGCTCATGGATATAATTTACGAACAACTGCGAAGGAATGCCGAGCGCGAGCGTATCCCCCATCGAAACATCTTTCTCCTCCGCACGGGAGGCCTCTTCATAGATCGTGCGAATGCGCTCCATGACGGTCCGTATCCCGACATGGTCCCCCTGAAATACATGAAGGGGAACATTTTCGAGCCATTTCATGAGCGCGGTAACGGCATAGCCCGCCTTCTCAAAAGAACCCCCTTCGCCCTCTTTTCCGATTGCAAAATCGATACACTCTGCGAGTGCGGCGACGCCCTCCACCGTCATAAGTTCGGGGATATCAAACTGCTTCCTCCCGCATGCTTCCCGAACAAGTTCCATTAAGTCGTCCATAAGTTTGTCGCGTCCCTTTCGATTTTTACGATCCGCTCTCCTTCAATGTTTTCTTGTGAGCCACCAAGTGCTCCGATTTACCCTATCATCCGCATAGAACTGCCGCGCCTGCTCGTTTTCGACGCGCATGATGAGGCGGTAATGCGTCCAACTTAATTCGCTACGCAGTGCGTAGCGATTCTGAAAGGCAGTGCCTCCAACTCAATTGGTCACGCAGTGCGTGACGATTTTGGAAAGCAGCGCCTCCGGCTTAATTCGTCACACAGTGTGTGACGAATTGGGAAGGCAAGGTAAAATTGCCGCATATACCTGAGATTGGTCGTGGTAAATCCCTTCCCGAAGTTTGACGTCATTTGCTTGGAGAGCTTCTCTTCCCTCTCCGAATTCTGCGTATTACTTTGAAACGATTCCCGATGAAACGGGGAATGAGGGGTCATTCCTTGCGATTGCGAGAAGCCGCCTTGCCGAACCGTCCGGGTGATTTCTTCCCGCTTCCCATGCCTCTACGGTCTTTACGCACACGCCCATGAATTTTGCAAACGACGCCTGCGTCAAACCCGTACCAAGCCTTATCGCCTTGATTTCTTCCGATGTGAACGTGGAAAGCGGCAAGATAGTAAGCGTGGTCTTTCTCGCGGGGAGTTTCCCCTGCTCATACTCGATAGCCTGTTCCAACCCAAGCCGAATATCATCATATACACCCATTTTTTTCACCCCCTTAACTCTGATTATCCTCTAACTGAGCCTTTAAGATGTCAATGAGACGGTGGATCTCATTCCTCTCCTTATCCGTTAAGTTGTCCTTTTCCGATTTCGTATACGCAGTTATGAGGTAGATCCTCTCATATACTTCGAAATCCACATAGATTACGCGGATACTACCGCTCTTTCCGCGTTGCTCAAAGGCAAACCGCATTTTGCGAACGCCACCCGTTCCCCGCATCACCGCGCCGACTTTCGGATCGGCAAGCAATTCTACTTGTAACCGCTTCAAATCATCGTCGTTGAGCCCCAAATCTTCCCATTTGGAACGAAACAGCGGCAGTTCAATAAACGTGCGTGTCATGCTCTTCCTCCTTTGTACACCAATATTATACCCTATTTAATAGGGGTTGTCAACACTTTCTGCAAAATTCTTTCCCCAACTGTTCATTTTTATAGTATGAATTTGGCATACGAAAACACGGGGGGGCATGCAAATTTCCACAAAAAAGGCGGGGGCGCTCGCTATGGAGAAGCCCCGCCGAAGTGTTCACGGAATATTCTATTCCGTGTGCGAACAGAGGGAGGAAAAATGATGCAAAAGTCCAAGCGTATTGCGATCGTGCTGCTTGCGGTTGCACTCGTGCTTGCATTGAGCGCGGGGCTACTGCTCGTCTTTTTGCCGAACGGGATACGGGCATCCGATCAAATGGCGGAGCTAAGTGAGGAGGATTTCGAATACGGTTACGCTTCCTCGCTTGCTTACACCACGGGCACCGAAGAGACGAGCGGCGGAAACGGCGTCTATGGTTGGGGATATGAGCCCGAAAAGGGTGCCTCTCAACAGTATGCCTACATCAAAGGTATCACAAATGGTAAGCTCGGCGACCTTATCAAGGCAGGTGTAACGAAACTCGTCCTGAACATTCCAGCCGAGCACAAAAATGAGTTTGGTACGGTACCCGTGCGCTACGTTGCGCAGGATGCCTTCAACGATTGTACGCTCACCATCACCGATATCAAGATGCCCCTTTCGGTGTATTGGCAAATCAAGGACCGCTTCACCTTCGACAACAACTCCGATTTTGCCCGTGCGGACGGGCTGACGGCGACGTTTACGGGATTCAGTGCGGAGAAGAGCGGAGAGACCACCCTCATCCTTCCCTCCAATGTCTGGATCGATGAAAACAAAAACGGCGCAATCGATAGCGGCGAGCCCACCTATCGTTACACCGAGTACCTCTTTGCGGGGAATAAGAGTGCGCCATATAAAAACCTCGTCGTCATGCCGGACGTCGTAAATATCTTCAACGGCACCACAGATAGTAACGCTGACCGCCCCAAGATGCAGGGTGGGCTGCTCTCCAAATCCGAGAATTTAGAGGGCGTCTATTTCTGCACGGGGCGGTCTGAAATTTTGCACCTCTTCCCCCTCACCTTTGAAAGCTGCACCAATCTCAAAGAGATCTCCCTCTCCGCGGGGGTGTATTTGGAGGACGGCGCCCGCGTATTCCAGGGGAGCTCGGCGCTCGAAAAATTCTACATCGCCGATGAAAAGACGGCTTCCGCCCCCCTCTTCTATACGGTTGGGGCAGACGGTGCGCTCTACACCAACGACTATACCTATTCCTACTACACGCAATCGAACACCGAGAAGTACTACGAATGGTGGAAGAAGGGCTTGCCCACGGATGTGAAGTGGGGAGATACGTTCTCGACGGAGTGGAGCCCGACCAAGGTATGGGACAGCGAGACAAAGATCGGTTCATTAAAGTTGGAGGAATCATCTCAAAGCGGCACGTTTAAGGGCGATCCTGACGCGTCGTCCTCGAGCACACAGAAGGAAACGTATTACGAGAAGAGCGGCAGTTCGAATATTGGTATCGGCATTCCCAAAAACAGTTTTGTATTTGACGCTACGAAAGATGATAGCGAATCGTTAAATGACTTTGCGTCGTTGGATGGGCAGGGCGGAATCAAGACAACGGCTTTTCACATCGCGACCAAGAAAAAGGAATTTTCCCTCACGCGGGACGCACAAAAGGTGACCATCACCACGGGGGATGGTAATTTTAGCGGTAATATAACTCAATTTACCGTAAATGACAAAACCTATACATCGCAGTTACAGCTTAAAAAAGGTAGCCAACGCATTCTGAAAATCGTAACGACTTTTGATTTTGATATCCGCGCCTATTTTGTAGGAAGTTATAAAGGAAACACGGCAGACGGAACGGCTGGCAAGCTTCGGCTTGCCCTGTGGGATTCCTCACATGTAAAAGATCCAACCAAGACAAGTTACACAGCAAAAGCCAATGAGGCGGTTGCCACCTTTTCCACGCAAGAAGCGGACATTCTCGACGCAGGCTCGGATAAATATCTTTCGCCCGTCGTCGGCTCTAATTTAACAAGCGGCACCTATTATTTGGCGCAACCTTCTGATGATAAGAGCAACAGCGGCATGCTCCAGCTCCTCTTCCTCGTCATTACGCCTTCCGAGAAGCAGAGTGCGGGCTCATTGGTGGTCGAACAGGATATCGACGCGGATAGTAGCACGCCGAACGATTGGCAAGAGATCCCGAACGATGCCCTGATCTTCCAAAAGATCAAGGATACAAGTTATTTCCTCGATTTGCGGTACCCCATCGTGCGGTACGATAAGACATGTGAAATTCCGTTCCGCATCAAGGCGCTCGCTGCGAGCGGGGAGCCCTTGCGCTCGCAGGATATCGAGTGGGCCATCATGACAATCGACGGACAGGACACATCCGCCAACTTCAAATTGATACCTCCTACTTCTACAGAGGAACCTAAAACGGAACCCAAACCTGACGAGAATGGGTATTTCACATTCTCGCTCAAATTAGACGAGATATTTGAGGATAGCAAATTCTACGGCACGGGGCAGAAGCACGGCAAGAATTTCGTTGTAAAATTTACCGCGGGCGAGAATGTCACCAAGTACATCTTCATCAACCTCTTGCCCGAAGCGGGGAATAAGGATATCCCCGATGCCGCACAGTGGGATACGCCTGAAGAGAATGCTACGGCCCAACATCTTCCCCTCACGGAGGAAATCGCTTCCCGCTATCAGAAGCTCATCTCCATGCCCGCAAAGGCGAAGAACGATGAGGGCGCCTATGTCAACTCCTTCGATTTTGGCTATCATGAGACGGTGGAGATCGGCGCCAACGCCTTCCAGAATACCTACATCACCGTCATTCACATCCCGGACCGCATTTCCAAGATAGGCGCCTCCGCCTTCCGCTTCTCCGATCGGTTGCAGACGGTTTACCTTCCCGACGACGCCGATATCGGGCTCAACGCCTTCGGGCAGGAGGCGGATGCCAGCCCGCAGGATGGCACGGTATTCACGGCGGGCAAGCAGAACTTCTTCCTCATCGCCCCCTCGCGCACCTCGTTTGAGGAATATTTGGAGTACGCGGCCGTCTATTACGAAGTGGGGCAAAAGGAACTCGTGGATCCCAACTACAACGTATTTCCCGTCCATGCCGAGGAAATCTACGGGAAAAACGACAAGGCGAATTTGTATGAGTCAGCAGACGGCTTCCAGGATTGGGGCGGCAAGAATGCGAGTTACGATTACACCCCCTACCTCACCTATGAAATTACCGTCGATTTCCTGACGTATGACGGCGAGACGTTGCAGGGCGCCGAGACGCGCACCTTCCTCTATGGCATGGACGCCCACTTCGTGAAGGCGACGGCGACGACGGAATGGGCGAAGTTCGATCAGAATTACGATAACAACGCCCCCGTTTGGTTCGGCCGCATTAAAACGGACGCCCAACAAAATACCACCACCGTGCAACAGGTGAACACCATCCCCACCAACATCCCTTGGACGGTTGCGGCGGACGGGTGGTATTACGATGAAACCGCCCATCTCCCCGCGGGGGATTGGTACTTCGGCGAAACGAATGTGACGGGATCTTCCTCCCAAGATAAGATGGAAGCATTTACCAAGTTCATCGGCGGTTGGGCGGGGAGCCATGTCAACTCGAAGGACATTCAAAACCTCGTACAGGTGCACTATGCGGCCGTGTATGATGCAACATATGGCGTTGAGGCCACGGGCACAGAGACGGGAGTGCTCCGCAAACCAATCGAAAATAAGCCGTCCTCCGGATCTGATTTCTACTTCAGCAAAGACGAAACGGGTTTCGATAAGCAGACACGTTGGAACCGTTGGTGGTGGGATGAAAAGTTCGATGATGTAGATGGCGATGGAGAAAATGGCCGCGTCGTGCAGAGGTTCTTCACCATGCCCTTCTCCATCACGCTGAAGAACAAATCGGAGAAGCGCGAGGCCGATAGCAAGATCGAGATCGATTACGACGTGCCCACCTTCCAGAACATCGGCGAAATTACCTACGGTGAGGACACGATAAAAGCCGCACCCGAGGACGCACGGAAGGGCGCATGGGCTAACACGTGGGATGTTCCCATGCTCACCGTCACGTTCGATTACAACGGCTTCCCCGTGAGCCGTATCTTCGAGAACTTCAAGAGCAGTGTGATGAATGTTGGCTACGAGGCATGCCGACTACATTACAATGATAAACCGTGGAATTGGTCTGGCCTCGACGAAAGTGCATGGACGAAGGACGCCTACGAGAAAATGAGGGGGAAAAACTTAAGCGGCGAAACTGTGCCCTACGATGCGGGGTACTACCGCATCACGCTGTCGTTTGATGAGACAGAGCTTAAGGTAGGGTCTGAAAACTATGAGTACCACTGGTCGGGCGTCTACAACGGCATGCGCGTGGATGCAGCGAATACAGAGTCTTTCACCTTCATTCTCCACATCGAGCCGCGCAAAGTTCCGCTCTCCAACATCTACTCCATGCAGTACACGGGGCAGGGCTTCTCCCTCTTCGAGGAGAACCCCTATATCGACGTCGTAAGCTACGGCCCTTGGACGAGTAGCGCAGACTTTACGGCGGAAGGGCTTCCCTGCGCCGTGGGGCATTATTCAATCAAGCTCAAGCTCCACGACCCGAAATATCCGAGCCCCAATGACGAATGGTCGCAGGATATAAATAAATACACCCCCAACCTCGTATGGGAAGGTGCGGCAGGCTATGGCACGGGTAACGCCTACACGCAGTATCATGAGGATAATGATAGCGTCAACAGATTTATCTATACAGACGGCATAGACCTCTTCATCCTCGACGGAACGACCGAGACCCAATGGGGCAATAATTTGGCAGACACGAATGGGAATTACATCAAATTCACAAATTCCTTGGCGATGTTCGGCTCCGAAGTGCTGACGTACACCTATACGGGTGCGCCCATTCCCCTCGAGGACGTTTTCGGCGGGATCTTCTCTGCAAGCTCCATCGAATACACCATCGAACGGAACGGTACCGCCGTCACCGAAATCAACCATGCGGGCACCTACAAGGTCTCCATCACCCCCGCCGAGGGCTACGTCTGGTGGAAAGGCATCCCGACGATCGACGAAAAGGCGAATGATCCTCATGAAGTGAATGAGTGGTCGCTCGACGCCTTCTGGGAAAGCAAGGGCGGCTACGAGGAGCACAAGAGAGATACGCTCGTCTTTGAAGTCAACGTCGATAAGCGCCTGGTCTCCGTTCCCCGCGATTCCTATGTGCCCACAACGGCAACCCCGCCCTATGAATTCGCGGTGCCCATCGGCGGCGACTACGAAGTCGTGGGCTACCATGAGCACAGCTTCAAAGAAGGGGACGAGATCCCCTCTGCAAAGAGCTCTGTTTGGGTGACGGACATCTTCGACGTCGGCGTATACGACGTGCTCCTCCGCCTCACCGATCCTTCCAACTGTGCATGGGATTCCACAATGGGCGAATCGCACGGCGAGAATTTCTACGTCACCGCCCGCCTCTATGCAGGCTTCGAACGGGAAAAGAACTATCCCGAATTCGTAAAAGACACCGAGAATAAGAATACGATTACGGGCGACCGCACCGTAGACGGTTGGGTAACGCTCACGCGCACCTACGATGGAAACGAGTTCGACTTCGTCGCCCTCTTCGGAGAGGTGACGGGTGCCTCCCGCCCGAGTACGGCGGAGGCAACGTATGCCATCTATCCTCTTGCAGAGATGCCCACTTCGGTAGGCGATTTCCTCACCAAAGGCGATAGCTTGAGCGCAATCAGGGATGCGGGGTACTACGGCATCGTCGTAACCCTCCACGATCCCTTCCTCTTCGTGGGGACGGGGGAGACGGTGGCCTACTACCTCGTCCACATCGAGAAGGCGGAGCTTACCGTATCCTTCGGCGCTCTCGGCACGAATGGCGACCCCGTCTACGATGGCACCGATTGGCTTGAAACGCTCAACGGCCCCGGGAGCCCCGTTACCCTCGCCCTCGCATCCTCTTCGGCGAATGCGCCCTTGCCCGATACCTTAAAGGTGGAAGACGATTACAGAGTCGCCCTCACTTCCGTTGCCAACATGATCGGTGCGGGCGATTACACCGTAGAGGTGCAACTCACCGATTCGGACCTTGCCAAGAATTATGTGCTGAGCGGGAATGATGAAGATCATAAATACACCTACACCGTCGCACAGCGCGATCTCATCCTCAAGCTCGGCGAAATCGCGGGGCACACCTACCTCGAGAACCCCGTAACCGCATGGCAAACTCAGACGACTTTCACCCATAATGGCGAAGAGGCGGGCGCCATCGTCGATGGCGACGAGCTCAACCTCACCTTTAAGTTCAACGACCTCGATGCGCTCACTGCCCTCACCGATGCGGGTGTCTACAAGGTGACCGTCGTCTGCGGCAACCCCAACTACAAGGTGACCCTCAATACGGCATACACCTACACGATTGCAAAGCGGGTGCTCACGGCTAAGGGCACGGCTTCGGCCGCCTACGACGGCGAAGCGCACGATCCGAGTATCTCCTTCGAAAACGAGAAGATGGTGCTCGTCAAGGGGACGGATTACACCCTCGGCTACACCTTCGGCGGAACTGCGGTAACGAGCATGACCGCGGCAGGGGAATACGCCGTAACCGTAACCCTCCTCAACGCAAACTACACCTTTGCAGAGGGCGAAAATACGGCGACGCTCACCTTCACCATCAACCGTACCCCGCTCGCCGTCCCGTACCTCTCCACCGCTTCCTTCCCGTATTCGGGAACAAATCTGAAGGCAAGCGTTGAGGATGCCCTCGAGAATTACCGCGAAGCCGCGATGCAACTTGCCTTCACTTCGACTGCGGACGGCACGGGAAGCCCGCTCACCGAAATCAAGAACGCGGGGACGTATTACCTCAAAGTCACCCTCACCGATTCCAACTATCTTTGGAGCGGAACGGAGACCGAACTCTACCTGCCGTTTACGGTAACCAAGCGGGGACTCACGGCGCACGGCACAAGCACCGTAGTTTACGACGGCACCGAGCACAAGCTGACGGTTTCCTTCACGGGCCTGCCCACAGGCATCACGCTCCTCGAGGGCACGGATAAGGATTACACCGTCACCTATGCGGCGGCCGCGGGTACACGGGTGGGCACGAACGGCCTTCCGCTCACGGCAGGGAACTACACCGTAACCGTAACCCTCCTCAATAAAAACTACACCTTTGCGGGTGAGGAGAGCACGACATTGACCTTCACCATAACCCGTGCTTCGCTTCCCATCCCCTATCTCTCCTCCGCTTCTTTCCCCTACACGGGTGAGAATTTGGCGGCAAGCGTTGAGGATGTCCTCGAGAATTACCGCGAAGCCGCGATGCAGCTTGCCTTCACTTCGACTGCGGACGGCACGGGAAGCCCGCTCACCGAAATCAAGAATGCGGGGACGTACTTCCTCAAAGTCACCCTCACCGATCTCAACTACCAGTGGGGCGGCACCGAGACCGAACTCTACCTTCCGTTCACGGTAACCAAGGGCGCACTCGCCATCCCCTATCTCTCCTCCACCTCCTTCCAATACACGGGAGCTGATTTGGCGGCAAGCGTTGAGGATGCCCTCGAGAATTACCGCGAAGCCGCGATGCAGCTTGCCTTCACCGCAACAACGGACGGCACGGGAAGCCCGCTCACCGAAATCAAGAATGCGGGAACCTACTTCCTCAAAGTCACCCTCACCGATCTCAATTACCAGTGGGGCGGCACGGAGACCGAGCTCTATCTTCCATTTACGGTCGCCAAGCGGGCGCATGATGCGTCGCTTAAGCTCACCGCGGCAGACATCGAAGCGACGTACGGCGATACGGGCGATGCGCTCCGCCCCGCCGTGCAGGGCATGCAGGATTTCGTTGGCGTATCCCTCCTCTACTCCTATGAGGGCATTGATGGCACAACGTATGCCGCCTCCGCGGATGCGCCGAGGGATGTCGGGAAGTACCGCGTCACCGTAACCGCCGTCTACCATGGCAGTGCGAATGAGGAGCCCTTCACTCTCACGGCACAGGCGAACCTCACCGTCAAGCCCCGCACACTCACCTTCTCGCTCAATTCTTCGGAAGGCACGGGCGGGCTCGTGGGCACGGTATTCAAGGATACGGGCGGAAACACCGTCGCCCTTTCGGCCTCCGATTACACCTTCACCTATTCCTTCGGCGGAACTGTGGTGGGGAGCATGACGGAAGCCGGCGAATACACCGTAACCGTTACCCTCTCGGGGGATGCGGCCAAGAACAATGCCCTTTCCAATACCACTGCCGTCTACAAGCTCACGCAGAGCATCGGCGGGCTCGTGGGGCCCACAAATCCCGTTGGCCCTACAAATCCCACCGATCCCTCCACTACCGGAGGCGGATTGGATGTCGGCGCCGCGCTGACGCTGATGGGCGCACAGATCATTCTGCTCGGAACCGCATTTGGCCTTGCAGTCAAGAAAAAGAACTCAAACGAGGGGGAAAACTGATATGAATACCTTGAACGCCACCTTCTTCGGAATCCAGATGTCCGTTTCCGATGATATGCTCATGACGATCCTGCTGATCCTCGAGGCGGTGATTTGCATCCTTTTGGTTGCGCTCATCATCTACGTCGTGTACCGCAAGAACCCGAACAAGGCAGAGCAGAAGACCGTGGAGCCCGTACCCATGTCCGAACCTGAACCTGAGCCCGAGCCTGAGCCCGAACCTGAGCCTGAACCTGAGCCCGAGCCCGAACCCGAGCCTGAGCCCGAGCCTGAGCCTGAGCCTGAGATTGTAGAAGAACCTGTTGTAGAGCCTGAGCCCGAGCCCGAGCCCGAGCCCGAACCTGAACCCGAACCTGAGCCCGAACCCGAGCCTGAACCCGAACCTGAACCCGAACCCGAACCCGAACCTGAACCCGAACCCGAGCCTGAACCCGAACCCGAGCCCGAACCCGAGCCTGAACCCGAACCCGAGCCCGAACCCGAACCTGAACCCGAGGAGCCAGAGGTGGAGGACTTGTCCGAACAGGAGCTCGACGACGTAGAATCCTATGAAGAAGAGAAAGCGGACGAGGATGAGGACGGTATCGACGTCGTGGGCGTGATGTTCCGCCGCCGCGGCAGGAAGGTGTATTGGTTCGATCCCGATGGCAAGGAATGGGAAAAGGGCGAGATCGCGCTCTATAGATCGCCCGATAATGCCCTGCAGGAAGTCATTGTGGTGGCGCGTACCAAGCGGGCCCCGAGCAAACTGCATCTCCCCCTGAAGCCTCTTCGCAAGGCCACCCGCCGCCAACAGCCTCCGAAGAAGGGCTAAATCTCCCTCTCGGCAGTATCCGAAAAGTTCATTCAAAAAGGCACACCTTCGGGCGTGCCTTTTCCGTATCCGCCGCACCGTCCATGTAGGCGTATCGCAAGAGCAATTCCGACCTCCCGAAAATCTTAACAATTCTTCACAAGAAGATTGGGGCGGGAAAGCGGTTCGGGGCTTGCATATGGGCAAATTTTTTGCTATAATACTGCTATCAGAGATACGGAAGTGCGTATGAATTATACTGTCTGCAACAGGGCCCTGCTCTTCATCGAGGATGATGAGCAGCTGAAGCGGGAGATGGTCTCCTATTTCTCCCCCGCCAATTATGTGTTTACGGCATCCGATGTGGATGGCGCCATAGACCTCTTGGCGGAGCACAACTTCGATGCCGTCGTATTAGACCTCATCCTCAATAACAGCATGGGGTTGGACCTCTTCAAGAATTCTCCCGAGATCCTGCCCCCCATCATCATTCTCTCCTCTCTCGACGGTGAGGATACCATTCTCTCGGGGCTCACTTCGGGGGCGGTCGATTACGTGGTGAAGCCATGCTCCATGCGCCTTCTCGAAACGCATATCGCGATGCGCCTGCTGCCCAAGGAGGAGGCCGTTTTGACCTTCGGCTCCTTCACCATAGACTCCAACGCACGCACCGCAAAATACAGGAACGGGCCCATTTCGCTCACCCCCTCCGAATTCAATATCCTGTTGTTTTTGGTAAAAAACCGCGGCAAGTACTTCACCGCGGATGAAATTTACGAAAATATTTGGTGTGCACCGAGCCTGCGTACCACCACCGTGCGGGCGCACCTCTCCTCCCTCCGCAGAAAGCTGAAGGCCGCCATGCCCGAAAGTGACGTCATTCGCACCGAATTCAGCAAGGGATACTGTTTTACGGGGGAAGTGCTATGAAACGGCTTGGAAACGTAATCATCCTCCTCGGCGTCTTTGCCCTCTGCCTTGCGGCCTCGCTCATCCTTCTGCTCGTAGGGCAGAACACCGTCGCGGATACGCCCGTCCGTAAAAAGGATGTCGATGGAGCTCTTGTCAACACCGTCTCCATCATGGATGTGAAGGGCGTGATGGAGCTGAAGGCGGTGAACTATCTTCCCAATGATTTTGTAAAGCCCGGGGATACCGTAACCGATGCCCATGAGGGGGAAGCCCCTGCCATGCGGGGAACGTACCGCTTCGTCATCGATACGCTTGGGAAGGAGGAATGGGCGGAGAGCGCAAAGCTCAGCCATCTCTTAAAGCCCGACGGAAATTGGCATTTGACGATGTTCATCCCACCCATGTTCGCGGCATGCAGTGTATTTGTGCAATACGAGAATGTGGGATACGTGGGTTCCATCGATCGATACCATATCGAATACTACACGGGCTATTCGTCTCCCGAGGAATTTGACGACGCCGTAACCCATCAGACGGCGACCGAGCCCATGTTCCTCGATATCCCCATCTCCTCGGATGGAAAGTATTCCAAGGAATGCAAGGTGACCATCCACTACGAGGCGGACAACGAGAACTTTGTGGGATTTTTTGGCCCCGTCCTCATCGGGGAGGATGCGGCGATCCAAAGGGCCGTTTCCCAAAACCGCTCAACGCTCCTGCTCGGGGCCATCATCGGGGCGGCTACGCTCATCCTCTTCCTCCTCATCTGTATCCTGAAGCGCTCCTTTCCCTTCATCCCCCAACTCCTGTTTGCCGCGGGGATCTTCTCGGCGCTCTTTTCCACCCATGCGCTGTTTGGGTTTACCACCGTCCCCTATCTCATCTCGGGCATCCGAAGGTTTTCGCTCGGGTTCCTCCTCTTTGCCTCTTCGCTGTACCTTCCGAAGCGGGTAGGCAAGGTGCCCCTGCTCACCCTTACGAGCGCCGCCGCCGTAACGGCGACCGTGCTCGCCTTCCTCTCCTCCTTCTGCACGACCACCCTCCCCTACCGTGCGGTGTGCTATTCCTACTTCGTGCTCGTATTCTGCTGTATCGTCGTCATCTTCGCGTTTACCGTGCGGGACATCTACAACAATAAGCCCTTGGGGCTGCGCCTCAACACCGTAATTACGGGCATCGTGATCGTGATGGGCATCTTCGCGGATCAGCCCATTCCCTTCATCATGCGCTCCCCCGCCTTCTGGCTGTACCTCGTGGAGCTCGGCATCACGCTCGTTTTGGGACTGCGGGAATTTATTACGACGGAGATCCACGACCGCTACCTCACCACCAACTTGGAGCAGGAGGTGGAGCGGCAGACGCAGAGCCTCAAGGATGTGCTCGCAGAGCGGGATAAAATTTTGCTTTACGTCAGCCACGATATGAAGAGGACAGTCGTCGGGATGCGCGATTCGCTCACCGATTTGCGGCAAAATCTCTCCGAGCCCGCGCTCATTTCTAAGGTGGATACACTGCTGCAAAAGAATTCCGAACTCAGGCGGGACTTCGCCGATTTGGGGAAATACGGCAAGCAGAACTACGTCGCAGAGCAATCCGAAATCGTAAACCTCAGCCAGATCGTGCAGAGCGTTACCGATGAACTGCGCCCCGACTGCGAGGCAAACGGCATTCTTTTGACGGTTACCCTTCCCGAAACGCTCAACGTCTATGCCAAGAAGGTTGCCTTGGAGAGCGTCATTCTCAATTTGATACTCAATGCCATCGAACACGCATTCTGCTCGCATTTGACCGTAACCGCCACCAAGCGCAAGGGGATGTGCCGCCTCGACATCATAGACGACGGGCAGGGCATCACGACCGACCAAAACGTGTTTGCGCCCTTCGTTTCGGGAAGCTCCTCCGAGAACAATTCGGGGCTCGGCCTCTTCTTGGCAAAGAATGCGGTGGAGACCATGCACGGCGAATTGACCTACGAGCGGAGAGACAATTTGACCGTCTTTTCCGCCACCCTCCCCCTCGCTTAAAACATCGCCCAAGCTTTTTCCGAAGTTATGTTGAAGTCATGTTGAAGTAATACCAAAGCCCGCACGTTCTCACGTCGGGCTTTTTTCATGGCCATGCCGCGGGGGCGTATCCCCGCTTATGGGGAGCATATCAAAAGGTTCCGAACAGGGGAAATTTTTCGGTCCGACGTAAAAATTTTGGGGGTTGCGGGGAAAATTTATTGGATGTAGATTGACTTGCATGCGGGGAATATGGTAAGATAAGAGCGCTGATATTTCTGTAGAAACATCGGCCTATCGTGACGGCGAAAAACCTTTGGTTTTGCCTTACGCATAGGCTGAAAAAGCAGGTGAACCGTATGAAGAAGAACCTTGTAAAGAGCGCTCTCAGTCTCATACTCGCCCTTACGATCTGTCTCGGCGAATTCTCCACGATGCTCCGCCATGCAGACGTGCTCCTTCTCCCTGCGGCGGCAGCCGAACAGGAGCAGCCCCTCCCTGCCTCAGAGCCCGCTCCCGAGCAGAGTGAGGGCGTCATTCGCCCTGAGGAAATCGACGAAGGGCTCTCCCTGAATACCCTCGAGGACATCCGCGGCAGGCGCGTGACCGTACGTCAGCCCATCATGGAGGTCTTAAAGGACAACATCACCCGTCAACCCGCCGAAGAGCTTCCCGATGAATATCAAATGCTCGATCTTACGACGGGGGCGGAGATGCATAGGCTCGCCAAAATCAACTTTGCGAGCGACCCCGAGCTCGAAGCGGGCAACAAGGACCACCCCATGTACCCGATGCGTGGGCTCAACCGTTCCGAAAAGGATGCAAGCGGCAACGTAGAAAAGCAGAAATATTTCTCCGAATTTACCAAGTACATGCTCCTTCGGCAGGCGTACTATTTCAACACGCACTGGAGCGACATCATAAAGAGCGGGCAGCTCAGAAAGCACCCCGCCGCGGACTACATCTACGGCAAGATCCCCGATGAAGCCAAGGCCGTAAAAATGCGCATCGTGACCGACCCCATCTACCGCTCCCCCATGACGACGGGGCTGTATCTCGTTCCCGGGGAAGTTGCCACGGTGAAGATCAAGGGGCTCAAAAAGGGAGAGACCCTCTCGCTCTACACCCATCATCAGGACACGATGGGCTATCAGGGTTACGGGGAAAACGGACAGGGCTTCAGCAAGATGGAGGATTACCTCGGCTATTGGGATGGGAAGATCCTCGATGAGGCAAGAAGGGCGGAGCGGGAGAACGATACGCCGAATTTCGAGCAATACAAATACGGCCTCCACGGCCAATGGCAGTGGCAGAACCAAAAAGTTCCCTGCATGGGGACGACGTTCACCTTCGTCGGCACGGGTGAGGAGACGGAGATCAAGATCGGCAGCATGTACGGCGGTCCCCTCTATGTGAAGCCGACGACGGACTCCGTGGAACTTGAGATCGAGGGGGCGGTGCTCACCCCGCACTTCGTGCTCGGGGTGACGACCATCGAAGAGTTTGAAGATCAGCTCCGCAATGCGCCCGGGCTCATCGCGACGCTCGACGTCGAGAACGGCCAGCTCATCGGCCCCGCCGATTCCATGCGCAACTGCGACGACATGGAAAAGCTCGCCTATTTCTGGCACAGCGTATTCGCCATCGATATCTCCCTCAACGGCAGGGATTACAACTACAACATGACGATGTGCTACGATGTGCACGTCCCCGCGGGCGAGGCGGTGGCGCTCAATTCCAACTTCTGCGCCCAACCCGAATATTGGTTCCCCATCTGTATGAACTATGAGACGCTGACGACCAAGGGCAATTGGGGGACCTTCCACGAACTCGGGCACGTGCAGGCCAAGACGCACGGCGTAAATTGGGGCTTCTGCGACGGCGACGGCGAAGTGTGGAACAACACCCTTATCCTGCTCATCTACAGCATGCTGTGCAACATGGATAGCCGCGTGATAAGCGTGGAGCACGGCGAATACGTCCATCCGTTCACGGCGATCGAACGCTCCCAAAAGATCACCAAGCAGTATACCGAGAAAGAGACGGGCATCACCAAGGAAATCGAGGACTACGGCCAGATCAACGAGGGCAACGGCGCCCACTTCGATCAACTCTCCATGTATGCGACCCTCCTGCACAGCTTCGGGCCCGAGAAATTTGTAGATATGTTCTATACCTACAAGATGAACCCCGCCTATTGCTCCAACAAGCGGGCAGACTTCGTCTACCGCATCGGCGTGGTGGACCGCGTCAATATCCTCGATTGGGTAAACGAAACCTACTTCGCCAACATCGAGGAGAACATGTTCACGGACGGCCAACTCGAATTTTTACATAACCTGCCCGATTTCGTTCCCGTGGCATACCGTTGGGCAAACGGCACCGACGGCAACGAGACGGCCCGCAAGTACGATGTAGACGGCAAACACCCCACCGTGTTCGAACTGAGCAGGGACAATTTCTCCTCCCCCGGGGAGGTGGAAGTGCTCACCGTCACCAACCCGCTGTACGGAACCATCGTGCGGGATGGGGAGAAGGTCACCTACACCCCGCCCCAAACCCCCACCGAGTACGACCGCTTTGACATCATCGTCAAGACGGAGGGCGGCAGGAGAGTGACGCTCAACGTCAACATGAGCCTCGTCTACAAGGGGCTGTACGGCGAGGCGTGGCTCCTCGCGCAGGGCAGCAGGCCGACCGTAGAAAGGGCAAAGGAGCTCACCGCGGGGAAGGAGTGCGATTACACCGTCTCCGCCCCCTCTGCGGGCATCAGCTTCAACCATCAGGACAACAGCAAGGGCTACAATCCCGTAGAATACGTGCATGCACAGCTCAAATTCCGTGCGCCCGAGGCGGGCACTTACACCTTCTATGCGAAGGCAGACGACCTCGCGGAGATCGATTTCTACAGGAAGGACATGAGCGGCACCAAGGATGGCACCGTCAAGATCAACCGCGATACCACGAGCTACACCGCGTTCAGCCCCGTTCAGCTGAGCCTTTCCGCAAACGAGATCGTATTCATCGATTGCCATCTCGTCAACTTCGGCGGCATCGGCCACATGACCATCGGGGTCCATATGCCCGATGCACCCGAGAATGAGATCATCGACCTCCCCTCCGAGTACCTCCTCAGCGCAAGCGTTTCGGAGAGCGAACTTGAGGAAATCGATAGCTTCAAGGGTTGGCAGCCCCGCTTTGTAGACAGCATCAAGAACGCCACCATCGACTATCAGAATTCCAACGAGGGTTGGAAGGTGTTGGCGGCCCCCGTCAGCGAGGGAGGCGAGGATGCCGAGACGCAGGCGCGGTACAGGCAATACATGGTGGACGGCGACGAGAGCACGAGTTACCACTCCAAATACGATCACCGCACGGGCGGCACCGCCGTTCCCACCCCCCATGTGTTCATCGTCGATACGGCCATGGACCAGACCTTCAACTATTTCGACATCATCCGCCGCACCAACGGCAACGATAAACTGCTCAGCTACAAGCTCTACTCCTGCACGGAGGACCAATACGCGGGCCTGAACCACACGGACGTCAACGACGTACAGGGTTGGCACTTGCTCTTCGAGGGGGACAGCTCCAACGTAAACGCCTCCCGCCAAAGAATCAGCTTCCCCCGTACGCAGCTCCGGTATTTCAAGCTCATCATCACCGCCAACAGCGGCCACACCGTCATCCGTGAGGTGTATGCGGGCATCGAATCCAAGCTCAATCAAACGGTAAAGCCCTCCAATTACATGACGAACAAGGGAGCGCTTACCGAGAATGCCGCGGATGGCTTTATGGAAAATTCCGCAAACGGCAAGCTCTCTACGGAAAAGGTCGGCGCGACGTTCGAGTTCAAGTTCCTCGGAAACGGCTTCGAGCTATATGCCGATACCGCCCCCGATTACGGGAAGGCCTCCGTCACCGTGGACGGGGCCTTGCAGAAAACGGAAATCGATTTAAGCGATAAGCCCATCTTCAATAAACAAGTTTACCTCTGGGAGGATACGGAGACGGCGGAGCACACCGTAACCGTCACCGTCCTCAACGGGCCCTTCAACATCAGCTTCCTCAATGTGCGGTACGGTACGCCCGTCGCGGCCGATGAATACCCCGCAGTGGGCACCGATTACGGCGAAGAGAGCGTAGCGCGGCAATTCACCCGCGAGTGGAAAACGCTCGTCAAGGACTATAAGGACCTCACGAGCATCCGCTTCTTGCAGACTGCCCCCGAGGGCTATAAGGATACCTACATCCGCATCGATACCTATATCCGCCTCTACCGTGAGGGCAGCAAAATTGCCTTCGTGTACCCCGGGAAGATTTTAGCCCCCATCGAATGCGGTTCGCTGTTCTCGGGCTGTGAAAGCCTCACCGAGCTCGTCCTCAATAATTTTGATACCGCATACATGCGCGGCGCGATGAATATGTTCTACGGCTGTGCATCGCTCACCACGCTCGATGTCTCCGCGTTCAAGACGGAGAACGTGCTCAGCTTCGGCAAGATGTTCGCGGCATGCGTCAGCCTCACCACGATGGACCTCAGCGGCTTCGAGTTGGATGAAAACGCCAACCTCTACCGCATGTTTGAAAACTGCGACGACCTCGAGACCGTAAAACTCCCCGAAGCGCAGGGCCCCGCCCTCCGCGCAAGGACGGCACGGAGCAGTGATACGAGCGCGCTCGTCCTCGAGCTCCCCTATGTCTATCAGGACCAAGAGACGCGGGCATTCGTCACCGAGATCGCCCTCGATGCAAGCACGGCGGGGCATACCCTCAAAGTGCACAGGACGCATACCTTCACGGGAAGCGGCCATCCGCAGGTCGATCCGACCTGCGAGGGCGAAGGCGTCCTCCCCTATGTCACCTGCACCACCTGCCGTTGTAACTTCAGCAATGAGCAGGGCGATACGCTCTACCGTACCCAAAGTGACCTTGCAATTCCCGCCTTGGGGCATGACTTCTTCTACGATTGGCCCACGGACCCGAACGACTATCCCACTTGCACGCGGCCCGGCAAGGGCGGATCGTACAGGTGCAGCCGTGAAGGCTGTACGAAAGTTTTGGACGACGTCGCAGGCACGTCCGCCAGCGGCCACTCCTACGAATTGGATACCTCGAAAGGGAATCCCATCGAAGGAAAGACCGAAAGGACGGGTTATACCGTCGAGTTTTTGAGGCGGGAAGAGATCGAGCGGACGGAGATGATCGACGAAAACGGCGAAAGCTACTACGTCCAGGAGACAACGGTAATTAAGGGCATCGCACGGGTGACGTTCTATTTGAAATGCTTTATGTATTCGGATTGGACGCCGACCGAAGAGAATCCTATGGGCACCCCTTGCTTGCATACGTCACAGGTCGTTTTGGAGTTCGAGTGCGATACGCATACGGAAGAGACCTGCACGGAGGACGAGACCTTCTTCTTCGAATTCTCCATCGACAAGGCGATGGTGCAGGATGCCATCTTGACCCAAGAAACGGATGACGACATCGCAGACACGCTGTATAATTTCAATTACAGGTTTGCGTTCAACCAAGTCGTCGAAGGCGAAGAGGCTGAGGGTGGCCACGCGGCCTTGGGGCACAAGTTCGAAGCCGTTGCCGCCGTACCCGCAACCTGCGAGGGCCACGGCAGCACCGCGGGGCAGAGGTGTTCGGTCTGCGGATTTACGGAGGGCGTTACCTCCATACTGCCGCACGGCCATACCTACCGGGAGCAGCCCGAACTTCTGCCCACCTGCACCGCTTCGGGTCACGGCGCCGGCAAGGTCTGCATCGACTGCGGCAAAGTCGGCGATGGCGTAGAATATCGGGAACCCCTCGGCCACGACTTCTCCGTAAAGATCGATGAGGAACTTCCTACCTGCACCAAGGTCGGCCATACCGAAGGATATAAGTGCTCCCGCTGTGACGCAATCGAGGGCCATGAAGTCGTAGACGACCTCGGCCATCAGGTGGAAGTGCTCACGGGCAAGGCCCCCACCGAGACGGAGAGCGGCCTCACCGAAGGGACATACTGCCCCCGCTGCGGCGAGATCCTTGAGGCACAGCAGGAGATCCCTCCGCTCGGCGTCGAGACCCCCACCCCCGAAGGCGGTGAGCCCCCCGCACAGGAGGGCGGCGAGCCCGAGCAAGATGATGATCCCCCGCTCGGAGCCCTGGCATGGGCGATGATCGGCGTCTCTGCCGCTGCCGTCACCGCAGCCACCGCCGCTACCGTCATCGTCCTCCTCAAAAAACGCCGCCGCCTGTAATGGATCGGACGCCATAAAAAAAGAAATAAAAAAATAAAAATAAACACATAAGAACATAAAAACGCAAAAAATCGGGAGCCCCCTCCCGATTTTTTCTTGCCTTTGGCAAACAGCCTACCGCACGTCTTTCTCATGGCAAGAGCCTTTTCGCGGCATAAACTGCCGCTTTTTCGATTTCGAGCAAAGAAAAAAACCTAAATCGTCACTATGCATGAGTGTTCGATTTAGGTTGAGAGTGGTGAGCGGGCCGCGACCTCAGTAGAACAACTGTATACTCAATTAGGCCATGATCGCGTAAATTTTTTGGCCTTTTTTTGAAAAACGCTTGACATTTACCATTGTCTTTGATATAATCATTTATAAAAGACCTGCAAATAAAAGTCAAGTAAAAAGCGGGAAGATATTCTGAGGATTTTTTCGAGGGAAAGAGCGCAAGACAAAAAGCCGTTCGGAGTGAACGGCAGGCGGAACGGATAAGGATCAAGCCGCGAATTTCAAGGCATTGAGATGTTCGGTTACGCGGGCATAGTAAATGCGGAGGAACTTATTGGCGGCAGCCATCATGTAAACATAGAAATGTTTCCCCTCGGAGCGTTTCTTGTTCATGAAGAGGAGGAAAAAATATGGATACTACAGAAAAAACCATTAAAATAGGAGAAACGGTTAAAAGTGCGCAAAAATCGAGAGTGTCACAGAACACTCTTCCGCTTTTTTCGCTTGAAAGCGTTCTTGTTATTGCGCAAGCTCTAAAAGATAATTTTGCTGGACAGCCTACCGCTCCACTTTTGGTTGCAGAAGCTTGCAAGATTTCCCCTACTAGTTCCAACTGGAGATATTTAACTGGTTGTTCTATTGCATATGGAATTACCAACGGGGGTTGGAACGCCCAAAATATTCAATTAACCGAACTTGGTGAAAGAATTGTTTCTCCCTTAGAGGAAGGCGACGATTTTCGTGCCAAAAAACAAGCCGTACTAATACCTGCTATACTGAAAGAATTTTATATGATGTATAATAGGAATAAATTGCCGAGAAAAGATATAGGCCTGAATGTTTTGCAAAAAAAAGGTGTCCCGGTAGAGCGGCTTGAAGCAACATGGGCGATTTTAAGAAAAAACGCTGAATATGTTGGCATACTACGAGTCATTAGTGGCAATGAATACATTTACTTGGATGATGATAGGTCGACAATCAAAGCTGTTTCTTCTTCCACTTTGCAAAACACCGAGGAGACTTTTAATGATGAGGTAATTCCCGATGAATTGGCAGAGCGTCTTCAAATCGATATACCCAACAAACCAAAAGCGGAGGAACCTGTTGAAATCAAACGGCATGAAAAACCTAACGTCTTTATTTCGCACGGAAAAAACAGTCAAGTAATAATCGACCAATTAAAAGAATTACTTTCCTATGGTCAAATGGTACCCATTGTTTCTGTTGAGCGCGAAACAACCGCCGTTCCCGTTCCAGATAAAGTTTTTTCGGATATGCGCAATTGCGATGCGGGAATTATCAATATTGTTGAAGAAGAGTTCCCATCCGAAAACGGAACAAAAGTAAAGAGGCTAAATGAGAATGTTCTCATCGAAATAGGCGCAGCGATAGCTCTTTATGAAAAGCGGATAATTCTATTGAGCAAGAAGGGGACACAACTACCTTCAAATCTTCAAGGACTATATCGTTGCGAATATGAAGGCAATCAGTTGGACTACTCGGCAACAATCAAATTATTAAAAACTATACAAGAGTTAAGAGATTTAATGTAAACAAAAAGCCAGCTAAATTTTTAGCTGACCCTTTGGTAACAGGTATTGCAGTACCTGATACATACTCTAACGAACCATGTCCGTTGAGCTATGATGCGGAAAAATTATAGCATATTTCGAAGAGTCTGTCAAGGGGTTTCACTTATCTTTATAAGGAGGTGAAAACCATGAAACGAATAAAATATCGTTATGTGGCTTATATTACCACCAAATCTGGTAAGCGAATCTACGCTAAAGATTATGGTTATAAAGCGTTTCGTATAGAAACGTAAACAAATGGGGCTTTCAATCAACGGTGGAAGCCCTTAAACTTGCTTAAACTGTACAAAAAGGCGAGGCTGTTTTCTAATAGAAACGACCTTGCTTTTTTGCAGTTTATACTTATCTATTTTGCCAAAATGCACGCACTTTTGCAAAATAGCTGATGCGCTTTTCGATTTTGGCAATCTCTTTTGGATAAAATATATCCATTATATCACAAAGTTGCAACATCCAATTTTTTCTGCTTTGGGTTCGATCTATATTGACTATTCGCGCATTCGCAATTTGAATTTGTCCCCATCCCAATGCGCCAATAGTTAAGCAATCCCATTTTAAGTGTTCTATCGGAATAAGTCGTACGGCGTCGAATTCAATCTTTTCATCGACTATTTTATATTCCGCTAGAAGTATCACAAAGAAGTTTTTATCATCTTCATAAAATCGTGAAAGTCTTTCCACGGATGTCAAATTCGGCATATTGAAATCCGTATTTCTATTGTGTGTTTTTATATCAACTATGAAATAGTTATCTTGAAAATCCATAAATGCGACATCTGCCATTGCTCGGCGAGCAAAGCTATCGCTAAAATCTTTAATGGCACCTTCGGGAAAGCACTCTCTCATTCTTTCGCCCAGTATTTCTTGAACTGTATCACCGACTGCGCGAGGGCTATTTATGATTCGTGCATTTTCAAAATCATGACAAGAATTAAGTAAGTCGAGCAAATTATCTTGTACGAGTTTTAATGTTGTTGCATAAAAAAGTGGCGAACTTATCATTTCTTTTTCTCCTTATGTTGTTGGGACAGAGTGTTCCTCTCCCAAAACACCCCGTTGGTATAGCCTTGAATTGTTTTATCCGTTTCGGCTTGTTCTAATCGGTACTCTGCCCAAGCACAGTAAAGAGGATTTT
>CANQMQ010000021.1 GCA_947625025.1 uncultured Clostridia bacterium
ACCCTCGGCCCCAAGGGCAGGAACGTCGTGCTCGATAAGAAATTCGGCGCCCCCCTCATCACCAACGACGGCGTGACGATCGCAAAGGAGATCGAACTTCCCGATCCCTTTGAAAACATGGGCGCACAGCTCGTGAAGGAAGTTTCCACCAAGACAAACGACGTCGCAGGTGACGGCACCACCACCGCCGTCCTGCTTGCACAGGCCATCATCCGCGAAGGCCTCAAGAACCTCGCCGCAGGCGCCAACCCCATCATCCTGAAGAAGGGCATCGATAAGGCGGTTGACTGCGCCGTTTCCCATGTCAAGTCCATCTCCAAGGCGGTAGACGGCAAGCTCGCCATCTCGCAGGTCGCCTCCATTTCCGCGGGCGACGATAAGGTGGGTGAACTCATCGCCAATGCAATGGAAATTGTCGGAAAAGACGGCGTCATTACCGTTGAGGAAGGCAAGTCCATTTCCACCGAACTCACCACCGTAGAGGGCATGCAATTCGACCGCGGTTACGCTTCCGCTTACATGGTCACCAACACCGATAAGATGGAGGCCGTGCTCGACGCTCCCTACGTCCTCATCACCGATAAGAAGATCTCGAGCCTTCAGGAAATTCTGCCCATCGTGGAACCTCTCGCCCAGCAGGGCGCAAGGCTGCTCATCATTGCGGAGGACGTTGAAGGGGATGCCCTCGCCGCCCTCATCGTCAACAAGCTCAAGGGCGTATTCAACTGTGTAGCCGTCAAGGCGCCCGGCTTCGGGGACAGGAGAAAGGCCATGCTTGAGGACATCGCAGTGCTTACGGGCGGCACCGTGATCACCTCCGATCTCGGTTACGAACTTAAGGATGCCACCCTCGATATGCTCGGCAGAGCCAACCAGGTGAAGGTGGATAAGGACAACACGACCATCATCGACGGTGCGGGCGATAAGGAAGCCATCAAGGCCCGCGTTGCCTCCATTCGTGCCCAAATCGAGGTGACAACCTCCGATTACGACCGCGAGAAGTTGCAGGAACGCCTTGCAAAACTTGCGGGCGGCGTTGCAGTCATCAACGTAGGTGCCGCAACCGAAGTAGAGATGAAGGAGAAGAAGCTCCGCATCGACGATGCCCTTGCGGCGACCCGTGCGGCAGTCGAAGAGGGCTTCGTGCCCGGCGGCGGCAGTGCACTCCTCTCCTGCATTCCCGAACTCAAGAAGCTCGTTGCCTCCCTCTCGGGTGACGAAAAGACGGGCGCGCAGATCATCCTGAAGGCCTGCGAAGAGCCCGTACGCCAGATCGCCGCAAATGCGGGCGTAGACGGTTCGGTCGTCGTAGACAAGATCCTTGCAAAGCGCCAGACGAACTACGGCTTCGATGCCCTCCGCAACGTATACACCGATATGGTTGCAAGCGGCATCATCGACCCGACGAAGGTCACCCGTTCTGTCCTGCAGAATGCGGCATCCGTTGCCTCCACCCTGCTCACGACGGAATCGATCGTCACCGATATCCCCACCCCTCCCGCTCCCGCGGCTCCCGCAGGCGGCATGGACGGAATGTATTGATGAAACACACAAAAGGCGGCTTGCTTGAAGCAAGCCGCTTCTTTGTTCAACAAATGCCGAAAAGCTCTGCCCCGCAAACTACGGGGCAGAATTTCTTTTACTTCTTGTTCCTGTTTATGAACCTTCTGAGGAAGGGCGCAATGTCGGCATCCATACCGGTGAGATCATCGGGCCTCTCCGCAGGGGGATTCTCGGGGGCAGGCTGAGGCGGCACGGGAGACGGAGCCGCGGGCTCTGCGGGAGCATACGGCGGCTGTGCGGGGCGTGCATTCCCGGGAACGGGCTGAGGCGGTGCGGGCGGGACGGGATTGGTCCCCCCGTTTCCGAACAGCATTTGCTGGGCGACCTGCCGATCCGAATAATCGGGCGCAGGTTGCGGTGCGGGCGGATAAATAGGCTGCACGGGCGGACGGTACTGCCCTCCCTGATACGGGCCGGGCTGTGTATTCGGATAGGGCGGCCGATTTGTCGTAGGCGTAACGTATTCCTGCTGCTGGCGGGCGGCGGCGTCCGAGAGCTGTTCCTCCGCCGAAGGGAATCCCGTAGCAATTACGGTGACTTCCACTTCATCCTGCACGGTGGGATCGATGCAGACTCCGTGAATGACGAGGGCGTTGTAATCCACGACGCCGTGAATGAGTTCGAGCGCAGTCGCCACCTCGTCATAGGTGAGGTCTTGCCCGCCCACGAAGTTGATGATGATGCCCGTAGCCCCCTCAATGGTGGTGGTGAGAAGCGGGCTGCTCACGGCAAGTTTTACGGCCTCCGTAATTCTGTTGTCCCCTTTTGCAACGCCTACGCCCATGTGCGCAAGCCCCTTGCCCTTGAGTACGGTGCGCACGTCGGCGAAGTCGCAGTTGATGAGCCCCGGGTTGACGATGAGTTCCACGATGCCGCGGATGCCCTGGCGGAGCACTTCGTCCGCAAAGGCATAGGCATCGTAGAAGGAAGTTGCCCTGTCGATGACCTGGCGGATGTTCTCATTGGGCACAATGACGAGGGTATCCACGTACTTTCTGAGCGCCTCGATTCCCTTTAAGGCGTTCTCCATCTTACGCCTTCCCTCTGCGTGCATGGGTTCGGTGACGACTGCCACCGTCAAAATTTGCCTGTCGCGGGCAAGTTTTGCAATGACGGGTGCGGCGCCCGTACCCGTGCCGCCCCCCATTCCTGCCGTAATGAAGAGCAGATCGCTCCCCTCGATGGCGCGGGCAAGCTGATCCTTGCTCTCCTCTGCCGCCTCGCGCCCCGCTTCGGGGTCTGCCCCGGCACCGAGTCCCTTGGTACGCTTTGCACCGATTTGGATCTTTGTGGGGGCAAGGCTGCGGATAAGGACCTGCGCATCCGTGTTGACTGCGATGAAGTCTACGCTCGAGATCTTATCCTGTATCATGCGGTTGATGGCGTTATTTCCTGCGCCACCCACGCCCATCACCCGGATCTTGGGGATGCCGTTTGTGACGAAATCTTCATTTTCGGGCCTCGGCTGTTCGGGTTCGTCCCTGCCGAGATTCAAATACGAAATGCTATCCATTGTTAACCTCCGAATCCGTGAAATAATTTGGTAAAGAATCCTCCCCCGTTGGGTTCCCCGTAAGCCATATCGACGAGGGCGATATAAGAACTCATCGAAGGCTTGTTGTAGAAGGGAAGATTGGGTGCGAGCGGCTCACAAATGCGGCTCACCCGCTTGGAAACGTGTTCGAGTGCGCCGCGGATATCCGCGATGCCTTCCCCCGAAACGTAGATGGGCTGATTTTCGAATTCCTTGCCGGAATTCTCCAAAAACTTCGAAATTTGTTCACAGAGCTCATCGAGCCCGTCCTTTACGAGTTCCACAAGCCGATCCATATCCACTTCATAGACGGCGCCGCGGAATACGAATTCGCTCTTGCCCACATTCTTGGAATAGAGATTGGCACGGGCAAGGAGCGCCTTCGCGGCCTCGAGCGGGAGAGAGAATTCCTTCATGATGCGGTAGATCGCTTGAATTCTGCCGACGGGGAAGGTAACTTCCGCAAATTCTCCCCCGCCCTGCACGATGGAGAGCGTTGAGGAGAGGAAGCCGCTGTCTAAAAAGAATGCATATTCATCCCTCGTCTGGGCGGGAATGAGATAGGTGGCCATGGCGAGCACGGTGGGAAGATAGCGGACGGAGATCTTGAGCTCCCCGAAAATTTTCTCCATCGTCTCCGCAAAGTAATCCGTGCAGTAGTAATACGCCAAAACGGCTTGGAGCGAGGTGGAGAGAAGCCCTACGGGGTTGACGGTACGGCGCTTATCGGACGTCGTATAGATCATGCTCGAAGTCCGCACGAACTGATACCCCTCGCGCTCCGCCTTCCCCTTTTCACGGAGAAGCGCTACGTCCCGCTCCGTGATCTTGCGCCGCTTGGGAAAGCTGATCGTCTCGCGCGAGGGCGCAACGGAGATGAATTCCCCGGGTACGCCCACGAAAATTTCACGGAGACGCTCTCCCGTCGTCTTTTCAACGGCGTCTACGCACCTTCCAACCGCATCGGAAAGTTTCGCCGTATCGTAAAATTCCCCGTTCTCATACCCGTAGTAGGATTCCGTATGCATCGCCTTAAAGACGAAGGTGTTGTTCACTCCCCGCTCTCCGACGACTACGGTGATTTCCGAGGAGCGGACATCCAATACCGCTACGCTTTTGCTTCCCATCGATTTTCCTCTCAAAAGTGCTACGCCTTCGTGCGCGTGTACCACATTATAGCAAATTCACCCATACCATGTCAAGACTTTAGCGCAATTTTTTTAGAATCACACACAAAAACCCCGCCCGAGCGGCGGGGTAATTCGTTTGCACACTGCTCCCGAAACGGGGCAGGCATTGAACTTTTGAAAAAATCTTACGATTCGGGGTCTACGAGACCTGCATTCCTGTTGTAGGAAGCGGCAGTCACTTCCCCCGTCTCCGCATTGTGGGAGACCGAAATGAGCCCGAACATGCGCTCTTCATCGGAGAGGGAGAGGTAGGTGGCGATGGCGGCACGCACCTTCTCCGCGGCCTTCACGGAGGGGTGCAGGATCTCGACGGTCACCCCCTCCGCCATGCGGAAGCGGAGCCACGTATCGGTGCGTTCGGTGAGTTCTGCGGAGACGACGTTTGCGCGGATGCGCCCGAATTCCTCACGGAAGGCCTGCGTCGCTTCCAAAAGTTCGGAAAAATAACTGCCCTTAACCTCCCCGTTCTCCCCGACGGTCAGGTCAAAGCCCTTGAGGAGGATGTTCTTCCCGCCCGCACGGTTTACGTTTTCGGTGCGCTCATAGAGGTACTTTCCCTCCTCATCGAGGACGGTATATCCCTCCCCGTGTTCAAACACAAAGGTCTCCTCCCGCTCTGCAACGGTGAGGTTTACGGTCTTGGGATATCCCTTTGAAATGCGCTCTACGCGGAAGGCGGGGTTCTTCTCCACAAACGCCTTCACCTCATCGAGATCCAAAAAGGTGGTGCTCCTACCGAGGAAGGCCCTATCGAGCTCCTCCTTGAGGGCAGCCGCCTCTTCGGCGCCCTCTTCGGAACACGTCGTAAACGTGGGGTTTACGAGCGTCACCGTAAAAATCGCGTTGAGCCCCGCCGCAACCGCAGCTACGAGCAGAACGAGTGCGACGAGCGTAGAGATGAGTACCTTCTTCTTCACCGTATTTCTCCTCTTCGGGGCGCCCTACGCGCGGACGCGGCGGATATTTGCCCCGAGTTTCTTGAGTTTCCCTTCAAAATCTGCGTAGCCCCTGTCCACATGGGAGAGGTCGAGCACTTCACTCGTACCCTCTGCGCCGAGCGCGGCGAGCACGAGCGCCGCCCCTCCACGAAGATCTCCGCAGGTGACGGATGCCCCGTGCAGCCGCTGTACGCCGCGGACGAACGCCGTCCGTTCCCGCACCTCGATGTCCGCCCCCATCTTCCGAAGTTCGGGGGCATACTTGAAGCGCGTCTCGAAGAGGTTCTCCACGATGAGAGCTCCCCCTTCCGCCGTACAGTTGAGCGCGGTCGCCTGTGCCTGCAAGTCGGTGGGAAAGCCCGGGAAGGGCATCGTCTCGATCCTGCGGTTGCATTTGAGGCGCCCCGTGCTTGCTATCTTTATTTTATCATTTTTTGTATGGATTTTGCAACCGTTTTCACGCAATTTATGTAAAAGTAATCCGAGCGCATCGGCGTGGACGCCGATCACCTCCACTTCCCCGCCGCAAATCGCCGTACCGATTAAAAAACTCCCCGCTTCGATCCGATCCTTGACGGGGGTATACGAGGCCCCGTGCAGGCGCTGCACCCCTTCGATCTCCACGGTATCGCTCCCCGCGCCCTCTACCTTTGCACCCATGCAGTTCAGAAAGTTTGCGAGGTCTACGATCTCGGGCTCCTTGGCCGCCCCTTCGAGCACCGTTCTCCCCTCCGCCATCACGGCGGCGAGCAGGATATTCTCGGTGGCGCCCACGCTCGGGAAATCGAGCACGATCTCCGCTCCCTTCAGCCGTTCGCATTCGCATACGATATACCCGTCCCGCTCGGAGATCTCCACTCCGAGGCGCTTTAAGGCGTTGAGGTGCAGGTCGATGGGCCTCAGCCCGATATCGCACCCCCCGGGATAGGCACAGGCGGCACGGTGGAAGCGGGCGAGCAGAGAGCCGAGCATGAACACGGAGGAGCGGAGCTCCCGCGTCAGCGCAGAGGAAATGCGGTGGTTGCTCGCGTCTGCGCTCTCTATGATGACATCGTCCCCCTCAAAGCGCACTTCCGCTCCGAGTTCGCGTAAGATCTGGATCATACAGGCGACGTCGGTGATGCGGGGCGTCTCATGCAGAACGACTTGCTCCGTCGTCAAGATGGATGCGGCGAGAAGGGGCAGAACGGAATTTTTTGCCGATTGGAGGCGGACGGTCCCCATAAGCCGCCTTCCCCCCTCTATCACAAATTTATCCATGGTTCTCTCCTTATGTATTTCGAAAAAACGCCGATTGCCCGAACCTATGCGGGCAATCGAAGTCTATTTGGTATATCCTATGATTTTACTTTTTCCGTTGTGCCTCGATATGGCGTAGACGAGCCCCATCCCCGCCATGGTGACGATGAGCGAGGTATTCCCCGCCGAAACGAGGGGAAGCGGCAGGCCCGTCGGCGGGATGCACCCGCTTACGACGAGGGCGTTGAGCGCAGACTGCACGGCAAAGGCAAGGGTGATGCCCGAGGCGAGCATGTAGCCGTAGAAATTATCGCAAGCGTTTGCGATGCAGAATCCCCGCCATACGATAAATCCGATGAGCGCAAAGAGCAAAAGGATGCCGAGATAGCCCGTCTCCTCCGCGATCACGGAGAGGATGAAATCGCTCTCCGAGAAGGGCAGGAAGCGGTACTTCTGCCTCGAGCGGAAGAGCCCCGTCCCGAAGAATTTCCCGTTCCCGAGGGCGTAAAGCGATTGGATGAGCTGATATCCCTCCTCCTTGGGGGAAGCCCAAGGGTTGACGAAGGCGGAGAGCCGTTGCAAGCGGTATGGCTCTGCGGCAATGAGCACGGGAACGAGCAGGAGCGCGGGGACGCAAATTGCCGCAAGCGCCTTCTTGGAGACGCCGCCGAGGAAGATCATGCCCACCATAATTGCCCCCACGCACATGGTGACCGACATATTGGGCTCGAGCATGATGAGGACGCACAGGAGTCCTCCCGCCCCGAGGACGGGGAGCACCCCCACGAAGGTCCGCATGCGGGCGGGGTCCGAAGCGAAGTACCACGCCGTAAACAGCACGAAGCCGTACTTCGCGATCTCGGAGGGCTGGATGGTAAACGCCCCGAAGCCGATCCATCGGGTGGCGCCGTAGCTCGTCTTGCCGAGCCCGGGCACGAATACGAGGGCGAGGAGCACGGCGGAGAGGATGAGGGCGGGAATGCCGAAGTTCTGAAGTTTTCTGTAATCCAAAAAGGCGATGCCAACCATCGCAACGAGCCCGATGAGAAAGCCTATGAGTTGCTTTTTGAAGAAGTATGCCCCGTCTCCGTACTGCACTTCGGCGTTATAATAGCTTGCCGAATACACGCACACCACGCCGTAGGCGGCGAGGATGAGCACGGCAAAGAGGAAGAGAAGGTCTCCCTTCCCCGCCCCTTTCGTAAGCCACGGCGTATGTACCCTATTCCGCTTCAACCTCTACCCCTTCGGAGGGCGCTATGCCCTGCTCCTGCTTCAGGAGATCGAGCATCTCCGCAAAGCGGTTGCCCCGCTCCTCATAACTGCGGAAGGCATCGAAACTTGCGGAGGCGGGAGAGAGGAGCACGCTCTGCCCCCGCTTGGCCGTAAGGTAGGCGATGCGCACCGCCATATCGAAGGGGCGGCACAGGGTGACGGCGGTAAACCCGCGCTTTAAGGCGGCATTCAGGATACGGAAGGCGTTCTCCCCGTAAATGACGGCATGCACGACGCCCGAATCCCGTATGGCATCGAAGAGCGGTTCGTAGGGATACCCCTTATCCTTGCCGCCGAGCAGCACCACGCACTCCCCCTTCACGCTCTCGATTCCCTTGACGGCGCTATCCACATTGGTGGCCTTGGAATCGTCGATGAAGGTGACGCCGTTGAGCTCCCCGATGGTCTGCAAGCGGTGTTTGACGCCGCGGAAATTCTTAAGCGCCTGCGAGATGGCCTCGTTGGAGACGCCGAACAGCTTTGCGGCACAGATGGCGGCAAGGGCGTTCATGCGGTTGTGGTCCCCGCCCGCGGGCAGTTCCTCTTCGGGGCACACCTTCTCCCCGCAGTAGCAGAACCACCCCTCCGCGCAGTATCCCCCCGCGACCCGCTCCTTTAAGGAAAACCACACCACCTTCGCCTTGGTGCGCTCCGCGAAGGAGCGGACGGTCAGATCGTCGTAGTTGAGCACGGCGTATTCGCTCTCCGCGCTGTTCTTCAGGATGCGGGATTTTAAGTAGACATAGTTTTCAAAGGTGTAGTGGCGGTTTAAGTGGTCCTCGGTGACGTTGAGAATGACGGCAACGTGCGGGCGGAGGGAATACAGCGTCTCGAGTTGGAAGGAGGAAATTTCGGCAACGGCGATGCTCCCCTCCTTGAGCTCTTCGAGGCAGGCGGTGAGCGGCCGTCCCACATTCCCGCATGCAAGGGCATTCTTGCCCGCGGCTTTGAACATGCCCTCGATCATGGTGACGGTCGTCGTCTTGCCGTTGGTCCCCGTCACCGCAACCACGGGGCAGCGCACCGCAAGGGCACCGAGTTCGCACTCCCCGATCACGCGCTTCCCCGAACGTTTGAAGGAGACGGGGAGCGGATGGTCGATGGGGATGCCCGGGCTCAGCACGAGGATATCACACTTATCCGCCTGCAATTCGAGTTCGCTCTTGGCAACGGGGATGCACCCGAGTGCGGAGAGTTTAGACTGCGCCGCGCGGACGTTGTCGTCGTCCACGTCGTCATAGAGGTAGACGGTCGCTCCCATGGAAATGAGATACTCCGCGCTTGCGATCCCCGAACGGGATAGTCCCGCCACGAGAAAGGTCTGCCGTTCAAATAACATACTTGCCTCCTTATGCCATCAAGGCATCATAGAAACGGGAGAAGCAACGTTGCCCCCGCAACCGCGGTGCATGCCGCATAGACGTAGGCGATCTTGCACTCCGTGTACCCCTTCTCCTGGAAGTGATGGTGCACGGGCGCCATCAGAAAGATGCGCTTCCCCGTTTTTTTATAGTATATTACCTGAAGAATGACGGATATGCTTGAAAGTACAAACGCGCCCCCGAGAATGGGAATGACGAGGGCGTTTCCCGAAAAGAGGGCGAGGCTCGCCGCAAATCCCCCGAGGGACAGGGAGCCCGTATCCCCCATAAAGACGCTTGCGCGGTTGGTATTGAATACGAGATAGGCAAAGAGCGCCCCTGAAAGGCAATAGCAGAGGACGGGGCTTGTCCCCTGTAAGGATAGAAGCAACCCCAAGAAGAGAAAAAAGACGGCGCAGACAGACCCCGCCAATCCATCGAGGCCGTCCGTGAGGTTGACGCCGTTGACGGTCGCCACGAATACGAATACTCCGAGCGGGAGCATCCACCAGCCGATATCCACGGTGAGGGTGGAATACGGGAAGGTGAGCTTGGTGAGCCCTTCGAGGCAGCAATAGACGCCCGCAAGGATGGCTACTGCGAGCTGAAAGATGATTTTCTGATAGGGCCTCAAACCCAAATTGCTTCCGCGGAGCTTCTTCATGAGGTCGTCGAGGAAGCCCACGAGGAGGTACCCGATCCCCACCGCAAGGGCGACGAAGAAGGGCTTGTCCCGTACCCCGAGAAGGAGTGCGGAAATTGTGGCCGCAGCAATGAAGGCGAGGCCGCCCATCGTAGGCGTCCCCCCCTTCCCCGCATGTTCCTTGACATAGGATAGGATATTCTGCCCCGCCCCGATGCGCCTGAGGAGCGGAATGATGGCCGCGCACAGCGCAAGGGAGAGCAAAAAGGAGAGCAGAAGGCAATAGAAGAGTTCCCGCATCAGAGCTTCTCCAGAAGAGACTTTACTACAGCTTTGTCGTTGTAAGAATATTTTATCCCCATGATCTCCTGCTCATGCTCCCCGCCCTTGCCCGCAATGAGGAGGATATCTCCCTTTTTGAGAAGTTTCACGGCATACTCGGTGGCACGTTCCCGTTCCTCGATGGCAACGTACTTTGCTCCCCCCTCCTTCAATCCTCCTTCAATTTCGGAGATGATCTCGGCGGGGTCCTCGTAGCGGGGATTATCCGAGGTGAGCACGGTGAGATCGGCGTACTCTGCCGCAACCTTCCCCATGATGGGCCGCTTCTCCCGATCACGGTTGCCTCCGCACCCGAAGAGAAGGAGGAGCCTCCCCTCCGCGAAGGGCCTGAGCGCCGTAAGCGCCTTCTTGAGCCCATCGGGGGTGTGGGCGAAGTCGATAAAGACCTGTGCCCCGCGGTAGCTTCCCGCCCGCTCGAGCCTGCCCTCCACCTGCACGGCGGAGAGCCCCCTTGCGATGGCTTCCATATCTACGCCGAGCTTTCTTGCCGCCGTCGCTGCCGCAAGGGCGTTGTACAGGTTGAACCGCCCCGCCATCGGGATCTCCGCCTCCGCAAGCGAATCCTCGATGTTGAGGAGCACCCGCGAGCCGCCCACCTCTTCGCTCTCGATGATGGCGAAGGCATCTGCGGGGCAATCGAGGCCGTAACTCGTAACGGGCACCTCGGTGAGCGTTTGGGAGAAGGGGTCGTCGCTGTTTACCACCCCTTCACGGCAGGAAGAAGGCGAAAAGAGCTTCCGTTTGGCGGCGGCATATGCCTCCATATCCCCAAAGAAATCGAGGTGGTCCTGCGTAAAATTGGTGAATACGGCGACGTCGAAGAGGATGGGCGCCGTCTTTTTGAGGGCGAGCGCATGGGCGGAGACCTCCATGACGACAACTTCCACCCCCGCATTTGCCATGTCTGCAAGCAGGGAAAAGAGGGCTACGGGGTCGGGCGTCGTCAGGGCGGGCGGCACCTTTGTCTCCCGATACCTTGCCCCAAGCGTACCGATCACCCCCGCGGGTCTTCCCGCAGCGCGCAGGATCTCATAGAGCATATAGGAAGTCGTCGTCTTGCCGTTGGTCCCCGTGATGCCGACGAGCTTCAATTTCCGCTCGGGATGGCCGTAGAAGGCCGCGGCGGCGCGCGCCATGCCCTCCCTTCCGTCGGGTACGATGAGCTGCGGGATGGAAGCGCCCGTATCGTGCTCCGCCATCAGGGCGGCGGCCCCCCTCAGTTCCGCCTCCTCTGCATAGAGGTGGGAATCGAATTTTGTCCCATAGAAGCAGAAGAAGAGGTCTCCCTCCCCCGCAACGCGGCTATCCGTACACAGAGACCGCACTTCGGCATCTCCCCCAATGAGTTCGGCGCCCGTCTCCTCTGCAAGGTCTGAGAGTTTCATACTTCCTCCTTCGGCACCTTCATGATGCCGATAATGCCTTCGAAAATGGATTTTGCAAGGGGTGCGGCCACCGTACTGCCGTAGTAAGTCCCCTGCGGTTCGTCGATAATGACAAGGGCAAGATAGCGGGGTGCGCTTGCGGGAAAGTACCCGATGAAGGAAGAGACATACTTCCCCTGCGCAATTCTGCCGTTTTCATACTTCTGCGCCGTGCCCGTCTTGCCCGCAACGCGGTACCCTTCGATGTACGCCTTCTTACCGCTTCCGTCCCGCACCACGCCCTCGAGCATGCCCGAAAGGATTTGGGAGGCCTCCTCGCTCACCGTCCTTTGGAGCAGGTTCGGCTGTATCTTCTGTCGCACGGAGCCATCTGCCGAGAAGATCTCCTCCACGAGGCGGGGTGCGTAGTAATATCCCCCGTTGATGGCTGAGGCGGCGGCACAGGCGAGTTGGAGCGGGGTCACCGCAACCGATTGCCCGAAGGCGATGCGGGCGAAATCGCAGTCCCGAAGGGTCTTTTCTGGAAGGAGCAAGCCGATGCCCTCCCCCGAAAAGTCGATGCCCGTCGCCCTTCCGAAGTGAAATGCGGCAAGGTAATCGTAGAAGGTCTGTTTGCCGAGGGAGAGCGCGATATCCACAAAGCACGGGTTACAGCTGTTGTTGAGCGCCTCCGCAAGCGTCTGGTTGGTATGTTTGCCGTTCTTGTGGTCGCTCCAACATCGGATGGTGGTGCCGTCTACGGATCGGGTGCGCGAACTCGAAAAGACGTAATTCAAGGGAAGCGCCTTGGGGTTCCCCCGCAGCCCCTCCTCGATGTTGGCGGCGGCAGTCACGATCTTGAAGGTAGACCCGGGCTCATAGATATCCGAAACGAGGCAGTTCCGCGAGAGGGCGTTGAGGGTCGCAATGTCGTTACGGGGGATATCGTTGAGGTCGTAGGAGGGCAAATTCACCATCGCGAGCACCGAAAAATCGGTGGGATCGAGCACGATGGCCCGCGCCGCCTTTGCCTGTGTCTCCTCGAGGGCGGCCCCCATCACCTCCTCCGCAAGCGCCTGGATGCGGTAATCGAGGGTGAGTTTTACGTTCAGCCCGTCCGTTGCGGGGCGGTAGGCGGCGGTGGCGTTCCCGATGTCTACGCCCACGAGGTCGGTCTCGAAGAGGATTTCCCCCTTCTCCCCCTTGAGGTAATCGTCGTAATACCGCTCTATCCCCGTCGTGCCCGAACGGTCGTAGGCGGTAAACCCTATCACCTGGCTCGCAAGGGCGCCATAGGGGTAGATGCGGGCATCGTTACGGGCGTAGTACACCCCCTTGATCTCCTCTTCGGCAAGCCTTTCTATCACATCCTTCTCCGCTCTCCTCGCAAGGATAATTTCGGATTTGGATTTATCGGTGAGCTTTGCGATGAGGTCCCCCTTCTCCGCGTTAAGGAGGGCAGAAAGGAGCTCGGCCCCGCCCTCCGCATCCTCGACTGCATTGGCACGGGCGTATATGCTGTACTGCGCACGGTTGCCCGCGATGAGCTCTCCGTTGCGGTCTACGATGATGCCCCGCCCTGCGTTGACGGGAATTTCCCTCGTCCATTGGTCGAGGGCGAGATAGTGGAGCTCATCCTCCCAAATGAGCTGAATATAGAAGAATCTTCCCAAAAAAATGCAAAAAATAAAGGCTATCGCCAAAATGATGGCAAATAACCTCTTTTGTAAGACAGAAAGTGAGAACTCCGTCTTTTTGATCGTGGTTCCTCCCGCTCAGCCGCCGTAAGACATGCCGTGCTGCTGGGCCCATTCGCCGACCGTATCGGGATCGGTGGCCTTTTCGATTTGCTGTTCGATCTTGCGCGCCTGTTCTGTAACCTCGTTGAGGCGCCCCTGCTTTGCGGCAATTTGGGCATCCATGGAGGCAATGACGGCGGTGTTGATGCCTATCACGATGATGAGGGCGACGATTGCCGTTGCTACGGCCAAGAGCGCCACTTTCATCTTGGAAGAGAGCGCGGAGAAGAATCCGAGCCGCATGCTCTCCCTCTGCTCTACCGCCTGTGCGGGCGCCGTTACGGTGACGCTGCCGAAGAGCGGGGCGGGTGCGATGTCTGCTTCCGCAAAATCGAGCACTGCCATCGTGCGGGGCGTGGGGCGTGCATCCTCCCCTTCGTCCTCTTCAACGGCAGGCCTCTCCTCGGTAAGCGTTCCAGCATTGGAGGCAATAGGTTCTACGACGGGCTCCGCCCGCTTCCCCGTGACGCCCTCAAAGAGGACGCTGCTCTGTGCAGTCTGCTTAGGGATAGGGGCGGTCTCATCGAAGAGATGGCGTACGGGCGATTCGCTGCGTTCGCGCACGGGTGCGGCAGAACGAGAAGAATCTTCGAAGAGTTTCTTGTAGTTTTCCTTGATTTGCGTATTGTGCAACCGAGCTTCGGGGGTTTCAAGTGTATCTTTCTCTATGGTCGGGTCTGCCATACTCCATTCTTCTCCTTCTTATCGTATTCGTGTGAGCGCCCGTTCATGCCTGAACTTTTTCCGCGATGCGAAGTTTTGCGCTCTTACTGCGCGGATTTTCCGCGACTTCTTCCGCAGCCGCCGTGAGCGGCTTGCGCGTGATGATCTCAATTTCTTTTTTCTTCCCGCAGACGCATATGGGAAACGTCTTGGGACAGGTGCATGCGGTCTCAAGTTCCGCAAAGACCTGTTTTACGATTCTGTCCTCCAAGGAATGGAAGGTGAGGATGCACGCTCTTCCGCCCGGTTTGAGCCTGCGGATGAGGGATACGAGGCACTCTCTGAGCCCATCAAGTTCGCCGTTGACTTCGATACGGATGGCCTGAAAGACTTTCCTTGCGCATGCCGCTCCCCGCATCTTGGGCGGGAGGGCAAGCTCTACGAGGGCTTCAAGTTCCCCTGCCGTCTGAAGGGGCTTCTCCTCTCTTGCCTTCACGAGGCGGCGTGCGATGGGTGCCGCATACGTCTCCTCTCCATATTCGCGGAAGATCCGCACGAGTTGTTGTTCGGGATAGGTATTGACGACTTCTTCCGCCGTAAGGCTTGCGCGCTTATCCATGCGCATATCGAGCGGAGCCTCTTTTGCACGGTAGGAAAATCCGCGCGAAACATCGTCTATCTGGTGGGAACTTACCCCGAAATCGGCGAGGAAGCCGTCTATCTTATCGATGCCTTCCTCTTCAAAGACTTCGGAAAAGTTCTTGTAGTCCGCCCTGTGGAGGGTAAACCTGCCTGCAAAGGGGGAAAGGCGCCGCGCCGCTTCCTCGATTGCTTCCCCGTCCTTATCCGTGCCGATGAGCCGCACGGTGGGGTTGGCTTCGAGAATTGCAAAGCTGTGGTTGCCTCCTCCCTCGGTTGCGTCGTAGTAGAGCCCGCCGTCCTTCAGGTTGAGCCCCTCGAGGACTTCCCGGACCATGATCGGCGTATGGTAGGCGCTCATCAGAATGCGATCCTGAGAAGGGCTTCGTCGAGCGAGATGCTCTCCGTCTCCGAAGTGAGCTTCTCTGCCGCCCAAACTTCGAGATAATCTCCCATGCCGATGGTTACAACGTCTTTCGTGATGCCTGCATGCTTGCGCATGACGGCGGAGAGCACCGTTCTGCCCTGCTTGTCCTCTTCGATCTCCTCTATCGCCGAAAGGATGACGCGCTTGGCAAGCTGCAGTTCGGGCTGATTGGATTTGATCTCTTCGAGCACTTCAAGCCGCTTTGCGAGCGCCGATTCGCTGAATACGGCGATGCAGCCCTTCGTATAGCGCACGAAGTAGATCTTTTCGTTCTCCGGAAATTCCTGACGGTATTTCTTCGGGATCCTTATTCTGTTTTTCTCATCGAGCGAATGCTCGATGCGTCCCGTAAAATACTTCATGGATACTCCGCGTGATTTTATCGTAAGCCTATTATAGCACCACTTTTTTCCACCGTCAAGCGTTTCTGGAAAATTTTTCACGGGAAATGCAAATTATTTTTATTTCAAACTAAAACATACGTTTCAAAACGAACAAATTTTCGTTCTGTTTTGCCCCGCTGCCCACAAAAAATACCTCCGATTCCGAACAAATATTTAATTCTGTTTGAAAAATACCCGAATTCGGGGGAAGTGGTTTCAAGTGGTTGTTCGTCCCTAATTTCAGAAGCGTTTTCAGATGCCTTGCCGTGCCCTCTGCCCCGTCGAATACCTTTGCGCCCATAAAGTGGGAAATCTCACTTTTGAGAAGGGCATAGTGCGTACACCCGAGAACGACGCCGTCACACGGCTTTTTCACCAAATGTTTGGATAGATCGATGGGGATATTGCGCAAAAAATGATCCTCAATGGCCCCCGCAAGGCCGCTCGGCGCCTCCACTTCAAACCATATGTCGGGATAGCGGGCGAGAAGGCGGGCAAGGCGGGCGCTCTCCGCCGTCTTTGGGGTGCACAGCACGACCACTCTCTCGCATTCCCGTGCCGCGGGAGCAACGGCGGGCTCCATGCCGAGCACGGGAAAGGCATACCTTTTCCGAAGAGCTTCGAGGCAGACGGCGGAAGCGGTGTTGCATGCAACGATTGCGGCATCCACCCCCAAGGCTTCAAAGGCATCGAAGGCCTCAAAGGTAAATTCTCTGATCTCCTCATCGGAACGGCTTCCGTAGGGTGCACGGGCGTTGTCCCCATAATAGAGATACGCACATGCGGGCACGATCTGAAGGCATGCCGTGAGCACGCTGAGCCCCCCGATGCCGCTATCGAACACGCCGACCCGCTTTTTTCCCTCCATCTCTTTCCCCCTCTTTTTGCAAATTTTAAGATTTTTTTGCGTACAGCCCTTAAAAAACAGTTTACAAGGGATTTATTTTATGCTAAAATAAGCAAGGTGATTCAAGAAGATACGAAAAAGGAGTAAATACCGTGCCCAACATCAAATCCGCCAAAAAGCGCGTTCTGGTTACCGAGAAAAAGACAGCCGAGAATAAGGCAATTAAGTCCGCTCTCAAGACGCAGATAAAGAAGTTCCTCGCCGCAGTCAATGCGGGCGATAAAGAACTTGCCGCCAAGCTCTACCCCGAGACCGTCTCCGCCCTCGACGGAGCCGTAACGAAAGGCATTCTGCACAAGAACAACGCTTCCAACAAGAAGGCGAAGTTTGCCAAGAAGCTCGCTTCCCTTTCATAGTTTTCGGCAAAACATGCAGGCGTCCGCACTTTGGCGGGCGCCTTTTTTCGGTACTCCCCCACCGCACCGAAAAAGTTCCCGTATATTTTATGAAAAATGTTAAAATACGGGATACAATCGATTGACAGACGCGGGAAAATGTATTATACTCTCTCCCGATGTCTGTTTATTTTTATTAAACTTTTTGTATAGTTTTACGAAATCTCCGTAACACTATATAAAAGGTTACGAGGAAGGCATCGGAGGAATGTATGGAACTCGGCGCGAAACTGCGCGATATGCGCCAACGCAAGAACCTCACACAGGAAGAGCTTGCAGACCGCTGCGAACTCACGAAGGGCTACATATCCCAACTCGAAAACGACTTGACGAGCCCCTCCATCTCCACGCTCTGCGACCTGCTCAACGCCCTCGGCACCACCCTTTCTGAGTTCTTCCGTGAGGATCCCGAGCAGAAGATCGTGTTTACGGCGGAGGAATACATCGAAAAGCAATCGGAGGGCATGGTCTGGAATTGGGTCATTCCCAATGCCCAGAAGAACATGATGGAACCCGTACTCGTCGAACTCGGGAGCGGGGCCTCCACCCAGCCCGATTTCCCCCATGAAGGGGAGGAATTCGGATATGTGCTCGAGGGCAAAATCGCCGTGGTGCTTGCGGGAAAACGGCATGCGGCCAAAAAGGGAGAGAGCTTCTATTTCACTGCGGATAGGGAGCACTTCATCCTCAATACGGGGAAGGGAAAGGCAAAGTTTATATGGATCTCCACCCCGCCCAACTTCTGATTTCATTTTGAAAGAGAACGATACCAAAGGAGAGCGACATGGCAGAACACATCATTGAACTGCAAAACGTCACCAAGTACTACGATGACAACCTCGTCATTGACAACGTAAGTTTTTACGTCAACAAGGGCGAGTTCATCACCTTCCTTGGCCCCTCGGGCTGCGGAAAGACGACGACGCTCCGCATGATAGCGGGCTTCGACCTTCCCACGAGCGGAAAAATTCTGTTGAACGGCAAGGATATCTCCCTGCTTCCGCCCAATAAGCGGCCCGTCAACACCGTCTTTCAGCGATACGCCCTCTTCCCCCATCTCAATGTGTATGAGAACATCGCATTCGGGTTGAAGTGCAAGCGCGTCGTCAACACCTATGAAAACGATAAGGGCGAGAAGTACTCCAAAAAGGAAAAGCTCTCCAAGGCGGAAATCGAAAAGAAGGTAAAGAAGGCGCTTGCCCTCGTAGACCTCGAAGGCTTTGAAAAGCGCTCCATCTCCACCCTCTCGGGCGGCCAACAGCAGCGCGTCGCCATCGCCCGCGCCATCGTCAACGAGCCCGAAATTCTCCTCCTCGATGAGCCCCTCGGCGCCCTCGACCTCAAGATGAGAAAGGAGATGCAGCTCGAGCTCAAGGCCATGCACAAGCGGCTCGGCATCACCTTCATCTACGTCACCCACGATCAGGAAGAGGCGCTCACGATGTCGGATACCATCGTCGTCATGGCGGACGGCGTCGTCCAACAGATCGGCACCCCCACGGGCATCTACAACGAGCCCGCCAACACCTTCGTCGCAGACTTCATCGGGGAGAGCAACATCTTCAACGGCACCGTCGTGGGAGATAAGAAAGTCAAGTTCTGCGGCAAGACCTTCGCCTGCCTCGATGAATTTGAGAACGGCGAACCCGTAGACGTCGTCGTCCGCCCCGAAGATATCCGCATGTGCCCTCCCGAAGCGGGCGCCCTCGTCGGCGAAGTCATTTCGGTGGTATTCAAGGGCATCCACTATGAAATTACCGTGCAGGTCGGGAAATACGAGCTCGTCATTAACTCCACCGAGAGCAGGAACGTAGGCGAAAAGATCGGCATGACGATCGCCCCCGACGGCATCCACCTCATGAAGCCCAAGTATACGACGAACATCTTCGACGGCGTCATTACCAAGCGCAACACCGTAAAATTTGCAGACGGCGAATTCGATTGCGACGTCACCCAGCTCTACCCCGGTAGCCATATCGATGAGGAGGATTACCTCATCACCGCGAGCGGAGAAAAAATCGATCTCACCGATGTACCCGTCAAAGTGGAAGTCGGCCTCAACGATATCACGATCAGCGACGATGCAGAGGCGGGCGGCACGGTCGGCCGCATCATTTCCATCATCTATAAGGGCGACCATTACCGCCTCATCGTGCGTACCGAAGAGGAAGAGGAAGATTTCGTATTCGCAACGGACGACCTCTGGAATGAAAACGACATCGTCTCCGTCATGATCCCCAAGGAGAAAATCAAGCTGACGCTCAAGAATTCGGAGGAAAAGAAATGAAGATCCCCCGTTTCTCCCGCAAGATGCTGTGCATTCCGTATGCCGTATTCCTCATCTTCTTCGTCATTCTCCCCATGCTCGTGATCTTGTTCTACGCCTTCACGGATAAGAACATGCACGTCTCCTTCTCCAACTTCATCCGCTTCTTCTCGGACCCCACCAAGCTCTCCACGATCGTCTACTCCCTCGTCATTGCCCTCATTACGACGGTCGCTTGCCTCATCATTGCCTACCCCGTTGCCTACATCTTGGCGCGGAGCAAGCTCAAGAAGAAGTTCGTCATTGTGATGCTCTTCGTGCTTCCGATGTGGATCAACTTCGTGCTCCGCGTCAACGCCCTGCGCGAGATCTTCAACCTCATCGCCATCTCCCCCGCCATGGAGTGGCTGACGAGCGCCAACTACTTCAAGACCATTGTGGGCATGGTATACGACTTCTTGCCCTTCATGATCCTCCCCCTCTACACCACCATGCTCAAGATAGACGGCTCCCTCTATGAGGCGAGTGCAGACCTCGGGGGAAGCGCGTTTACGACGTTTACCCGCGTCACCATTCCCCTCTCGATGCCCGGAATTTTGAGCGGAATTACGATGGTATTCCTCCCCTCCATGACGAATTACGTCGTCTCGGACATGCTCGGGAATGCTAAGGTCACCATCATCGGGAAGTTCATCTATGAATACTTCGGCACCGATTGGCACATGGGCTCGATGGTCGCCCTCGTCCTGCTCGCCGTCGTATTCCTCTCCACTTGGCTCTCGGGCGGGTTCCAATCCGAAGAAAATGTAAGGGGGGCAAACTTATGAAGAAGGAACTTACCGTCAAATGCCTGAAAGCGGTATTCGTCGGGCTCGTCCTGCTCCTCCTCTATGCCCCCATCCTCCTGCTCGCCGTCTACTCCTTCAACTCCGTGAATACGATCGGCGCATGGGGAGAATTCTCCTTGAAGCACTACGCAAAGCTGTTCGGCGACCCCGTCATTCTGAATATGATCGGGAATACCCTCCTGCTTGCCGTCGTTGCAGCTGCGCTCTCCACTCTGCTCGGCACCGCGGGCGCACTCGGGATGTTCTACTGCAAGCGGCGCGTCAAGGCCGCCCTGCACGGCGTCTCACAAATCCCCGTCATCAATGCGGAGATCGTAACGGCGCTCGCCCTTGCAATTACCTTTGTCGCCGTCGGCATCGGGAAATCCTACTTCACCCTCGTCATCGGGCATATGGTCATGTGTACCCCCTTCGTGGTGCTCTCCGTCATGCCCAAGCTCAAGCAAATGGATAATTCCCTCTATGAGGCCGCCCTCGACCTCGGCGCAAGCCCCTTCAAGGCCCTCATGAAGGTGGTGCTCCCGCAAATCATCCCCGGGGTCATTTCGGGCTTCATGCTCGCCATCACCCTCTCCCTCGATGATTACATCGTCACCGTCTACACCCGCCCCACCGGCTTTGAGACGATCTCCACCTATGTATTCAATGCCACCATGAAGGGCAATAAGCACACGGCGGAGACGCTCTCCTCCTTCTGGGCGCTCACCACCATCATCTTTGCCGTGATCGTCATTTTCGTACTCATCTCCAACCTCATGGGAAGAAAGAATAAGGAGGTGGCAAGATGAAGCGCGTAACAAGCCTGCTCCTCGCGGGAGCCTTCCTCCTCCCTACCCTTGCTACCCTTTCGGGGTGCGGCGGTTCGGGAGACGAAATTGTGCTCAAGGTCTACAATTGGGAAGAATACATCGATGAGGGCGGGGAAGGTTCCTTCCTCTACGATGAATTCATGGGCGAAAACGGTCAGGAAGAGGAAGGAGAACTGCTCGGCGCCGATTTCTTGGATTGGTATAAGGAGACGACGGGCACCCCTCTCACCATCACCGAGGAAGGCCCCTCCGTGATAGACGACTTCGAAAAGTGGTACGAAAAGACGTACGGGGAAAAGGTAACCGTAGAATACTCCACCTTCGGCACCAACGAGGATATGTACAACGAGATCGTGCTCGGCAATGAATACGATCTCCTCTGCCCCTCCGATTACATGATCATGAAACTTGCGGCGGAGGGCAGGCTCGAGAAGTACGACGAGGCCTTCTTCGACGAGACCGATGAAAACAACTACTACGTGCGCAACGTCTCCCCCTACATCGCAGGGAAATTTGCCACCAATGCGGGGCTTGCCACCCTCGATAACCTCTGGAAGGACTACGCCGCGGGCTACATGTGGGGCACGACGGGCTTCGTGTATAACCCTGAAACCGTCTCCGAAGAACAGCTTGAAAGCCTCGATTGGCGGGTATTCATCGAAGAGAGCGCCCCGTTCACCAATAAAATTACCGCAAAGGACAACGTTAGGGATACCTATTTCGCGGCGATCGGCGTCACCTTCGAGGAGGAGCTCACCGCCCTCTACCAAAAATTCCTTGCAAAGGAGCTGACGGCGGAAGAATATACCAAGGAGCTCACCAAATACTTCAACGATACTTCGGATGAGGCCATCGAAAAGGTAGAGCCCACCCTCATGAAAATCAAGGAGAACATCTACAGCTTCGAAACGGATACGGGCAAGGCGGACCTCGTCAACGGAAACATCAATTTGAACTATGCGTGGAGCGGGGATGCGGTGTACGCCATGGACCTCGCAGAAGAGGAAAATGACTGCTATTTCAACTACTTCGTGCCGTTGAGCGGCTCTAACCTGTGGTTTGACGGTTGGGTGATGCCGAAGGGCGTTAGCGAGCGCGGCACAAAACAGGCGGCACAGGCGTTCGTCAACTTCCTCTCCATGCCCTACAATGCCATGCGGAACAGCTACTTCATCGGCTACACTTCCGTCATTTCCGGGGAAAAGAATGAGATGCTCGATTACGCCGATTACCTCTACGGCTACTACCCCGAAGATGAATTCGAAGAGGGGGAAGAGTATCCCGAGCCCGTGGAATACGACCTCTCCTACTTCTTCCTCGGGGAGAATTACGGGGAGGACGTGGAGCATATCACCATTCCCGCAGACCCCGAACAGGCCTCCTCCCGCCAACTCTATGCGCAGTTCCCGCCCGAATCGGTGATCGCGCGGTGTGCCGTCATGGATTATTACGGTGAAGAAGCGAGCGTACGCATCAATGAGCTGTGGTCCCGCGTGAAGGCGGAGACGCTCGATGCTTGGGCAATTATCGTCATTTGCGTCACCGTCGTGGGCATCGCCCTGTTCACGGTGTTTGTGAAATTCGGCAACAAGATAGACCTTCGGAGAAAGCCCAAGAAGGGTTACAAGTTCGTCAGCCGTGAGGACCCTACGCGCATTTGACTAGAATTTATGAGAAGCAAAAATGCGCCCGATGCCATACATCGGGCGCATTTTCTATGCCTTTTGAAGGATTTATTCCAAGATCTTACGCTTCTTCATGAACTTCACCGCCCGCCGATAGTCGAAGCGGAGCAGCCTTGCAAAGAAGGTGAGCTTGCCGTTCTTTACGACGTTCAGGGGCTTCCCCTCGCTTCTGCCGACCGCGCTCTCGTAATACACCGAGACGCTTGCCTGCGTCACCGTAAGCCCGCGCTCCATGGCATCGATGAGAATGAGCAGCACGGCCGCGGGAGATTGCATCTCCTCTACCCCGCCGAGCGGCGCAAAATCGAGAAGGGTTACACCTTCCTCCTTCCCCCACTTTGCCCACATCACCCGCTCCTGCTGCTCTTCGGGGAACACGGCTTCCGCAAGGAGAATGCCATCCTTCAAGAACTTTTCGGGGTGCAAATCGAGCTCACGGTAGTAGAGAATGAGCCCCGCCGCAAGGCCGCGGTCCATATAGACGCCGCCCTTTCGGTAATAGCGGAAGGAAATTACATAAGTCGCCACGAGGCACCCTAAGAAGATTGCCATGCATACGGCAAGGAGCGTAAAGAACCACCACGTCAACTTTTGGCTGTCCGAGGTGAACTGAATGAGCACGAGCGCCACGAGGAGCGCCCCGATGAGGCACAGGAGCAAGACGGTATCGATGCGGTGCGCCCTGCTCTTTCCCTCCTCCCGCCGCAGTCTCTTTTGGTAGAATTCACTTTCCACGTATTCGGAGAACTTCATGTTTCACCTATTATGTCTCGCATAGTACTTCGCAAAATGACTGAAATCACTTCTCGACCCGCACCAAAACCACTTCTCTACCCCCATGCGTCGCCTGAATCTGAATGCGGGAAAAACTGCTCACCGAGATGTGCGCCTTGAATTCTTCCCCATCGACTGTGGCGCGGAGGGTAACTCTGCTCATGCGTTGCCCCGAGAATTGCTCTTCAAGGGTGCCGTCCACATAGAGAAAATACCCGCCCGCCCCTACTTTCACCGCCACTTCATGGCTGTGCACCGTGTAATAATAGGTGCGCTTCATGCGGACGGTGAGGGCGATGCTGAGGGCTAATACAAGCACTAAAAATACGCCGACGACGATCGACACAATGAATTCGGGTCCCATACCTTTCTCCTTTAATCCTCTTCCTTCTTCTTTTTCTTCCGCTTTCTCACGGCCTCTGTGAGGAGGTATTCTATCTGTCCGTTGAGCGAACGAAAATCCTCCTCCGCCCACTGCATCAGGTCTGCATACAGGGTGGAAGAGAGCCGAAGCGGAACTTGCTTTTTGCCGTTTTCGTCCTTCACGGTTCCTCCTCACTCAGTTTTTGCTTGAGAAGCGCCTCCAAGGGGCGCACTTTTTTTCTGTAGACTGCGAACATCACCGCCCATATCACAAAGGCGAGGAAGGCTGCGGGGATGAGACATGCCATGGTAAAGGTTCCGATGCTCTCCACGAGCACCGCTCCCTCGACGTTGAAATATTGGATGAGCCCCAATATGATGCCGAGCGCGACGGGCAGAGCAAATGCCCCGAAAAACATCCCGTTGCCCGCCTTCTGCGATCTGATCCACGCGGCCTGAAGCTGTTTTCTGATGGCATCCGCCTCCCCGTCTCCGAGCTTTTCGAGGTTGCGCCTGTACACCTCCTTCTTCCGCGCTTCAATGGGAAGTAGGGTGCAGAAGAGTACCCCGAACGCTGCGGCAAAAATGCCCGCAGGCAGCAGCCACGAGACCACGGGCCCGAGTTTTTCATAGACACCGCTGATGAAGATGGGCAGAAGGATGCCGACGCCGAGCGCAAACCCCACCGAAAAGCCGATGATACTGCTCTTATTGTTGAGTGCGCGGAAGTCCTCTTTCTCCACATCCTCTTTTAAGAACATCGCTACGGAGACGGGAATTTCAGAAAATCCCCGCGCATTCTCCGCTTCTGCCGAGATCTTCTTCTCGGAGACGCCGAGCTTCTCCCGCTTGAGCTCCCCGATCTCCCGCTCTGCCCGTTCATAGAACGCCGCACGGGCGCGTCCCTCCGAAACAGTGCGGATGGCGGATGCCACCCCCGCAAGGACGCCGAAGAGAAGGCATGCAACGAAGAGCGAGACCTCGGGAAGATCGCTCACCGCACATAAAATGACGGCGGTGAAGAGTACTATGTATGAAATAGCAGTGAGTGCAATGGAGAGATACTGAAAGCCGTGCCGCCTTCCCAAGGTCTCTTCCCATGCCGAATACACCTTCTCCATGCGGGAGGCCTCCTCCCCGCGCAGTTCAAGGGCGTTTGCTTCCCGTTGCAGGGAGGCGAGCCCGCGCATATATGCCGTCCCATACAGTTGCAACCCCACATTTCCCGCCCCGAGCAGGATCCCGAGGGCGGAGAGGGTCACGGTGAGCGGCAGGTTCTCCGTAACCATGGAGAAGAACACGGGAATGAGGGCAAGCGCCGCAGAGACGATAGCAAGGATCAGGCCGATGCGGCGGAAACGGGCGTAGCTCTCCGCCCGCCTTCCCGTCAAAAATAGCTTTGCAAATTCTTCCACGGCGCCCCTCCCCTCACTTTCCGAACATAATTCTTTCGCTCGAAAGAAGCCTCGTCATGAGATAGACGAGAAGAGCGGTATACAGCACATTCGCACCCATCGAGACGAAGGTCTGCCAGACGGGAACGCCGCCATCCAAGATAGTTTGCAGGGTTACGACTGCGTTCAGAACGGGTACGCAGAGCGCCCAATTCCCCATTGCGGGCACAAAGGATGCAATGAGCGATACGACCATCGATACGATCATGAGCGCACTCGTGTAGGCGGAGGCCTCCTTCATCGAGCGGGAAAGCGTAGAAAACACCGAGATGAGGGCTACAATGAGGGGCGGAACGCTCAAAATCAACAGGAACATGAGGGCATAGCTCGCAAAGCCGTAGCTCCCGAGGAACCCGAAGGAGACCCCCATGAGTTTAGGCATGGAGAACGCGACGCCCAAAAAGCTCGAGAGGGCGCCGAGCATGGAGATACAGCTGAGCGGCACCACCTTTCCGAGGGCGACATGGGAGCGCTTGACGGATGTGACGAGGACGGTCGAGAGAGTCCCCCTCTCCTTCTCCCCCGCCACCGATTCGAGGGTAACGGACATACACGCCGAAAAGATGAAGCAGACGAGGAGGAGGGGCAGAACGCTCCGCATCACCGTCATGCCCAAATTCTCTTCCCCGATGGGATTGGAGACAATTGCAAACGGCATGCCGTATTCGGTGAGGACGGCCGAGACGAGGGCGTAAAACTGATAGCTCGCGTCGTCATCCATCTTATAATAGATGGCTACGTTCGCGCCCTCCCCGTATGCGTCGAAGTTCTCCGAAAAGACGATAAGAGCCGCCGCGTTGCCCTTTTCCACTTCCGCACGGGCAGTCTCTTCATCCTCTGCGGGGAGCCATTCGAGGTCGGAACCCGCCCCTTCGAAGGCGGCATCGATGAGGGTCACGGCCTCCGAGCTTCCCATAAGGTATGCCTTGTATTCATACGTTTCCTGCTCATCGGTATAGATCACCTCGCCGAGAATGCTGTAGAGCGCAAAGATGAGCAGCCCCGGAAGGAGCATGGTGACGATGAGGCGGGGGTCATGGAAGAAGCGGTGAAATTCTTTGCGGATGAGTGCGGCAAGCTTCATACCGTTTCCCCCTTGATGGTGTGGTAGAGGTCGAAGAAGGAGCCCTCGAGGTCCCCTCTTGCCACCTCTTCGAGGTTCCCCTCCGCCGCAAGCCTGCCGTCAATGAGAACGCCTACACGGTCGCACAGCTTCTCCACGAGCGAAAAGATGTGGGTGGAGAGCAAAATGCTCTTTCCCATCCCTTTAAGTTCTGTCAGGAAGTCGGTCACGACTTTTGCCGTCAGCACATCGAGGCCGTTGGTGGGCTCATCGAAGATGAGAACTTCGGGGTCGTGCACGATGGAGATGACGAGGGATACCTTCTGAAGCATGCCCGTGGAGAGATTCTTTACCTGTACCTCGGCAAACTTATCGATGCCGAAGCGGGAGAAGAGTTCCTGTTTCCGCACTTCGAGCACGTCCTTGGGGACCCCGTGCATCTCTCCGAAAAAGTTGAAGAGATAGGAGGGCGTGAAGAACCCCTCGAGCTTCAATTCGCTCGTCAAAAACCCAATCTTATCGCGAACCTTTGCAGGATCCCGCACGATGGAGCTCCCGCAAATGAGGGCGTCGCCCGCATCGGGGCGGATGAGCGTTGCGAGCATGCGGAGCGTCGTCGTCTTGCCCGCCCCGTTGGGACCGAGCAGGCCGTAGATCTCCCCTCGGTAGGCGGAGAAGGAGAGGCCGTTCACGGCAACCCGCCGCGTATCCCCCGTCCGCTCGATTTTCTGTTGTTTTTTGGAGAGCGTAAACGTCTTTTTGAGGCCGTCCGCCCTTACGATTTCTTCATTCATGCTCTTCTATTCTCAATAGATGCTTCCCGTTCCAACAACGGGCTGCGCATCGCGGTTGCCGCAGAGCACCACGAGGAGATTGGAGACCATTTGTGCCTTCCGCTCGTCGTCGAGCTCCACGATCTGCTCTTCGGAGAGCTTATTGAGCGCCATTTGCACCATGGATACCGCGCCCTCCACGATCTTCTGGCGGGCGGCAATGATGGCGGAAGCCTGTTGCCGTTGGAGCATGGCGGCCGCGATCTCGGGCGCATACGCGAGGTGGGAGATACGGGCTTCCATAATTTCAATGCCCGCCATCTCGGTGCGCTGCTGGAGTTCTCCGCGGAGCACTTCGGCAATTTCCTGTGCACTGCCGCGAAGGGAAGTCTCATCCCCGTTGGTGGAGACGTCGTAGGGATACTGCCTTGCGACCTGGCGGATGGCGGCATCGCATTGGGTGGAGAGGTATGCCATGTAATTTTCTACATTGAACACCGCCTTTGCGGTATTGGTAATGCGCCAAATGACGACGACGGAGATCTCGATCGGGTTCCCCTCTTCATCGTTTACCTTCTGCTTATCGTTGTTGAGCGTCATGGCCTTTAGGGAGAGCTTGCGGGCGAAGCCTCCCGTCATGCTCTTTGCGGGGTTGACTGCCGCACTGAAGGGGTTGACCCAAAAGAAGCCATCCCGCTTGAGGGTGCCGTAATACTTCCCGAAGAGGGTGAGCACAAAGGCCTCGTTGGGCTGTAACACCTTGAAGCCGCTCATGCAGAAGAGCGTCCCGATAAAGAGAAGGACGCCCACTACCATCATCGCCGCAAATGCGGAATTGGTATCGAGCAACACTGCCCCCACAACAAACATTGCAAGGGAGAAAATGAGCAGCCCCAAAAGGAGCGCAAGCATGAGCCAACCGCTCCGCTCGTGTGCAGACCGCTCTGTGATCTCTTCGAATCTCTTGTTTTCCATATTCATTCCATCCTCCGAAAAGTGATATCATTTTGATATCATAATAATAGCACCGCTCTTTTGCTTTGTCAAGGGTTTTTATCGAATTTTTTCCAAAAATCGGCAACAAAAAAGGGGCGGCCTACCGCCCCATTCCTATTATAATTACATATTTTCTTCCGCCCTCTAAGCCTCAATCCGCCGCACCGAGCCGCTTTAAGATGGCCTTTAAGGCAATTTTGCAGTGTTCGTACGTCAGCCCCCCCTGGAAATAGGCCGTATACGGCGCACGGATGGGTGCATCCGCCGAAAGCTCGATGCTCGCCCCCGCCACGAAAGTGCCCGCGGCCATAATTACCTTGCAATCATACCCCGGCATATCCCAAGCCTCGGGCCGCACGAAGGAATCCACGGGGGAAACTTCCTGCACCGAGCGGATGAAGTTTGTAAGCTCCTCCTCGGTGGAAAAGCGGATGGCGCGGGTGATATCCGCAAGGGGCTTGGAGGTCTCGGGGAAGTTTTGGTAACCGAGTTCTTCAAGGCACTTCCCGATGAGGAGCCCCCCTTTGAGGCTCTGTGCAACGACGTGCGGTGCGAGGAAAAATCCCTGATAGAAGGGTTGGTAGCCGTAGGCATAGGAGCCGACCTCTCCCCCGACGGAGGGCGCGGTGAGGCGGTTTTCACACTGCAACACGTAGCATTCCCGCCCCGCGATGTAGCCGCCCGTGGGCGCGAGGCCGCCCCCCGGATTCTTGATGAGGCTGCCCGCCATGAGGTCCGCCCCCACCTGCGTAGGTTCCATTTTTTCCACGAATTCGCCGTAACAATTATCCACAAAGATACAGCCCTCGAAGCCGATGTTGCGCACGAAATCGCAAATTTGCCCGATTTCATCCACAGAAAGGGCATCGCGGAGCTCGTATCCGCGGGAACGCTGCAGGTAGACCATGCGGTAATGATTCCCGCGGAGCGCCCGCTCGACGGCGGGAAGATCCAGCTTGCCTTCCGCATTCATCGAAACCGTATCGAAGGTGACGCCGAAATCCTTTAGGGAGCCGTTCCCCTCCCCCCAAATAACGCCGCGCAGGGTATCATACGGGATACCCGTTACGGAGAGCACCCGATCGTTTGGGCGCAGGACGCCGAAGAGGGCCACGGTGAGCGCATGCGTCCCCGAAAGGAGGGCGGGCGAGACGATGGCGCGCTCGGCCCCGAAGGTACGGGCGTAGATCCTTCCGAGCGTCTCCCTGCCCTCATCGCCGTAGCCGTACCCCGTGGAGGGTGCGAAGTGGCGGAGAGCGACCCGCTCCTCACGGAAGGCGGAGAGCACCTTCTCCTCATTGAACAGGGAGATTTCGTCGATTTTTGCAAAGCAGCCCTTCAAGGCCTCCTCTGCTCGTTCAATTCTCGTTTTCATAGATGGTTACGACCTCTTCCGCCGCTTCTTCTATGGGCTTCGGCTGAAGCCACCGAAGATTGGGCATTTTCTTGAAAAATGTGAGCTGACGCTTGGCATAATTGCGGGTATTCTTCTCTATTATGTCACGCATAGTACTTAAATTATCGCCGTTTTTCAGCCCTTCGACCACTTCTTTGTACCCAATCCCCTGCATGCTCTGTGCGTTTTCGGGGACGCCGCGGTTTAGAAGCCCCTTTACTTCTTCCACGAGCCCCTCTTCCATAAACTTCCCGCAGCGCACCCCAATTCTTTGGTAGAGCTCCGCCCTCGGGTAATCGAAGGAGAAGGCGAGATAGGGATAGCGGGGCACGGCGCCGTCCCGCTGTTCAGACTTTTTCTTGCCCGTGAGCTCATAGATCTCGAGGGCGCGGACGACCCTTTTTACGTCGTTACAGTGGAGCGCTTCGGCGCTCTCGGGGTCTACGGCCTGAAGCCGTGCATGCAGCGCTTCCCTTCCCTCCCGTTCGGCAAGTTCTTCATATTTTTTACGGATCTCATCGGAGGCGGGAGCGTTGCCGAAGGAATGCCGAAAGAGGATGGCGTTCATATAGAACCCCGTCCCCCCGCAAAGAATGGGCACCTTGCCGCGGGCGAGAATATCTTCGACGCAGGCAAGCGCCATCCGCTCGAAGTCGCTCACCGAGAAGGGCGCATCGGGCTCGGCAACGTTTATCATATAGTGGGGAATTCCCCCCATCTCCGCTTCGCTCGGCTTTGCCGTACCCACATTCAGGCCTCGGTATACGAGGAAGGCATCGCAGGAGACAATTTCCCCGTTCAGCCTCTTTGCTACCTCTACGGCAAGCGCCGATTTGCCCGAGGCGGTTGGGCCGCAAATGCAGACGGGTTTCATACGATGCGCTTGAAGAGCTTCTCGAGCTCACTCTTCGTGAGATGGACGCAGACGGGGCGGCCATGCGGGCACTTGAGGCCCATGTCCCCATCCATCCGCTCGATGAGGGCCTTGACTTCCCCATCGGTAAGCCGTTCTCCCCCCTTCACTGCCGCCTTGCATGCACTCTGCGCAAGTTTATCCTTTAAGAGATCGGCAAGTTTGATTGCCCGAAGCGAATCCATGGAAGAGAGCACTTCGGCAAAGAAAGCCGCAAGGTCGATGTCCATCAAATCGGAAGGGACGGCGGAGACCTTCACGGTATTGCCGCCGAATTCCCCGATCTCGAAGCCCATCTCCCGTAAAATTCCAAAATTCTTTTGTAGGAAGTTGAATTCCTGTGCATTGAGGTGGAGCAGGAATGGAACCAACATAGGTTGAGATGAGACCGTCCTCGTCTCCATCTTGGCACGGAGGGCATCGTAGTTGAGCCGTTCGTGTGCGGCATGCTGATCGATGATATAGGCGTCGTCCCCGCATTCATAGAAGAGATAGGTGCGGAAGAGCTCTCCCTGATAGGTGAGGGAGGCGGGGTCTACCCGCTGCTGTTTCTTCTTGCTCTCCTGTTCCAATAAGAACTTCTTGTTCTCTTCAAAGGCATCGTAGGAGGGGGCGGGAGCGGTGGGCTGGCGCACTTCGAAATCTCCCGTGGGCACTTCCCGCCGTACAAACCCCGCGCTTCCCATCACGGGAATCTTGAATTGCAACTCCTCCTTCGCCTGTTCATAGGTCATTTGCGGTTTGGAGGCGGTTACGGATGCGGGGCGGGGCGC
>CANQMQ010000022.1 GCA_947625025.1 uncultured Clostridia bacterium
TGAAAATGCCCCTTTTTTGGGTAATTTTAGGCTATTTTTGGGTGCTTTTTCATTAGACATTTTGCCCGACCATAGGGGCGGTAGCAGAGAAGCTCGGCATATTTGACGAGGGTTGCCGTGAACACGGGTTTCCCCGCGACCTGCTTCAACACCTTCCCGTCCTCCGTTTCAAGCCACTGCCAATCGCAGAGCTGATGGAGGGCGAAGTCGTCCGTGTTGAGGAGGTACATCGTGCCCTTGGGGCAGAAGCGGTCCGCAACGACGGGGATGCCGTTGAAGGAGAGGGCGCGGAAGCCGCCTTCGAGCTCAATGCTCTCCATCTGCTTGTAGGCGGAGAGGGCGGAATACAGGGCACGGCGCACCCCCCACGAGCAGACGATGAAGTTTATCTTGCTCCCCGAGCGCTGTTCCACTTCGTCGATGGCGGTCTGGATGGCAAGCTCGGTGAGTTCCCCCACTTCGGTCTTCTTGATGGGGTTCATCCACGGGTTGTTTGCACGGGAGACTCCGTAAATATCCTTGGTGCCGAAGATGGCGCCAAGCCCCGTGAGCTCCGCGTTGTAGGAATTCTGGAGGACGATCTTGTAGTCCGTGGGCGTAGAGACGGCGCCGCCCGAAATGACGCAGGTCTTCTTCTCGTAGTCCACCTTGCTCAACGTCCTCGCGGCCGCCTTCGGGACGCCGTCGCCATCGACGACGTCTACGATCATGCCGTCGAAGAGGTTGTCCGTCGAGTCCACCGTATACGTGGTGCCCTCCGAGGATTTGATGGTCGCGATGGTGCCCGTACCGTCCCCGAAGAGCATCCTCCCGAAGTGGAAGGAAGAGCTCTCGATGAGGTGGTCCATTTCGGCGTTGAGGAGGTTGACGAAGGCGCCCTCCGCATTGGCGGAGGCACGGATGGCCTTATCCGAGATCTCAATGACGCCATAGAGGTTCTTGAGGGTGGCGACGAACTGGGCGTAGTCTGTGTTGCCCGCCTTGGGCAGGTTGCCCGCCTCGCTCCCCGCGCCGATGCCTCCGTTGACGCCGTAGCGGACGGCCTTTCTCACGTCCTTGCCCCAGACATCCGAAGTCGTTTTCTTGATTTGTGCGAGGAGGGGGTTGACGCCCTTATCGAGCTGGTCTGCCACCGCGCTTAAGTAGTAGGATTTGAGTACGCTATCAGCAGTTTCGGTTGTGATCATGAAATTCTCCTAAAAGTTAATTTTGGCTCTTGAAGTACCCGAGCGCGAGGGAGCCTGCCTCCGCGATGCTCGAGGGTCTCTTCGCGGGTGCGGGGACGGCTGCCCCGCCCGCAAGCAGGGGCACGCCGCGCAGCTCCTGCAAATAATCGGAGAGAACGCGGGCGCGTACTCCGCTGCTCTTCGAGACCGCCTGAAACAATTCCTCCTCCGTGGGAGCGGCGGGCTCTACCCGCTCGGCAAGTTGCTTTTCGAGCGCTTTCAGCCGTTGGCTGCGGCGGGTAAATTCGGCCTCGAGCTGCCCATAGGCATCCATCAGGGCTTCCACACTCTTGAATTTCCCAAGACCTTCGGCGGGTTCGGGCATACCCATGTCCGAAGTCTCCCCCTTAGATTCGGGTTCCGGTTTGAAGTTTTCCTCTTCCATATCATTCTCCCTTGCCGCGGTGCGATCGTAAGTGGCGCATGATACGCGCCTTCGTCGCGGCGTCGTTCTCCCCGCCCGAGAGCAGGGCGCGGAGGTGTTCGGTGCGGTGCAACGCGTGGTCGTCGTACTCGTCCGCTTCCACCTCCTCACTCCGAAGGCGCACGTTCTCCCGCTCTGCCTTCCTGATGTGCAGGTAGGAGACATCGCGCGCGTTCTCGAATGAGCCGTAGCCGAGCGCATCGAGCACGCGGCTTCTCGTCTCATCCGAAAGGTTGCCGTTCTCATCCTTCAACAGCCCGAGGGAAAGGAGATTCAAGATATCCTCCTTCACTTGTTCGGGGGTGAGGTCGTATCCCGTCAGAAATTCCACGTCGTCTGCCGAGATCTCGCTCGCGTCGAAGTAGTAGACCTCGGTATCCCCGCCCGTCCCCGTCATGCGGAGCAGCCTGCGGGTCGCGGCGAACTGCTTGTAGAGGTGCAGAATTTGTTTGCCCACCTCTTTTACGGCACGTTCTACGCTCTCCACGGCCCCCTGCATGCGGTTGGTATCCTGCTCGAGGAGAAGCCTGAGGCCTGCGGCGCTCGTGATGTTGGCGGGGCTGGATGAGTTGCGGGAGATCTCGCTCATGCCCGAAACGAGCACGAACTCACTCGTGATCCGCTCTTCCTCCTGTGCAAATTCGGCGGGCAGTTTTCCGCAATCGAGAAACTCGGGTGCGGGCGAACCCTGCCGATACACGAGGATCTTCCCGGGATACAGGCCGTCGTCCTCGAGCTCCTCCGCATCCACAGAGCCGTCCTCCACCGCAATGACGCCCGCAGAGAGCCTGTTCAGGAACTCATGTTTTCTGTTCCTGACGGCGTTATACGCCCTCTGCAAGGGGATCATACGGTCTACAATGGAGGCTCCGAAGAAGGAACCCGCGAGTTCGACGCAGGTCTGCCTAATGAAGGGAAACAGCCTCTCGCCGCGGTCGCCGTTCTTGTAGGGCAGGGGGCCCTCATAGAGGAGGACGCCGCCTGCCGCGATCTCAAGCCTGCCCTCGGGGCATTGCTCCGTGGGCTTGGTATACCGTTCTATCACAATTTCCGCATCCTCCATCGAGGGTAGGAGCTCCGAATCGGCGGGGCGCTTCCACCCCCCTGCGGAGGCATACGGCGTGAGCGGGAACTCTTCAATGGTCCTGCCCGCAACGAGCACGCCGTACTTTTCCGCGATTTCCGAAACGGGAAGCGCCTTCGCATGGATGAGGCTCCGCACCCCGTCGATATCCTCTGCGGCAAGGCTATCGGGGTACACCTCGAAGGGGGAGAGCGGAATGACGTTTACATCCCCCTCCCTGAGCGATTTGCCCTGCGGGTCGGTGCCGAGCACGGCGCCGTCGTTGTAATTCCATACGACTTTGTAGAATGCCGTGCCGCACACTTCGGACCACAGCGTCGCCCGCGCGATGATGCGGTCGAGCCCCAACTTGCCCTTGACGGATTTCAAAATGTTTGAAGAGAGGCGGGCCGTCTTGACGTCTGCCTCCGTATCCGAGAAGGCGCGCACTTCGAGGCTGGGGCGCACCTTGGAAAGGCGGGCGAGGCGGGTATCGATGGCGGGGGCGATGTGGTTGAAGCACCGCCTCGACTGCCAGAAGAACTGCGCACTCTCCTCCTCGAGTTCTCCCTCGGGGGTGAGGTCGCAGAATTGGTTGCCGCTCACAAAATTCATGTTGAGCCGCCAGCCCCGTTCGAGGGCCTTGCGTGCCTCCCTCCGCTTTTCGAAGTCCGCACAAATTTCCCTCGCAAGGGCGCTCTTTCTTGCGGCTTCCTGTTGTTCCATTAACTCACGTTCCGTCACTTTCTTCCTCCTTTAATCGTTGAATGAGCCTTCTCCGCTCTTCTTCAAGCTGTTCATCGGTAAGCTCCGAGAAGTCTGCCTCCTCCAAGAGCAGCTTTGCAGCCTTTAAGTCGGGCGGGATATCCTTCTTGGTCTCCTTCCGCTTGACGAGCCTGAGCTCGCCGTCCTTGGCGTCGTACTCCTCCGTCACTTCGCCCACCGAATACCCGAGCGCCACCCTTAGAATGGCCTCCCGCAGTTTCTCGTTTTTCATACTCCTCCTCTCTTTCTGCGGAGGGCGCGTATGCGCCTCTCCTTATCCCGTTCGGCATCCGATTTCTCCACAGTCCCCTTCGCGGGGCGGGGCTTCGTCATGAGGTAATACCTCAGTTCGTCCATCGCGTGGTCGTCCTTTTTTACGGGCGTCTCCCCGCTCCCCCAGAAGTACCCCTTGAATTCGCGGATCATATTGGGGCAGCTCTTGAAGATATAGAGGCTCGGCAGGTTGTTCTTTTGGGAGAGATACCGCTTGACTTGCGCAATGCCGCTGAACAGGTCCTTATTGACGCGGGAATTCACGAGGATGCCCCGCCCGTAGAAGAGCTCGGAGACGCTCTTCTGAGCGGAGAGGGTGCGGGCATCGGCGGCCGAATCGATGAGGGCGGTCACCCTCCCCTTTTCATCCCGCTTCCACCCGATCCGCTCACAAATGCCGTGAATGGCATCCGCATGCGAATCGACGTCGAGCCCCGCGCAGTAGTGCTCCGCGACGACGTACACGTTCCCGTCGTAATCTACGCAGTACCAATGGGCGGAGAGCGGATTCTTGAGGCCGGGGTCGATGGAGATGGTATCCTGCCATTCGGGGGGTACGGGAAAGGGGTCTATGACGTGCACATTCTCATCGAATTCGGGATACACGAGCCCGTGGCTCTCGTGGAATCTTCCGTACCGCCTCGTCTCGAGGGTATCCGAGGGGAGGGTCGCCTCGAGGAGGGCGATCTCCTCCTTGGGGAGGAAGGGATTATCCGCCCACTCCATGAATTCGTACCACACCTCGGGGTCGCACTTGGGATTCATGAAGATGTCGTAGTAGACAAAGGTCAGGCCCTTCAAGGGCGTCATGGTGCCGAAGATATCCCCCTTCTTATCGAGGACGCGCATGCGGCATTCCTCATAGATATCCTTGGGGGGCTCCTCATCGAACCAGACGAAATCCAAAGAGCTTCCCTGAAAGCGCTCCCTGCCCATTTCACAGCTCTTGAAGCCGATTACGGAGATACCGCCGAACACGTTCTTGACGAAGATTTGGTCGATGACGCCCGAAGCGGGGCTATCCTTCCTGCCGCTCGTCATGACGATATCCTCTATCCAATCGGGGCGGAGGTAGTAGAGAATTTTCCGTTGGGCGACGTCTCTTTGCACCTGCGCCGTGAGGGATACGACCCATCCGAACACATCCTTCCTGTTCTTGCGGTAGGGGTGGATGCCCCGCGCCATCCACACCGCCTCCACCGCCCCGCACTCGGTTTTCCCCGAGCGGTTGCCGCCGAACACCCAGCGGTTGCGCTTCTTGCACTTGTGGAAGGCAAGCTGCTTCTTGTGTTTTTTTCTGCCCGCATTGTAACGGGAGAGGGTATCCATCGCCCTACGCTTGTTGAGCTCCGCCTCGATGGCCTCGAGCTTTTGCAGTATTTCGTCCATATTCGCCAAAACCTTTTCTTCCTTGCGGGCATTCTGTTGCTATGATGGCGGGTATGAAACACTTCACCCTCGCGCTCGCCCTCCTCTTCTGCCTCCTGCCCTCCCCCCGCGCCATGCGGGCGGATGCCGATGCCCTGCGGTATGCCGTTGCCGCCGATTCCAATGTGTGGTTCTACGCCTCCGAAGAGGAGAGCGCAAAGCTCTTCCTCATCCCCGAAACCTACTACGTGCGCATCCTTGCGGAGGGGGAGGAATACACCGCCGTCGAATATCTTGTGAACGACCCGCCCTATAAGAAGGTGATGGGCTACTGCCGTACGGAGGCCATAACCCCCGTCTCCTTCCTCCCCGAGCGCCCCTTCCTCATGAAGCAGATCACCCTGCAATACTCCATTCCGGTGGGCGGCACCCTCGACGGCGGCTTCTCTTCCATCGAAAGGACTTTCGTCTACTACGGCATGCGCTACGACATGGGCCAGCTCTACCTCTACGTGCTCTCCGATGGCGTATTCGGGTACGTCGCCGCCGAAGCCCCGCCCGAATTCGAGAAGAACGTCGATTACTTGGAGGCCGTCGATGTCCCCGCAAACGGGCAAACCGAGCCATCGGATTCGGACATGGGTACCCCCAATGTTCTCGCGATCGTCCTCATATGCGCCGCATCGGTGGCCGTTGTCGTTGCCGCCGCCCTGCTCTTAAAGAGCCGCCGTCAGCCCCCGCCCGATTCGGAGGAGGGCCTGTGAGCGGGGATCTTCTTCTCCTGCACCGCGGTGAGGAGCCGCGTGAAGGGCGCGTACCCCCCGAATTCCTCCAAGAACCGCTCATCCGTCCACCCATAGGAAGATAAGATGCGCTCCGCCTTCTTCAAAAGTTGCTGCTGCCTCCTATAGTACGTCCTCTCGGTGAGGCGGGGCATCGATTTACGGGTACGGAAGTACTTAAACGCCGCAAGCCTCCCCTCTTCCTCCGAAAATTCCATGATGAGCCTATCCATATCCGCCTTGAGCGCACGGAGCGCTCCCGCGGCCGTTGCCTCCTCTAATACCCCGAGGGCGGCCTCCATCACCCGCGGCTTGCAGTAGGAGAGCACGGCACGGTGATAGGCCGCCGTCTCCGAAGCCTCGGCAAGCCCATCCAAGAGCGGATAGGCGTACAAAAACACCTTTGTCACACTTTCTTGCATCTCTTCACGATCCTTGCTAAACTTTTTCCGAACGTTTGTTCGCTTTTTATTATAGCATCCGCCCGCCGCAGACGTCAATCGGTCTGCCAATTTTTTTTGAAGTTTTTTTTCACTGAAAACCGTTGCCTTTCTCCCCGCGGCATGGTATAATGTACGCGTATGAGTGCGCGCGTGAAAAAAATCATTTTGCTTCTTACGTTTGCCCTGTTCCTCCTTGCGGGTGCGGGCATTTTCTGCATGCGCACGGAGACGAGGCACGAAGCCTCTGCCGAAGAAAAGCCCGCAAAGCTGCTCCTTCCCTCCTCTTATGAACAGTTCTTAAGCCTTACCTCCCCCTCCGCGGTCGCTTTTTCGGAGAAGCACATCGTCATTGCGGACGGGAACTCTCTCTTTATTTGCGACCGCACTGCGGGCGCTTGGACGGAATACCGCCACTTGGGCGCGGGCGGTCTCTCCCGCACGATCACGAGCGTAGGCATTGCCGAGGGCGAAACCGACAGAATTTTCTTCGCAGACGACATCAGCCGCCTCTATGAGTATACCGAAAGCACCTCTTCGGGAGAGTACCTCACCATCTCCTGTGCCAACTTTTTAATTGCGGAGGGCTACCTCTATACGGCCAACGTATCGAGCGGCTACGTCACCTTCTGCCGTTACGACCTTGCAAAGGAGCTCATCCCCGCCAACGAGATCGCTTCCGAACCCATCCAATCGAACGCAACGCCCTGCCTCACCTACTTAAACGGCAATCTCGTTGCCGTCATAGATACCTGGTACATCGCCTCCTATGACGGGGAGACGCTTAAGGAAATACTGCCGAGAAAGTCCCTCAACGGAGCGGGCAACAACCCTGCCCTGCAATCGGTATGCGCCTTCGGCGGCAGGCTGTACTACACGCTCAATTCGGAGGGAGAGGTTGGCGGCATCTACTGCTCCGACCTTGCGGGCGGGGCTACCCGCATTCAGGCGGGGGCGGGCTATTCCGCGCTTGCCTATTACGGGGAACAGCTGTACGTGCTCAAAAATTCCTCCGTGCTCGGCATCGACCCCGAGAGCGAACAGTTCTTTACGGGGTACGAAATTGCCTCCGCATCTTCCTCCGTCAACCGCCTCAGCGGCGCCACGCAGACGGCACGGGCGGGAGATCTCCTCGTCACTGCCGACGGCGGCAACGGGCGGGTGAGCGTATACAACATCCGCACGGGCGAATATTCCGCCCTCTCCCCCGAGGATGGAGGCGAATTCAACCCCCAACTCGTGGCAACGGACGGAGACCTCATCGCAGTCTCCGAGGGGGCCAACATCTACACTTGCCGCTATGGGGAAAATAGCCTCAAGCGCACCCTCACCGCCCGCAACACGGTAAACGGCCTCGTCTGCGTCTACGGCAACGTCTACTATGTGACGAATGATATGTGGTACGGCAAGCTCGGGGAAGAGAGCACCGTCTTTCAGAATTACGGCATCCCAACTGCCATGACGTCCAACCTCTATGGGGACATCTTTGTCGCCTATGGCGGTGCAGGGAGCCCCAATTCCATTTACCGCTTCAACGAGCGGGATTTCCTCAAGAGCGGAAGCGGAGAGCGGCTCGATGCCGAGCTCCCCGCCGGTTACACCTCCCTCCGTGCAGACTTCGAGGGCAACCTCTACTATCTGAACGGGGAGAAGCTCTTCCGTTTGGGACGCAGCACCCCCCTTCTCGAGCTCGACGGCGCCGATTACGTATCCACCGAAGGCACCGCCCTTCCCACCTCCTTCGCCCTCGGCTTCGAAGATAAGGAAGTCTACTTCCTCTTCGGGGAATTCATGCTCTCCTGTGAGGTGGAGATCCCCACCCTCAACCGCATCGGGGCGGAAGGGGTCTCCTCCGAAGTCTTTGCGGAGCACGGGAAGGAAAATTTGCTCATCGACGTCCCCGCGGGCACCATCGGGGTGCGGACGGACCTCAACGGCCTCAAAGACGACCCCGACTTCTTCCCCTATGAATTCTACTACCGCACCGCGGAGGACCTTCAAGGCGTGCTCCTCGCCCAAAAGGGTGACTACGCCCTCGTCGTCCTCTATGAAATTTCGGAGGACACCCGCGTATTCACCGCGACCCTCTTCCGCATTCCGCCCGAGGAGCGCGACCTCGTAAACGAGGCCGATTACTTTAAGGAAGCTATGGAGGACGGCTACCTCTCGAGCGCCGTCTCTTCCTACCGCTTCCCCTGCCTGCATCCGTCGCTCGCCTCCGAGACGCTCAAGCGGGGCACTGCAGTGCACGTGGAGGGCATCGTGACGGCCCACGGGCGGGAGTACGCCCTCCTCTCCTACGGCGAAGGGCAGCACGGCTTCGTGCCTGCGGCATACATCACCGAAGTAGACCCCCTCAAGGAGGAGGGCGGCGCCTACCAAATCGTCTACGTCAAGCAGAATGAGGGCGGCATCGTGTTTACGGCGGAGGATGGCTCTACCGTAACCGTCACCGAGCGCACCAAGGCCACGGCAGTGCGCGGGGAGGATGGAAGCTACACCGTCCGCATCCAAAAGGACGGCAAGCTGTACACGGCCCAGCTTTCCGAAAGCGCCATCGAGCGGGGCGAAAACGATGCCCTGAGGATAAGCCTCATCGTCATTCTGTGCGTCCTCGCATGCACCATCATCGGGGTATACATCTACCTCGTGCCGTACAAGTATCGGAAACAAAAGAACTGACGCCCAAAGGGCACCAAGTACCAAATTTATAAGGCGGTAACCAATGGCAACCTATCTTTCCCCTCTCGTGCCTCAGCGCGCGGACCCCTATCTCTACAAGCATACCGACGGCAAATATTACTTCACCGCGACCTGCCCCGCTTACGACCGCATCGAGATACGCTGTGCGGATACGGTAAACGGAATCGCTACGGCGAAGGCACGCGTCGTGTGGACGAAGCACCCCTTCGGCGCACAGGCAAGCCATATTTGGGCGCCCGAAATTCACTACATCATGGGCAAGTGGGTGATCTACTACGCCGCAGGCGCCAAGCCCGGCAAGTGGAAAATTCGGCCCTACGCCCTCATTCTGCAGGGCACAGACCCGATGAAGGATGAATGGGTGGAGGCGGGCATGTTGCAGGCCGCCGACGGCGACCCGTATCCCTTCACTTCCTTCTCCCTCGATACGACGGTATTCGAACACCGCGGCCGTTGGTACATCATTTGGGCGCAGAAGTTCGGCACCGATGAGGCAGAGAAGGATATCTCCAACCTCTACATCGCAGAGCTTGCTACACCCGTAAAGCTCAAGACGTTCCACGTCCTCCTCACCACCCCCGATTACGATTGGGAGCGGGACGGGGGCTTCTGGGTCAACGAGGGCCCCGCAGTGCTCAAGCGGGCGGGCAAAATTTTCGTTACCTTCTCGGCCTCGGCGACGGGCGCCTGCTACTGTATGGGGCTGCTCACCGCCGATGAGAATGCGGACCTCATCGACCCCCGTAGCTGGCAGAAGGAGCGCTATCCCGTCTGCAAGACGCAGCCTTCCCTGAAGGTCTACGGCCCCGGGCACAACAGCTTCGTGGAGGGCGATGAAGGGGAGATGCTCACCCTCATGCACTTCCGCGATTACGAGAAAATTCACGGCGATCCCCTCAACGATCACAACCGCCACGCGCACGTGTTAAAACTCAAGTTCGCGGAAAACGGGGCACCCATGTTCGAGTTCGACCCCTCAGAATTGTACAATACCCCCTACGAAAACGAAAAACAAAAGAACATCAATTCATAGCGTAATTCATGCGAAAGGCCCCTCCCGCAACCTACGGGAGGGGCCTTGATTTTTGTGCCCTTCAATAAAAAGGCGGGGCGGGCATATACTGTATTTATGAAGAAAATTCTGTTTACGGGGGGCGGGAGCGCGGGGCACGTGGTGCCCAACCTCGCCCTCATGCACGAGCTCCGCTTCTCGCACGAGGTCTCCTATATGGGGACGGGCGGCATCGAAAAGGGCCTCGTGGAGGGGGCGGGGTACCCCTTCTACCGCGTCGATTGCCCCAAACTCGTGCGCTCCCTCTGCCTCGAAAACTTCAAGATCCCCTTCGCCCTTCACCGTGCCAAGCGGGAGGCGCTCGAAATCGTAACCAAACTTCAACCCGACCTCGTCTTTTCCAAGGGCGGGTTCGCGAGCTACCCCGCCGTGTGGGCGGCGCACCGCCTCAACATCCCCGTACTCACCCACGAGAGCGACCTCTCCGCAGGGCTGTGCACGAGGCTCATTGCAAGGAAGTGCAGGTATGTGCTCACCTCCTTCCCCGAGACGGCATTGAAGTTCAAAAACGGCAAATATGTGGGCTCCCCCGTGCGGCGGGAAGTGCTTGCGGGGGAACGCGGGCGCTCTCTAAAGAAGTACGGCTTGGACGGCAAGACGCCCGTCCTCCTCATCTTCGGGGGCGGGAGCGGAAGCCGTGCCATCAACGAGGCCGTATTTTCGGCCCTTCCCACCCTTCTCGATACCTTCTCCATCCTCCACCTTACGGGAAGCGGCCAAGCGCATATTCCCGAAATAAAAAACAAAAGGGGGCAGTATGTGCCCCGTGCCTTTGAAAACGATATGGGAAGCGCCTACGCCGCGGCCGACCTCGTGCTCTCCCGTGCGGGGAGCAACACCGTCTTTGAGCTGCTCGCCCTCAAAAAGCCCGCCGTCCTCGTGCCCCTTCAGAAAAGTTCGCGGGGGGATCAGCTCGAGAATGCCCGCTACTTCGAGCGGCAGGGCCTCGTGAAGGTGCTTCCCGAAGGGGAACTTCCCCATCTTTCGGAGAAAATTTCAGATGCTTACGGGGATGCCGCCTTCCGTGAACGGGTCAACTCCTGCAAGATAGAGAGCGGCACCGAGGCCATTCTGAACGTCATTTCGGAGACCCTGCAAACTCAGGCGGGCGGTGCGAGGGTGTAACCCGCCCCGAAGAGGTCCCCCTGCAAATAGGCTTCGGGAACACTGCCCACGAGCACACTTTCGCATATGAGCACCTCCGTCATGGAGGCAAAATTGCTCGTCCCCGAAGGCATGATGATGGAGATATCCGCCACGATCTCGAGGTAGACGGAGTGCCTTGTCTGGTTGATGCCCGCGGCCTCGAAATCGGAGACGAAGCGGCATTCCACATTGGAGATGGGGATGATCTTCATATGAATTTTGGGGCCGAAGCCTGCCCATGCCTCGATGCCGAAGAAGGCGCCGAGGGGTACGTCTACCCCGCCCTCGCTGAGCTTCTGCAGGTTCTGTTGAGACATATACGCCGCATCCCTTGCAATGCGGTTGATCTTGAGGGCGTTGGCGGTGATGGAAGTGATGGCCCCATCCTCCCCATGCGTCACCGAGACGAGCTCCTCATAGCGGACCTCATCGGAGAGGGTGTAGTAGATGGCGTCGTTTACGGCAACCGTCGTGATGGAGCGCATGTTGGCCTCCGCAATGGATTTTAAGACGCGCGTCACGTTGCTGTGAATGAGCACGATAAGGCCGATGAGAATGAGGAGCGCACCGCATAAAAAAATGCAAATTTTGCCTGCCTTGCGCATACGCTATTGTATGCGATTTTGGGTTACGGTATGCCCCGCCCTCTTATTTCGATTTTCATCTAAATACATAAAAACCCGCGGTTTTCTCGAAAAAACCGCGGGTTTTCGCATAAATCTTACTCCATTTCAAAGGGATAGAGGTAGCATCGCTTGGGCTCTATCTGCACCCTTCCGCAGAGAGTATTTATGAGATCTTTGCAGAATTTCTCCCGTCCGTTTTCCCGCACGGCAACCGTAGCCGCCGCCCGCTCCCCGTATTCGATGCCCACCGTGCTCGCCCCGCTCCCCTCTAAAAAGCGGAGAAGCGCCCCCACATCGGGATAGTTCACGGTGACGAGAAGCTCCGCTGAGAGATCAAAGCATCGCTTCTCGGAAACACTTAGCACCTCGGCGGCGGAGGAGGCATAGGCACGGGTGAGGCCGCCCGCCCCCAACTTGATGCCCCCGAAATACCGCACGACGGCAACCGTCGTCTCCTTCAGGTTCTGCGCCTTAATGACACCCAAGATGGGCATGCCCGCCGTCCCCTGCGGCTCGCCGTCGTCCGAAAAGCGCTGCATGTTGCCGACGTCGTCCGCAATGAATCCGTAGCACACATGGGTCGCCGTGGGGTGACGGGCGCGGAGACCTCCGAGAAAGCTACGCGCTTCCTCTTCCCCCACCGTGCGGGCGGCATAGGCGATGAAGCGGGATTTCTCTATCACCTTCTCGACGGAGGCCTCCGCATATACGCCGATGTAGCTCACCGCCTCACCGCTTTCACGAGCACCTTCTTGCCCTTGCGCAGGAGGAATTCTCCTTCGGGCAGGGGTGCAAACGGATCCGTAACCTTCTCCTCTCCGATGGAGACGCCGCCCTGATCGACGAGACGCCGTGCCTCGCCGTTGGATTTCGCAAGCCCCGCGGCGACCAATGCCTCCAAGACAGTTTTACAGCTTACGGGCACCTCGACGGTGGGCAGTTCCCCTTCTCCGCCGAAGGCTGCCCGCGCCTGGCTTTGGGCAAGGTTTGCCTTCTCCTCTCCGTGCACCATCTTAGTGAGCTCATAGGCGAGGCGCTCCTTGGCAACGTTGATGCGCTCATCGTGCACCGAGCACAGCCCTTCAATTTCCTCGAGGGGCAGGAAGGTGAGGAGCTTGAAGCAGCTCTCCACATCCTCATCGGCGGTATTCCGCCAATACTGATAGAATTCGTAGGGCGAAGTCTTGTTCTCATCTAACCACAGGGCGCCCTTCTGCGTCTTGCCCATCTTCTTGCCCTCACTCGTGGTGAGGAGGCGGAAGGTCATGGCGAAGGCGGGCTTCCTCTCCTTTCTACGGATGAGGTCTGCCCCTGCAAGGATGTTGCTCCACTGGTCGTCTCCGCCAAGTTCCAAGGAGCAGCCGTACTTCTGATGCAATACAAGGAAGTCATACGCCTGCATCAGCATATAGTTGAATTCGAGGAAGGAAAGCCCCCTCTCCATGCGGGATTTGAAGCATTCGGCGGTGAGCATCTTGTTGACGGAGAAGTGCACCCCGATCTCCCGCAAAAAGTCCACATAGTTGAGATTCAGGAGCCAATCGGCATTGTTTACGACGATCGCGCCGTTTGGCCCATCGAAGCGCACAAAGCGGGCCATTTGCTTTTTGAAGCACTCCACATGGTAGGCAATGGCCTCTTTTGAGAGCATTGCGCGCATATCCGTCCTGCCCGAAGGGTCGCCCACCATCGCGGTGCCGCCCCCGATGAGGATGATGGGCTTGTGCCCCGCATCCTGCATGTGCTTCATCGCAACGAGCTGCATGAAGTGCCCCACGTGAAGGCTATCCGCAGTCGGGTCGAACCCGATGTAGAAGGGAACGCTCTCCCGCCCGAGGAGCTCATAGAGCTCATCTTCATATACCGTCTGTTTGATAAATCCCCGCGCCCGCAGGGTGTCCATTACGTTCATAACTCGTATTATACGCCCCTCATCTGAACTTGTCAACAAATTCGCCCCCCTTTTGCAAGTTTGTGGGGGTTACGGGGCCCCGTGCGCATCATTCCCTCTTCATTTCACGAACTTTGGCGAATCTTTTGGATAAATTTTTGGCTACGGATAGCCTATTTCCGCCCCCTCTGCCATAGAATAGCGGTATGGACAAGGTAACCATGGAAACCGAGATCGAAGCCCTCCTCGAGCAGGAGCGCAACCGCCGCAACGCCGCCCTCTTTGCCAAACTGCAGAAGAACAAGAGCTTCGAGGAGATGCTCGAAGAGCTCAAGAGTTTGGAGGGAGCGCGGGCAGTCACGCCCACTTGACAAGCCCGCTTCCCCGTGCTATAATGGGGAAAACGGCATAAAGGAGAAAAAATATGCAATTCAAGACCGATGCGTTTCGGCTGTTCGGGGAGGAGTGGGCGCTCCTCACCGCGGGAGATAGCAAATCTTACAACACCATGACGATCGCATGGGGCGGGTTGGGTACCCTTTGGGGAAAGCCCATCGCCACCGTCTACGTAAAACCCATCCGCTACACCCACCGCTTCATGGAGGAGAACGATTATTTTACGGTGAGCTTCTACCCCGAAGCCTATAAGAAGGCGCTCGGGCTGCTCGGCTCCAAGAGCGGGAGAGACTGCAACAAGGTGGCCCTCTCGGGGCTCACCCCCAAATTTTTGCCGCACGGAGTCACCTTCGAGGAGGCACGGGCGACGCTCGTTCTCAAGAAAATTTACAGGCAGGAATTGGACCTTTCCGCCATCCCCGAGGATGCCGTGAAAAAGTACTACCTGAGCGAACCCGTGCATACCATGTACGTGGGTGAGCTTCAGGAAATCCTCTGAGGAAGGGATTTTTGGATTACAAAACGGGGGCGTTCGCAAGCGAACGCCCCCCTCATTTCATTTTGCTGAAATTTTTAGCTCAAATTTTTCTCGGTGAAGGAAAACGGCAGGAGCATGCCCAAGGTGAAGGCCTCAAATTTGTTCTCGTTGCCGAGCAGAATTTTGAAATCGGGCGGGCAGAATTCGCTCAGCACCTGCCTGCATACGCCGCACGGTGCGGTAAACTCCGCCACTTCCCCTTCCTTGCCGCCCACGATGGCAATGGCTTCAAACTCCCGTTCCCCTTCGCTCACCGCCTTGAAGACGGCGGTCCGCTCCGCACAATTGGTGGGAGAGAACGCGGCATTCTCGATGTTGCACCCCGCGTATACCTTGCCGCTCTTGGTTAAAAGCGCCGCGCCCACGCGGAAGTGCGAGTAGGGAGAATAGGACATCTCCCTTGCCTTCTGTGCCAATTTCATAAGTTCCGCATCCGTCATTTTCTCACTTCCTCCCAGAAGCTCTCCCCGTCCGTGGTGCCCTGCGGCACGTTGAAGTAATCGAGGACGGTCGCCGAAATATCCGAGAAGCCCTTTCTCGTGCCGAGGTTGACGCCCTCCCTTACATGGGCGCCGCAAATGAGCATGGGCGTGTGTTCGCGGGAGTGATCGGTGGAAGGCGTCGAAGGGTCGCAGCCGTGGTCTGCCGTGATGAGGAGCACGTCGTCCTCCCGCATATCCTTCAAAAAGCCGCCGAGGAAGTTGTCGAAATCGGTTGCCGCCTGTGCATAGCCCGCTACGTCGTTCCTGTGCCCGTACTTCATATCGAAGTCCACGAGGTTGACAAAGCACAGACCCTCGAAATCGCGTGCCTGCATTGCCTTGGTTACCTGCATGCCGTGGTCGTTGGAGGTCGTGCGGTTGCTCTCACTCAGGCCGCTCCCGGCGAAGATATCAAAGATCTTGCCGACGGAGATCGTTTCATAGCCCGCCCTCTGCAGGAGGTTGAGCATGGTATCCTTGGGCGGCTGCAGGGAGAAATCGTGGCGGTTGGAGGTGCGGGTATACGGATATTCCCCCGTAAACGGGCGGGCAATTACCCTGCCGACCCCGTGCGGCGGCACGAGCATGTTCCTTGCGATCTCGCAGTAGCGGTAGAGTTCGGGTACGGGTACCACGTCCTCATGCGCCGCAATTTGAAAGACGCTGTCTGCAGAGGTGTACACGATGAGCGCACCCGTCTCCACGTGTTCGCGGCCGTAATCCTTAATGACTTCGGTGCCCGAATAGGGCTTGTTACAAATGACCTTGCGGCCCGTCTCCCGCTCAAAGCGCTCGATGAGCTCCTTGGGGAAGCCATCGGGGTAGGTGGGAAGGGGATCGGGAGATACGATGCCCGCGATCTCCCAATGCCCGATGGTGGTATCCTTGCCCATCGACTTCTCACGCATACGGGCATAGCTTGCCTTGGGGCGCTCTACGCCGCCGCCCACGCCTTCGATGTTGAAGAGCCCGAGCTGCTCCATGTTGGGGCAGTGGAAGTTGGGGTGGTTACGGATGGCCCCGAGCGTATTGCTGCCCTCATCGTGCCACAAATAGGCATCGGGGAGTTCCCCCACGCCAAAACTATCAAGTACGATCAGAAAAAATCTCTTTGCCACAATATCCCCTTTGAGCGTTACGCAAGCTCGAGCGCGAGTTTCATCATTGCCGTAAACGAGGTCTCCCTCTCTTCGGCGGTCGTGTTCTCTTCGGGGTGCAGGAAGCTATCGCTCACCGTGCAGATGCACAGGGCATGCTTGCCCGCACGGGCGGCGTTGCAGTAGAGGGCGGCGCTCTCCATCTCTACGCCGAGCACCCCCATCTTCGCCCACTGCATCCCGCTTGCGGCGTCGTCGTAAAACATATCCGAGGAGAAGATGTTGCCCACCTTATAGCGGAGCCCCGCGGCCTCGCAGAGGTCGGCGGCGCGGCGCAAGAGCCCGAAATCGGCGATCGGGCAGTAGGTGCCGGGCAAATTATACTGCATCGCGTAGTTGCCGTTGGTGCAGGCGCCCTGTGCGAGAATGATATCCCGCACGTGGAGATCCTTATCGAAGCTCCCGCACGAACCCACGCGGATGATGTTCTCCACGCCGTAGTAATTGAAGAGTTCATAGGAATAAATTCCGATGGCGGGCTGGCCCATGCCCGATGCCATCACGGAGACGCGCTTGCCCTTATAGAAGCCCGTGTAGCCGTTGACGCCGCGGACGTTGTTGACGAGGACGGGATCTTCGAGGAAGTGCTCTGCGATGAATTTGGAGCGGAGCGGGTCCCCCGGCATGAGGACGGTCTCGGCAAAGTCGCCGTAATTTGCCGCAATGTGCGGGGTGGGAATGTTCGGGTGCTTACTCATAACAGGTGTTCCTCCTTGACGATTTTTACGATACGGGACGTACCGAGCCTTTCAGCTCCGAGGGCGATGAAGTCCTCGGCATCCTGAATGGAAGAGATGCCCCCCGCCGCCTTGATCTTCACATCTTTGCCGACATACTTCTTGAAGAGCGCCACGTCCTCACGGGTCGCCCCCGCCTTCGAAAAGCCCGTAGACGTCTTGATGAAGTCCGCATGGGCCGCGGTGACGAGCTCGCACATCTTGATTTTCTCCTCCTCGGTGAGAAGGCAGGTCTCGATAATGACCTTGAGGATCTTGCCGTGGCAGGCCTCCTTGATGGCCTTGATTTCATCCAGGATCTTCTCGTGCCGCCCCGCCTTGAGGTCTCCGATGTTGATGACCATGTCTATCTCATCGGCGCCGCTCTTCACGGCATCCTCCGTTTCAAATACCTTCACGGCCTTGGAATTGTAGCCGTTGGGGAAGCCGATTACCGTGCAGATAGCGAGCCTGTCCCCTGCATACGCCTTCGCCTCGGCGACATAGCAGGGCGGAATGCAGACGGAGGCCGTGCCGTAGCGGATGCCGTCGTCGATGAGCAGACGAATGTCCTCCCACGTTGCCGTAACGCCGAGCTGGGTGTGATCGCATTTTTGCAAAATGTTACGAATTTCCATGTTATTCCTCACTTTTTGTTCTTTGGGTACATTTCTATTATATACGAACTTTCAACTCTTGTCAATGGGTAATTGAAATGAAATTTTTTATAACTTTTTTGTGAAATAAGAGGCGCCCCTCTCTTCCCGAAAGGCGCCCCTTCACTACTTATGATTCCTGCCCGTTTCTATTCTTCCGTATCTCCATCATTCCCCTCATCTTCATCAGCTTCCTCATCTTCCTCATCGAACCGATGGCGTATCCCGTTCTTATCTTTATAGCTTAGCACGGTTGCGAGGTTTACGTTCTCCACACTCTTGAAGATATTCTGCTCCACCTGCGGGTTGTTCCTCTTGAGGGTGCGGATGAGCTCTTTCACCTCCTGCCGCTTGGAATCCATGATGCCGCTGTGGGCATCCGCCGTAAACTTACACGCACATTGCAAAAACCTGAGCCCGTAAGCCTGTTTCCACGAGATGATGTCGTGCTCCCTTACGAAGTACATGGGGCGAATGAGCTCCATGCCCTCGAAGTTGGTACTCTTCAGCTTGGGCAGCATGGATTGCACCTGCCCCCCGTAGAGCATCCCCATGAGGATGGTCTCAATGACGTCGTCGTAGTGGTGTCCCAAGGCGATTTTGTTGCACCCGAGCTCCTGTGCCTTGTGGTAGAGGTGCCCCCTCCGCATGCGGGCACACAGGTAGCAGGGGGATTTTTCGATGGTATAGACGCTTTCAAAGATATCCGTCTCGAAGATGGTTACGGGGATGCCGAGAAGGGCGGCGTTCTCCTCGATGAGGCTCCTGTTTTCGGGAAGATACCCGGGGTCCATCACGAGGAATTCAAGCCCGAATTCGAACTTGTTGTGGCGCTTTAACTCCTGAAAGAGCTTTGCCATCAGCATACTATCCTTGCCGCCCGAAATGCAGACGGCAATTCTATCATGGGGCTGTACGAGGCCGTACTGCACAATAGCCCGTGCAAACGGCTTGAAGAGGCGCCTTGCATACGTCGTCCGAAGCCCGTTTTCGATTTGCTCTTGAAGGCCCTCTACAGGTTGCATTTGTACTCCGATCCCCACTCCCGCATCGCATCGAGAATGGGTTTTAAGGACATCCCGAGCTCCGTCAGCGAATACTCCACCCGCGGCGGCACCTCGGCAAAGACCTCCCGCTCAATGAGCCCATCCTCCTCTAAAGCCCGCAAATTATCCGTTAAGACCTTTTTACTGATTGCGGGGATCGTCTTGAGAAATTCGCTGAACCGCTGTTTGCCGTTATAAATCAAGTTTCGGATGATGAGAAGTTTCCATTTGTTGCCGATGAGTTGCACCGTCGTCGCAACAGGGCATTCGGGCAATTCGTCCCTTGTCAACATGCGCTTCCTCCCTCCTTGTCTTTTTTATTATACCATATCCCCCTGCCCCTGTCAATGGTTCAAATCAGAAACTTAGTAACAAATTTATTATCCGATAATAAAGATGTAACCATCTTGCATTTTCGTCTACAGAGTACTATAATGAAAAAAAACGGAGGTTATTTCCATGGCAAATTACACACAGACCCACGTCGGCGCGGCGCCGCGCGTAGAACTGCACGATGCACTCTCCCTTACGGGTGCGGAAGTGAGCGTAAACACCCTTCCCGCGGGTGCAAGCGTCCCTTTTGTGCATGCACACAGGCAAAATGAGGAAATTTACGGCATCTTAGAGGGAGAGGGCTATGCCGAAATCGACGGAGAACGCGTTCCGCTCACCGCAGGGGATTGGCTGAGGATCTCCCCCGCCGCCAAGCGCCGCTTCTTCGCTTCCGAGCAGCATGCCATACGGTACATTTGCATTCAGGTGAAGGCGGGCTCCCTCGGCTCCTACACCGCATCCGACGCCATCCTTTAATGAGAATGATAAAAAAGGAAGGGGGCATGTCTGAGATATGCCCCCTAAAATGCAATGAAGCAACAAACTGATACAGAAAAAACGGCGCAAATCGAACGCCTCAAAGAGGCATTCAAAAACGCCGATGCCATCCTCATCGGCGCGGGGGCGGGGCTATCCACGGCGGCGGGCTTCACCTATTCGGGAGAGCGTTTTCAAACATACTTCTCCGATTTCGGGGAGAAGTACGGCTTCTCGGATATGTATACGGGCGGCTTCTATCCCTACCGAACGCCCGAGGAACATTGGGCGTATTGGTCGAGATATATCCTCGTCAACCGCTACATGGATCCGCCCAAACCCGTATACCAAGCCCTCTTCGACCTCGTGAAAGACAAGGACTATTTTGTCATTACGACGAACGTCGATCACTGCTTCCAAAAAGCGGGGTTCGATAAGGGGCGGCTCTTCTATACGCAGGGCGACTACGGCCTCTTTCAATGCTCCACCCCCTGCCACAACGGGACGTATGACAACGAAAATCTCATCCGAAGTATGGTGGAGAGGCAGAAGGAGATGCGCATTCCCTCCGAACTCATCCCCCGTTGCCCCGTGTGCGGGAAGCCCATGACCATGAATTTACGCGCGGATGACAACTTTGTCGAGGATGCGGGTTGGCATGTCGCATGCGGAAGGTATGAGGCATTCTTGGAGGCACACCGCGGGAAAAACCTCCTGCTCCTCGAGGTGGGGGTGGGTATGAATACGCCCGTCATTATCAAATACCCGTTTTGGAAAATGGCGATGCAAAGTGAGAGGGCAGTGTACGCCTGTATCAATCCCGAAGCCATCTGCCCGCCCCAACTCGCCCCCCGCGCCATCCTGCTCACCTCCGACGCGGGAGAGATCTTCCAAAAACTCTCAACTTAAGATTAAATAAAAATAACGGCTGCTTCAGCCGTTATTTGTTATACGGGCGCAATGCCCTCAGCGATCGTTTCTGCCCACAAGTTCATCGAGACTGATGCCGTAATAATCCGCCAAGCGCTCGCAAAACGCGATGCTCGGGATCACTTTCCCGCTCTCCCAACGGCTCAAATTGGCATTGCTGATCCCCGTATCCCGCTCAACTTCCAAAAGCGTTTTTCCTGCGGCAACGCGATGCTCTTTCAAATATTCCCCATAATTCTTTTCGGTTTGCATACAAAAATTCTACTACATATATGAAGAAAACACTTGACTTCTGCAAATATGTAGAATATAATGGAGAAAACCGAGAGAGGTGAAACCCAAATGCAAAAGAAAAACAAGGCCGTGCTCATTCTCCCGATTGTCCATGCGATCGTTCTATCCGTATTCGGCATCGTATTCCCCATTCTCATCTCCGGCCCCGAACCGTTTGACCCCCTTCTTCTCGTCATGATCGGCTTGCCCGTCATCCTATGGGGATGTGCGGGTTTGATTTGCGGGATCTTTGCCTACCGCGGAAAGAAGGCCGCCGCAGTCTTTCTGATCCTCTTCGGGATCTCCCCGCCCTTTTTGAATGTGGTTGCGGGCATCATGGCCCTCTCCGGCATGCGGAAACAGGAATCGGAAAGCGCAGACGCGGTGCAAGCGGGGCAAACGGAGCAAATCGTGCAACCGCGGCGCATGGGGCAAGCAGAACTCGTGTTTTCGATCTTTCTTACCATAGCCACCGTGAGCGCACTCATCATGGGTGCAATGATGTGGGCGGATATCTTTATTCAAATCCCGCCCGCATTTACCTTCGGCGCCCAAACGAGCGATGCCGCGATTCGTGAAAATACAAAATTTTACGGAATTCTCATGCTCATGATGTGCCCTTCCCTCCTTCTCTACTACGCCACGGCCAACATAAAACTCAAAAAGGCGGGGCGAATTGTCCTTACGGCGATCGGCCTTATCGGTATGGTTGCCTTTGCCGTCGTCTACGAATTGCGGTTAAGGAATACTACCGATATGGATGCCTTACTCTCCCGTTGGGTCCTCGAGCTGAGCCCGTGGGTCGGGTTGATTGGCTATCCCTTCTTAGCGTTCTTCCCCGCTTTTACGGCAAACCGTTCCCCGTTCGCGCAAAAAGTCGGAAGGTTCATCGCAAATCCCGTTGTGCGCTTTCTCTATACGGTTGCGATGATCGGATTCCTCATGTATATCGCCGTCGGGATCATCGCCCTCATCGTGCTCCTCGTTGTCCTTTGGGTGATTGGCTCAATCGTCTCTTCCGAACGGGCAAACTACGGCACGGGTACACGCACGGCTCAGGGCGATGGGAAAGTCTTTCTCCTTCGGAATGTATACGCTGAGGGCGACGAGCTCAGGCTTCGGCTATACGGCCGTTGCAAACTCTTGGAAAAAGAGGCGGGTTACCATCAAGTTTATCAAGACAACCTCGGCCACTTTTGGATTTCTGACGACGAGAAGGCGTTCACGCCCTTACCCTACCCCCTTCCAACCGATTTATACATTATAACCTACTGATTCGGAAGTCATTCGAAACACGGTTTCATTCCGTAAAACAAAATCACACTGAGGCGCCCGCGGCACTTTGCCGCGGGCGCCTCAGTTGAAAAATCATCACGCGCTCTCAGTTTAATGAATGAGGTCCTTTACGACTTCGCCTGCGAGGATGAGCCCTGCCACGGAGGGCACGAAGGAAACGCTGCCGGGGGTACTTCGCCGCGGCCGCTCTTCGGAAGGGTTTCCGGGAGCCCCTTTGTCAAACTCCTCGGAAGGGTTTTCAGAGTCGTTTACGGAAGCCCCTCCGTAACCCTCACCCATGGCCTTAGAATCGGGATGGATGGGCGGCTCCTTGGAGTAAACCACCTTCAAATGGTCGATGCCGCGCCTTTTGAGCTCATGCCGCATGGTGCGGGCGAGCGGACACACCGATGTCGAAAAAACGTCCCCAACCTCGAACATGGTAGGGTCTAATTTGTTCCCTGCCCCCATTGCGCTGATCACGGGCACCCCGCACTCCATGGCATATTCGATGATGGCAAGCTTGCCCGCCACCGTATCGATGGCGTCCACCACATAATCGTAATCATGGAAGTCAAACTCCCCCTTGTTTTCGGGGAGGAAGAAGGTCTTGAAGGTGCGGACGCGGCATGCGGGGTTGATCTCCGCGATGCGCTCAGCGGCCACCTCCACCTTGTAGCGGCCGAGGGTGCGCTCGGTGGCATAGAGCTGACGGTTGAGATTGGTTACGGAGTACCTGTCGCTATCAATTAAATCGAGGGCGCCTACGCCCGAACGGGCGAGCGCCTCCACGCAGTAACTGCCTACCCCGCCGATGCCGAATACGGCTACGCGGCTCATAGCAAGTTTTTGAAGCCCGCCCCTGCCGATGAGAAGCTCCGTCCGTGAAAAACGTTCCATGCCCCCCATTATACCCCTTCCCTCCCCCAAAGTCAACCGTATTCCCTCCAATCATTTTTCGGGGACCCCCTTCTAATAAATCAGCAGGTGCTGACGGTTCAGGATTCAATAACACAACCAAAATGGGAACAGGTAAAAGCCTGTTCCCATTTTTTGATAAGTAAACGAGCAATTTTTACGGGGAAGTCTTGACAAACTCGAAAATTTCATTAAAATATAGAGAAAGGAGACGCGGAAAACCGCGGGTTCGGAGGGAACTATGAATGCGGATTCGGCAACGATCATCTTCATCATAACGGTCGCATTGGTCGCACTCGGGGTGTTGCTTTCGCTCGTCGTGGGGTTTATCGTCTATGTAAAATACGAGAACAAGACGACGAGAGCGAACGCGGATGCGCGGATGGCGGCTTTGCAGGACGCAATGGGGCAGATCCCCGCGGATACCGTCGCACCCTCGATGGCGCAGATATGGCTTTCAAAGCATCGGGAGAATGACGAATACTTTTTGATGATCACAAGGCAACTCAAACTGACCTTTGCGTTAGCGCTGATGAGTGCGGTCTTTGGGCTGTTGCTGTTTGCGATCACGGTGTGCATCGCGCTTGCATTTCAGGACAAGCTGTTGGTTTCGTTGATCCCCGCAATCAGCGCGGCGATCGTGGAAATGTTCAGCGGGATCATATTATCCGTCCACCGCGCGACGCTCAAACAGGTCTCCCAACTGAGCAGCGAAGCGGGACGCGAGGAGCAACTGTATTCCACGATCATGCTGAGCGCTTCGCTCTCGCCGCAAAGCAGGGACGCCGTGGTCTCGGAGATCCTGCAAACCCAAACGGCAAATCTTACAGCCGCCGACTCCGAAACTGCCATGAATCAATAAAACTGCCTTTATACAAAAATCAACCACCCGCAATAGCGGGTGGATTTATTTTTGTTGCATAGCCCTGATCGATACGGGCGGTGCACAAGTGCGCGTAGATTTTCTGCCGCGCATAACTTGTATAACTTTTATAAAATCCGCTGTAATTCCTTTACCGAAAGTTTTACAGGATAGAGTAATCGTTTCTCTTATTCTGCCGATAGAGAGTGGCGTTTTCCGAGGGTATGATTATTTTATCGGGGTTGTCGGTCGGAACAAAATCGGAAATGCAATACCCGTGAAGGTCGCCGTCGTGCATAAGAGCGCGTGCGCCTTCATCGATCTCCGCTTTGGTGAGCTTCTGTCCGTGAAAAACGTTCCATGCCCCCATTATACCCCTTCCCTCCCCCAAAGTCAACCGTATTCCCCGTCATAATCATCCCCTCTCCTGTAGATGAGGTGAGATGGGGGAGGGGGCAAGGAGAGAGGCGTCGAGAAATCTCAGACTTGCCCACCCCTCGAGGGAGGAGCGGCACAATATTGTTCAACAGCGCAGTGCGCTGTGAACTGTGCCGCGACGGGAGCGCAGACAGGCGCGACGGACCTTGCGGCGGTTCCTACCGCCACAAGGGGGTGCCCCCGAAGGGGGCGGAAGGGGTGAATCCTAATTGGTACCACATTAGAAACACCCCCTCACCGCCCTACGGGCGGAGCTCCCCCTCAAGGGGGAGCCGAGATGTCTCGGCAAGCTCGACATGACACTCTTCCCCCTCATCCCGAACTTTTTCTTTTCCTCATTCCGCCCCCCCCCGCAGGGGGGGGGGTGAGCGGACCATTCTCTCGCCCTCGCTTCGCTCGGGCTACTTCGTCGCTAACGCTCCTCGTGCCGCCGCAGTGGTAGCGTAATCAGAAGCGGCGGTCGGAATGAGGGTGTGGTTGTCATTTCGACCAAGCCGCCATAGGCGGCGCGTGGAGAAATCTCAATCCTAATCCGTCATACCGCCACTTTTCCCATCTCAACACTTATAGTGGTAGCTTCAATTTTGGTTCATTTTCTAAAGCCGGAAGCACTATTTGAGATTCCATATATAGTAATATCTATCATACTGTCATTAAAATTTGAGATGTCGTTTTCTGATATAGTAAAATTTGCAGTGGCGTAAACCTCTAAAATGTTGTTATCATAGTTCCAATTAGAGAATGGATCCACAACTCCGCTTAAAGAATAGTATTTTAATTGTGTTACAGTGCTAAACCTTTCATAATCTGAGATTAAATCTAATTGTAAATCACAATTTCCGTCAGATCTTCCCGTACAATTTCTAAAAATTATCAATAGAAATCCTTGGCATTTGTGGATTCAACATTTGAACATAAGTAAAGTGAATTTGGCTCACCATCTTTAATAAAAGTGTATGTATAACTATGCAAACTATCATTTTTTAAGGCGGTTATGTCAAAGCCCTCATCTTCAAGGAAGCCATATGGCAAAGGTTGAAATATATTGCCATGAATAACACCTGGAATAAAACCATCCGCCAAATTATCATAATAACTGCTGTTGAGCACGTTCTGCAGAATTTGGCTGTATTGGCTTAGGGTTGGGGTGTCGTCATCATCATTGCCGGGGTTAACAACCGGTGGTTTGTCCGGCGTTGGGGTGTGGCCCTGGTCTGGGTTTGGCGTTGTGGTGCAAGCACCGGCGGCAGCGGCAATTGAAAGTGCCATTGCAAACGCAGCCCCGCCCCTAACAATTTTGCTGTGGGCAACTGCGTTGGCAAAATTTTTAAGCATTTCGGCTAATTTTGTTAGGAATTTCATAAATTCTCCTTTTAGGGTGATGTACATGGTACATTGTACACCTATCATGGAGATTTGTCAAGAATTTGCCAAGATATATGTTTATTAAACTTTGAAAAATGGACATACTACACGATGTTGCCAAGTGCAGTCACCCCATGCCCGTGCAGTCGATATTTTATAATAGAGATATCAACGCACAGGGGGATTTTTATGGAGAAAGCAGACATTATCGCAAGGATCGGCTATATTCGTGTACGGGCGAAACTCACGCAGAAGGCGCTCTCGTATGCAATCGGGATGAATCCCAATTACATCAACCGCTTGGAGAGCAAGAAGGATTTTTTACCGAGCCTCGAAGTCCTTCTCAAAATCATCGAAGCGTGTCACTCCACCCCCGAAGAGTTCTTTTACCATGACATCGCGCAGTATGATAGAGACAGGGAACTTTCCGCGAAAATCGAAAATCTCCCCGCCCACGTCAAGGAATTCGTGATGAATTACGACCCCGAACTCATGGATATGTTCACCCGTCTCAATGAGAAATTCGTGCGTCTCAAAAAGAACAACGCGGAATAACAAAAAAATGATTGCTCCCCCCTTTCCTACCTTACATCTCCTCTCCCATCATTTTTCGGGGACCCCCTCTAATAAATCAGCAGGTGCTGACGGTTCAAGCACAACAACACAACAAAAATGGGAACAGACGAATGTCTGTTCCCATTTTATGGAGCTACTGGCCGGACTTGAACCGGCGACCTGCTGATTACGAATCAGCTGCTCTACCGACTGAGCCACAGTAGCGTACGATCTGAAAACGTCACAGCGGCGAACCGCTCGTGAACACTTTTTTATTATATGGGAAAGTCCGTCAAAAAGCAAGCGTTTTTCATGCACAAATTTTAATTTTTTATTTTGGTTACGGCTCCCCTCTCCTCTTTTTATGTTTACGCTTCCGAAAACGCAGTCCCCCCCATAAAAAATGTTTGACAAATTTGCCCGTGCGGTATAATATAATAGACAAGACGCATTCGTTATGGGCCTGTTACGGATTCGATTGCAGGCGGATGGCGTCGGACGCACGTCGGAGGCTCGGCTCCGTAAAAACGGAAACATTTTAATTGCTGACGATAAGTCTGTAAGACGTGCTACCGCGCGCAGAGCTTCTGCTCGCCGCGTAGCGCTTGCGGCGTAACCATTACGCCCCGTCCTGCCGCGGAGGCCTACGGCCGCGGTTTGGGCGTGATCAAGTAGGGAACGTTACCCATTCGGCGGATCTCCCCCGATGGGTGAGGCATGACGGAGATGTGCGGGCGGAACAGGATGTCTGTGGGCTGTCCGTCCCGCGAAACTAACCACTGACTAAGCGTGTAGTGTCCGCGTTTGAACCTTGTAAGACCGGAGTTCAACTCTCCGCAGGTCCACCAAATCAAAATAATCCGAACTCAACAAGGGTAATCGTAACCCGTGATTGGTTCGGATTTATTTTGTATTTCG
>CANQMQ010000023.1 GCA_947625025.1 uncultured Clostridia bacterium
TACCAAATACTCATTGAGGACTTGCAGAGCCAAAAGGAACAGTTAGAGCGCGAGCGCGGCAGACAGTTTACGGAAAAAGACATCATGGAGTTCATAGCCGATTTACTGAAAGGCAACCCCGCCGACAAGGACTACCAGCGCAAAATCATTGAAAATCTTGTCACAAAGGTATTCGTGGGTGACGGTTATATCACGGCGCATTTCCGTTTGGGGAACGCGGCAGAGGTCGAGAACGTCAGACTTGAAGAAATGAAAACAGCGCTTGAACACATTTTCAGTGTTCAAACGCTATCACCATTGGCGCAGAGACGGGGATTTGAACCCCGGGTAGACTTTTGACCTACACACGATTTCCAATCGTGCTCCTTAAGCCGCTCGGACATCTCTGCATGCTCTGAAAGTTATTTTACACGAATTGCTCCCAAAAAGCAAGTGATTTTGAGGTCCTTTTTGGGAGATTTCGTTATTTTGCGTCATTCTTATTTTTACCCCGTCTTTGGTTGCCTTTCGGGCGGGAATATGCTATAATACAGGCGATCTCTCAAAGGGGGAGCGGTATGGACAACTTTCAATTTCTCTCCTTTACCTATTTCGGTTACCTTTTGATTTCGGCGGCGATCGTCCTCATTCTCTTCTTTGCGTTCCGCAAGACGAGCCGAAGGGTAAAGCTTGCGGTGCTCTATATCCTTGCACTCTTCAATGTCGCCCAGCACCTCTTCAAATCCATCATTTGGCCGCATCTTGCGGGTACGGGATTCTCCCATATCAACACCTTTTACAACGTCTGTGCGGCGATGATCCTCCTCACCCCCTTCTTCCTCTATAAAAAGAGGGGAGCATGGCGGGAGGCGGTTGCCCTCGTGGGCTGTTCGGGAGGGCTTCTCGCCACCTGTATTCCCTATTGGTTCATCGGAAAGTCCATCCTGCAGTGGGAATTTTTACGCTTCTGGACCTGCCATGAAGTGCTGTTTCTCACTTCCGTTCTCCCCATTCTTTGGAAGATGGTGCACTTCAAATTTTCCAACTTCTGGAAGATCGGGCTGTGCTTCTTTACATTCCTTTCGGGCATCTTCCTCAACGACGTGCTCTGTGTGTGTTCGGGGCTCGCGGGGAGCGGTACGGAGAACCTGTATGCCTCCCTCTACAACCTCAACCCGCTCTACATCATGCACCCGCCCGAGGAAGGCTTTGAGTGGGTCGTGGCCATCATCAAGGTGCTTACGCCCAAGCTCTTCTTGGGGGGAGACGGCTCGGGTTACACGCCCGTCCTGTGGTATTTTATTCCCTTCTATATGCTCATCACCCTCGTTGCCATTCCCGTGGAGCTTCTTCTCTCGCACACGACGAGACCCCGCGATGAGGAGGATCGCGATTGAGGGCATGAACGTTCTTCCATACGCAAATTTACGGTAAGATTTCAGACATGGTATGGGGGAAATTCATAAAATGCCAAAAAATGCGTTCCCGAATGGGGGTGAGGAGCGAAGGCTCCGGCGCGGAAATTGCGTAAAATTTTTCCACTTTGCATGTGAAGTTGAAACTATTTTCGGGAAACTATGTGTTTTTGATGAAAAATTCGTTTTTCGTTTGCGTTCGGTTGACATTCGCGCGCGTTGATGTTAATATAATAACATTCGTTTGGAATTGATAAGCGTAATTTTTTGAAAGTTACGTTTTTTTGTGCCTCTTCGGGAGGCGTGGAGGTGGTTGTATTGATCAGAAAACTTGCAAGAAGTATCAGGGAGTATAAGCTCAGCTCCATTCTCTCCCCGCTCTTTGTGACGGGAGAAGTCATTTTGGAATGCCTCATTCCGTTCGTCATTGCGAGCCTCGGCGAGGCCATCAGCGGTGAGAACGGCGTGGTGCTGTGGGGAACGGGGGGCACGCTCGGCATCGGGCAGTATGCGCTCATCCTCGTGGCCATGGCCATTCTCTCCCTCGCATGCGGGGCGCTTGCGGGCGCCTTCTGCGCTAAGGCCTCCTCGGGCTTTGCCAAGAACCTTCGGAAGGACCTCTACTACAAGATCCAGGAATTCTCCTTTGAGAACATCGATAAATTCTCGACGTCCTCTCTCGTGACGAGAATGACGACGGACGTCAACAACGTGCAGATGTCCTTCATGATGATCATCCGCACCGCCATCCGCAGCCCGCTTATGATGATCTTCTCCCTCGTGATGGCATTCGTGATGGGGGGGAAGCTTGCATGGGTATTCGTGGCGGTCGTGCCGCCGCTTACTGCCGTGCTCTTCTTCATCATGTGGAAATCCATGCCCCTCTTTCACAGGGTATTCCGCAAATACGATAACCTCAACGAGAGCATCCAGGAGAACGTGAAGGGCATCCGCGTCGTCAAATCCTATGTGAGAGAGGAATACGAAAAGGAGAAGTTCGACCGTGCCGCAACCGATGTGCAGGTAGACTTCACCAAGGCAGAGCGCATCCTCGCGTGGAACAACCCCGCCATGCAGCTCTGCTTCTATGGCGTCCTCTCCACCGTGCTCTTCTTGGGCTCCTATCTCATCCTGCAACGGACGGGGCTCTCCGTGTGGAGCGTCTCTCAGCTCATCGTATACGGCATGCAGATCCTTACGTCCCTCATGATGGTCTCCATGATCTTTGCGATGATCACGATGTCCATCGAGAGCGCCAAGCGTATCTGCGAAGTCTTTGATGAACAGTCTACCTTGGAAAGCCCCGAAAACCCGATCACCGAAGTCACGGATGGCTCTGTCGATTTCGACGACGTCTGCTTCAAGTATGCCGCCAATGCGGAGAGAAACGTCCTCGAGGACATCGACCTCCACATCAAATCGGGGGAGACCATCGGCATCATCGGGGGAACGGGTTCCTCCAAGACCTCCCTCGTCAACCTCATCTCCCGCCTCTATGACGTGACGGAGGGCTCGGTGAAGGTGGGGGGGAGAGATGTGCGGGAATACGACCTCGAGACCCTCCGCAACCAGGTTGCCGTGGTGCTCCAGAAGAACGTGCTCTTCTCGGGGACTATCAAGGAAAACCTGCGGTGGGGCAACCCCGATGCCACCGATGAGGAGCTCATCAAGGCCTGCAAACTCGCGCAGGCGGATGAATTTATCGAGACCTTCCCGAATAAATACGATACCTTCATCGAACAGGGGGGCACCAACGTCTCGGGCGGCCAAAAGCAGAGGCTCTGCATCGCCCGTGCCCTGCTCAAGAAGCCGAAGATCCTCATCCTCGACGACTCGACTTCCGCCGTCGATACGCACACGGATGCGCTCATCCGCAAGTCTTTCCGTGAATACATCCCCTCGACTACAAAAATTATCATCGCCCAACGCACCTCCTCGGTGGAGGACGCAGACCGCATCGTCATTATGGACGGCGGCAGGATAGAGGCGGTGGGGACGCACGAAGAGCTCCTCGACGTAGACCCCATCTACACCGAGGTCTACCGCACCCAGAACAAGGGCGGCAAGGCCATCAGCTCCCTTGCAGAGATGGGGGAGCAAGGAGGGAACGAAAATGCCTAACATGCCGATGCGCCGAAACAGTAGGGGAAGGGGCGGCAGTGCCCCCAAGGGCACCTTCAAGCGGATCTTGAAATCGGTATTCCGCTTCTACCCCAAGATGTTGACGTTTACCGTCATTCTCATCATCTTCAATGCCATCATCTCGGCGCTTCCCTCCGTATTCATGCAGCGCGTCTTTACCATCGTGGAGGGCGCCATCGAGAACGGCCAAGGCTGGGCGGAAGTCGGGGGAGATGTCACCCGCATCATGCTCACCCTCATCTCGCTCTACGTCTGCTCCCTCATTGCGGGCGCTGCCGATAAGCAGCTCATGGCCATCATTACGCAGGGCTACCTCAAGAAGATGCGCGGGTACATGTTCAACGGCATGCAGAATTTGCCCGTCAAGTACTTCGATACCCACTCGCACGGCGATATCATGAGTTACTACACCAACGATATCGATACCCTGCGCCAACTCATCTCGCAGTCGTTGCCTCAGCTCCTCACTTCGGGCATCATGGTGCTCACCCTGTTCGGCATCATGCTGTGGTACAGCGCCTATCTTCTGCTCATCGTGCTCGCGTGCATCATCGTCATCTTCTTCGTCACCAAGGTGGTGGGCGGCGGCGCAGGCAAGTATTTCCTCGAAGTGCAGAGGGCGGTCGCCGTCACCGAGGGCTTCATCGAGGAATACATGAACGGGCAGAAGGTCGTCAAGGTATTCTGCCATGAAGAGGCCGCCAAGGCCGATTTCGATAAGGTGAACGATCACCTCTGCGAACAATCCACCAAGGCCAATGCGTATGCCAATATGCTGATGCCCATCCTCGGGAACATCGGGCACATCCTCTACGTCATCGTCGCCATCGTGGGCGCCGTATTCATCCTGAGCGGCACCGCCAATTGGGGCATCGGGGTGTATTCGGATCCCACCCTTGCGGCATTCAACGTGGCGCTCATCGTCTCCTTCCTGCAAATGACGCGGCAGTTCTCCAACAACATCAACCAGGTCTCCAACCAGGTGAACCCCGTCATTATGTCCCTTGCGGGTGCGGCACGGGTATTCGCCCTCATCGATGAGAAGCCCGAACTCGACGAGGGGTACGTCACCCTCGTCAACGCGAAGGAGAACCCGGACGGCACCCTCACGGAGTGCGAGGAGCGCACGGGCATTTGGGCGTGGAAGCACCCGCACACCAAGGACGGCTCTGTCACCTATCAGCGCCTCGAAGGGGATATCCGCATGTACGATGTAGACTTCGGATACAACCCCGATAAAATTGTGTTGCACGACATCAGCCTGTACGCCCGCCCGGGGCAGAAGGTGGCGTTCGTCGGGGCAACGGGTGCGGGCAAGACGACCATCACAAACCTTCTCACCCGCTTCTACGACATCGCAGACGGCAAGATCTATTACGACGGCATCAACGTCCGCAAGATCAAGAAAGGGGAGCTCCGCAGGGCGATCGGCATGGTATTGCAGGATACCAACCTGTTCACGGGCACCGTGATGGAGAATATTCGTTACGGCAAGCTCGATGCCACCGATGAGGAGTGCATCGCCGCGGCAAAGCTCGCGGGGGCGGACGACTTCATCACCCGCCTTCCCGATGGATACAACACCATGCTCCATCAGAACGGCGCCAACCTCTCGCAGGGGCAGCGCCAGCTCCTCTCCATTGCCCGCGCCGCCGTAGCGGACCCGCCCGTCATGATCTTGGATGAAGCGACTTCCTCCATCGATACCCGCACGGAGGCAATCGTACAGCGGGGCATGGATAAGCTGATGGAGGGCAGAACGGTATTCGTCATTGCCCACCGCCTCTCCACCGTAAAGAATTCCAACGTCATTATGGTGCTCGAGCAGGGCCGCATCATCGAGCGCGGCACCCACGAACAGCTCATCGACCTCAAGGGAAAATATTATCAGCTCTACACGGGCGCCTTCGAACTCGAGTAAGCATAGCCCCTCCCAAAAGGGAGGGGTTTTTCATGGACGGAACTACCATATAAAATTTGCGAAAAATACTTTACAGGGCGGATAATTTGTTATATAATAGTGTGTAGATAGGTACTTTTATGCGGAAGCTGTTCGACAGTTGGGAATATCTCTTCAAGAATGCGTGGTTCGTGTTGCCCTTTGCGATCCTGCCCGCAGTCTTTCTCGCGCTCTCCGTAGATTACACCGCCGTCCATGCCTTCCTCATGGGTGTGTTTACGGGGGATCCCCGCATGGATTTCGGGGCATACTTCAGAACGTGGAGCCTCATCCGCATCGATTCGGTGCTCGGAGGCATTTGGAGTGTGCTCGCCTTTGTGACGGCGGTTTTATTCGGCGCACTCATGGCCGCCTTCGTGGAGAAGCACATGCGCATCGGGAAGCGCACTTTAAGCGGCGTGCCCTCGGCATTCTTGAGCCTGCTTCCCTCCATGCTGATGATCTCCCTCGTCTACGTCGCCCTCTATGAACTCTGGGCGCTTATCGTCTCCGCACTCTTCTTTGCGGTGGCGTCCTTCGAATCGACGGCGCTCGTCTACATCGGCTTCGCCATCGTATTCTTGGGGCTTACCTTCGTGCTGTTCTTCGTCTCTACCGTGTTCTATCTGTGGCTTCCCTGCCGCCAGAGCACGGGATTCAGAACGTACGAGGCCATGCTCTATTCCTACCGCTTGATGATCGGGGTCCGCAGGCGCATCCTCGTCTCCTTCCTCATCTCCTATGCGGGGGCGGCGGCCGTGCTCGTTGCCGCATCCCTTCTTCCGGGGTACGGCTTCCGTCTCATCGCCATGCCCGTCTATTTATTGCTCTTCACAAATTTCTTCGTCCGCATGGAGACGCTCTACTTCGAGACGGATAAGCTCGATAGGGAAGATATTCTCCACAGCTACAGGGAGTATTGATATGAGGTTTAAGCGCGCAGTTTCCATTACGGTGGATCAATTTCCGAAAGTCTTTCAGCTCGTGCTGTACCGCGCCGTCACGGGCGTGATCTTCTATAGCTTGATCTACGTCATTCTGCACCTCGGGCTTGAGCCCATCGTGCACAGCCTGCAAATGCAGGCCCTTCAGGATCTCTTCTCCTCCCTCATCGTCAACATCACCTCGGGGGATGGGGAGAAGATCGTCACCTTCCTCGCAGGCTTTCAGGATTCGCTCAGTGCCGCCCTTTCCGACCTCGTGCACCTCATCGCGGCGCACAGTGCGGGAATTACGATAGCGGCGCTCGGCATCGTACTTCTGATGCTCCTGCAGCGCTTCATCAACGGCATCGGCAACTTCGCCATTGCGAGCACCATCAACGATCGGATGAGTACCTACGCCCGCACGCAGTTTTCGGCGGCATACTTCAAGAACCTCGCAAAGGCGGCGCTCTATGAAGTCATCTATGCACCCTTGGGGCTTCTCTACGACGGAATTACCCTGCTCGCGTGTTGGCTGTTCTTCTTCTTTGTGCCCTCCCTCATCCCGGGGTACGGCATCGGGACGGTGCTCCTCGCCTTCTCGCTTACGGTTGCGGCAGTCGTGCTGACGCAGGCCGTAAAACTTGCCTTCGTATGCTATTGGATGCCCGCCGTCATTAAGGACGGGAAGCGGGTGACGACGGCGTTCAAGGAATCCATTTGCGCGACGAGAGGGTATGTGCGCAGGTTCGGGAGCTTTGTTGTGGCCTGCTACCTCATCGTCGTCGTCAACCTCGCCTTCGGCGTATTTACCTTCGGGAGCGGGCTGCTTCTCTCGGTCCCCCTCAGCTACATCTTCCTCACCGTCATGCAGTTCGTCAGTTACTATGAGGAGGGGGGGAATAAGTATTATTTGAGCCGTAACGTCATTGCGGAACCCGATGAGGACGTCGCGGCAAAGGATGAGGACGTGCGGCAATAAACCGCCGTTTTGATAAGGAGATATCGAGATGGACTATCGGGAATTGTACCAAAGTTGGCTGAATGACCCTCGCCTTGCCGAAGAGGACAGGGCGGAGCTTCGCTCCATCGAAGGGGATGAAAAGCAGCAGGAATACCGCTTCGGCGGCGAACTCGAATTCGGCACGGCGGGCATGCGCGGCATCATCGGCATCGGCATGAACATGATGAATGTGTACACCGTGCGCCGCGCCACGCAGGGGCTTTCGGAGTACATCGCAACCCTCCCCGAAGGCGCAAAGGAGCGGGGCGTCGTGATTTCCTACGATACCCGCAGAAAATCCAAGGAATTTGCTCGGGCGGCGGCGGGCGTCCTCGCCAAGAACGGCATCAAGGCCTATCTCTTCTCACGGGTGCACCCCGTGCCCATGCTCTCCTATGCCGTGCGCTACTTGCATACGGCGGCGGGCATCATGGTGACGGCCTCGCATAACCCCAAGGAATACAACGGCTACAAGGTGTACGGCGAGGACGGGGCGCAGATGTCCCCCGAGGCCACGGCGGTCGTCGTCCGCTTCATCGAGAGGACGGGGTACCTCGGCGTGGAGGGGGAGGATAACAGCCCGCTCATCGTGCCCGTTCCCGAACAGGTAGATATTGATTACATCGCCGAGCTCTCCAAGCTCACCCTCTCCAAGAAGGCCGTAGAGGCCTGCGGGAGCACCTTGAAGCTCGTCTACACCCCCGTGCACGGTTCGGGTTACATTCCCGTTACCACCATTTTGAAGAAGCTCGGCATCCACGTGACCGTCGTCGAAGAACAGACGACGGAGGACCCCGATTTCTCCACCGTCGCGGTGCCCAACCCCGAATTCAAGGAGACTCTCTCCCGCGGCATAGCCCTCGCAAACGAAATTCATGCCGATGTCGTATTCGGCACCGACCCCGATTCAGACCGCCTCGGCGTTGCCGCCCTCGATGAGAACGGGGAATTCAAGGCGCTCTCGGGCAACCAGGTGGGCATCCTTCTGCTCGATTATATCCTCACCCGCCTCAAGGAGGAGAACGCCCTTCCCGCCAACGCCGCCGTCGTGAAATCCTTCGTCTCCACGGGCATGGCGCGGGCAATTTGTGAGAAGTTCGGCGTCGCCCTCTTCGAAACGCCCGTGGGCTTCAAGTTCATCGGGGAGAAGATAAAGGAGTGGGAACAGGACGGTTCGCATACCTTCGTATTCGGCTTCGAAGAGAGCTGCGGTTACTTACGTGGCACCCATGCCCGCGATAAGGACGCCGTTGTCGCATCCATGCTGTGTGCGGAGATGGTGTGTTACTACCGCTACATCGGCAAGACGGTATACGGCCGCCTTATGGAAATTTATAAGGAATACGGGTTCGTCTTGGATAAGAACATCTCCATCCAATATTCGGGCCTCAATGCGATGAAGGAGATGAACGCCGTCGTCGATGCCTTAAAGACGGTGAGCGTAGAGCACATCGGCGGCTTCCAAGTGGAGGGGGTGCGCGATTATTCCCGCAACCTCCGCAGGGCAAGGGACGGGAGCGAATCTGCCCTCGGCATCCCGCTCTGCAACTGCGTGTACTACGAACTCGAAGGGGGGAGCTTCGTCTGCGTACGCCCTTCGGGCACCGAGCCCAAGCTCAAGATCTACTATTCCGTCCGTGCACAGGATGAGAAGAGGGCAGAGGCCGCCCTCGAAGCGGCGAAGGCGGACGTCGAAAAGCTCCTTGCGAGCGTCAAGTAAGCCGTAACCATCAAAAACAAACAGCCGAGGTTGCCCCTCGGCTGTTTTTCGTGTTCTCTCTCACTTCTTGAGAAGGCCTTTGAGGTATGCCTCGTACTCCTCATCGGTGAGCTTTTTTACCTTGCGCTTCATACTTCGCCTCCGAATTTACAGCTGATAGGAGTATGCCCGAATTTTCAGTTCTTATTCTGCACTTTCGCCCGTACACCCGCTCTTTCGACATGAAAATACGCTATCTTTTGCATTGCATATGCTATCATAGGGGAAACGCGGAGGGGAGTATGGCACGGAAAATTGTGATTACATCGGGCAAGGGCGGCGTCGGCAAGACGACGGTCTGCTGTAACCTCGGCGTTCAGCTCGCAAAGAGGGGGTACCGTGTCGTCGTGTGCGACCTCGACTTCGGGCTCAACAATGTAGACGTGGTGCTCGGCGTAGAGAATCTTGCTTTGTACGACGTGGTAGATGCGGTGGAGGGGCGGTGCCGTGCGCGGCAGGCGCTCGTGCGCCATCCACGATTTCCGACCCTATATACCCTTGCAAGCAACAAGATCTCGGAGCGGTACGTCTCCCCGCAGGCGGTGCGGTTAGTGCTCGATACCATCTCCCCGCAGTTCGATTTTATCCTGATCGATTCGCCCGCGGGCATCGACGACGGCTTCCATCGGGCGGCGGCGTGTGCGGAGGAGGGCCTGCTCGTCACCACCCCCCATGTCTCCGCGATGCGGGATGCCGATCGGGTGGCGGGCATCCTCCAACGGTATAAGCTGAAGGAGGTGGGGCTCGTGGTCAACCTCGTCCGCAGGGACATGGTGCGGAAGGGGGAGGTGCTCACCCCGGAGGAGATCTCCTCCGCCCTCCGTCTGCCCGTCCGTGCCGTGGTGCCCGAGGAGGATAAATTCTTTTTAGACAACGTCTCCGAGCGTTCGCGTGCCTTCCGTGCCCTATCCGAGTACTACGCGGGCACCCGAAAAAAGACCATATTCGACCTTCGGAGGAAGCCATGAAAAACGGGGATAAAGCCAAATTTTTACAGCTCTTGGAGCGGGATAAGGCGGAGATCAACGAGCCCTCGCGGGCGGCGGCGCTTGCGGAGTTCAAGCGGGTGGCCGAGGAATACTTCGAAGTTGACGGCGCCTACGAGTTCCGCATCACCGAGGAGAAGGGGGGAACGCGGGTCACCTTCTCCTTCCGTGCCGTCCGCGTGAAGAACTTCACCCCCCTCACCTGAAAGCATTCCGAAAATTGCATATTTTTTCTTGCCAACCCGAAAAAGTGTGGTATAATGGAGGGGAGGTGTGAGATGAAGTACTACGTCATTGCGGATATCCACGGCTATTACTCAAAGACGGTGGAGGCCCTGCGGGCGGCAGGGTATTATGACGACCCCGCTCCGCACAAGCTCATCATTTGCGGCGACCTCTTCGACCGCGGAAGCGAACCCCTCGAAATGCAGGAGTTCGTGCTCGACCTTCTCTCCCGCGATGAAGTCATTCTCATCCGGGGCAACCATGAGGACCTCATGGAGGACCTCGTGGAGGATCTGCCGTATATCATGAATTCGGGGCTTCCGTATACCCATCACTACCGCAACGGCACCGTAAAGACCTTACTTCGACTCATCGATGCCCCGCTCGTGGATGCCCTCGCCCGCCCCAAGTACTACGCAAACAAGATGAAGCAGGGCAAATTCTTTCAGGAAATTCTGCCCCTGATGCAGGATTACTTCGAGACCGAACACTACGTCTTTGTGCACGGGTGGATCCCCGCCGATGCCCTCCCGGGGCCCAACCCCTCCATGTACTTCCCCATCGAGGATTGGCGGCATGCGGGAGAGGCACAGTGGAAGGCGGCCCGCTGGCACAACGGCATGCAGGCGGCAAAGTGCGGCGTCTTGGTGCCAAATAAGACGGTGGTGTGCGGCCACTTCCATACCTCTTACGGCCATGCCCGCATCGAGGGGAAGGGGAGCGAATGGGGGGAGGACGCCGATTTTTCACCCTACCGCGCGGAGGGCATTCTCTGCCTCGATGGGTGCACCGCGGCCTCGGGCATCGTCAACTGCGCCGTCCTCGAGGATTGAGAATTTCTGAACGAAAGACCAAAACTGCAACCTGCGATCGATACGAAAAGGCGGGCGGGGAAGATTCCCCGCCCGCTTCATATTGCACTGTTTACAAAGGAGTATTTCAGGCGGCTTTGTCGTCTTTTTGGGGCTCCTCTTCGGACATGGGTGCCTCATTTTGCTTCTTGCACCCGATCATGCGGAGGGCGGGGATGATGAGGGCGCCCAAGGAGTTCCCGATGATAATGATCCAAATGTAGCCGAGCGCCTGCCATGAGGCAATTCCCGAGGCCGCGAAGTAAAACATATCCGCGATGGAGTGTTCGTAGCCGCTCAAAATGAATACAGGAATGCAGAACACGACGCCCAACACCGATTTATGGTTGTTGAAGATGTCTACGGCGAGATACACCATGATGCCGCACAGCACCGCACGGATGAGGGCGGAGAGGTACCCCTGCTCGAGCTTTCCCGCACACAGGGCGTAGGCGCCCTCCTTGATGGAGGGGATGGCGTAGGCGATGAGGTACCCCATCACGACCGTACCGATAAAGTTGCCGAGTAGCCCCAAGAGGAGGATGGAGAGGTCCTCCTTGGAATGTTTTTGGAGGACGAGGCCGATCTTTCCCGTGTAGAGGGAGAAGCCCTTCCAACAAATGCACAGGAGCGCCATGCAGAAGAACACCGCCCCTACATATTTGGTGTAGGGGATGGCGGGGTCGTAACAGGCGACGAACACCGCCCCGCCCATCGAGATGAGCATGCCCGCCAAAAATCCTTCCGCAATGCGCTTGACGATCGCAATGATTTGCTCTTTCATCCTTACCTCACTTGATTTCGATCAGCACTTCATCGAGAGGTTTACGCCGTTTCTCCCGTATGACGCACCCTTCTTCGGGATAGCCGAGCGCCACGACTTCGGGGATACGCACATCCCATTTGAGGCCGAGTGCGGCGCGGAGCTTCTCTTCATTTCTCCAACCGATGATGCAGCTCCCCACGCCCGCGGCCTCTGCCGCAAGCACGAGGTGGGCGGTGAGAATGCCGAGGTCGTTCCTGGTGAATTCGTTGTCCTGCAGTTTTGCGCCCGCACGGGCGGTGAGGTTGCTCTTCCCTTCGGTGACGGCGACGAGCGCCGATGCCTTGGAGGCGAACTTATTCATGCCGAGCTCCTGAAGGCAGGCGGCCACTGCGTTTTTCCGCTCGCCTGTGACCAAGTAGAGCTTCCACGGCTGAGCGTTGCAGGCGGAAGGGGCCAGAAGAGCGATGCGGCAAATCTCGCGCAGGAGCTCATCGGGCACTACCGTGTCTGAAAACGACCTGCAGCTTTGGCGTTTTAAGTACAGTTGTTCCAATTCTTTGAGATCCATAAATTACCTCATGTATACGGTAAGCGATATTACATTTTCTTGAAGGAGACGGCGCGCAGTTCGGCGTACCCCTCCTTACAGAGCTCCGTTCTCTCCTCTTCGGGGAAGGTTTCGAGATAGTGCTTGTAGAGGGCGGCGGGGGTATCGCACCCCGCGAAAGAGCCGCCGTGCAGCATCGCTTCGGCGTCGTCGTCTACCTTTACCGCCTTATTCAAGAAAAATTCCTTTGCATTGGAGTAGTTGTCCGAAAAGGTGACGCGGACGCGGCAAGTGCGCTCCCCGCAGGTAAAGATGATGATGTCGTCCTCGCAGATGAGGCGCGCTTTTTGGTTGTTGAGGAGAAATTCCCACGTCTTTTTGCCCGCTTCCACCGCATCGTAGGCGGCGGGGACGAGGGGATAGGGAAACTCCTCGGCAAGCATTTCACGTGGTACGATGCGGGAGGTATCCACGCCCAAGGGGGGCATGATGTGGGTGGGTGCCTTGCCCTCCAACGGCCCTATCATCTCCTCCTCATCGAGGTACCACTTCAAAAAGTCGCTCGCTTCCTGCGTTTGGTCGTCGGTTTCCAGGGCATCGCACATCGTCCAAGACCACGCGCGCATGCCATAGCCCGCCTTCGTCCCGTCGTTGAGGACGGGGGTGCCCGATGCGCCGTACTGATGCTCCATGCCGTCGAACATATAGCCGCCCTCGCGGAGGGCCTTGATGACCGCCCGATCCACCGATTCGAATTCCATTTCGTGGTCGGGGAACCGCTCATCGTCGCCATTCGTCCAACCGATCACTTCAAATTTCATAATCGAAAAATACTCCTTGCAGGAAAAACGATGGGGACATGTCTGAGGCATGCCCCCGATTTTGGTTATTTCTTGAGGGAAAGCTTCGCCTTTTCGACGACATTTTCCACCGTGAAGCCAAACTTCTCGAAGAGCTTGGGCGCGGGGCCGCTTGCGCCAAAGGTAGACATCGCTACGATCTCGCCCTTGTCTCCCGCATACTTATACCAGCTATACGGGCTGCCCGCTTCCACGCATACGCGCGCCTTGACGGCGGAGGGAATGACGCTCTCCTTGTAACGGTTGGTCTGCCGTTCGAATTCCTCAAAGCAGGGCATGGAGACGACGCGGGCCTTGATGCCCTCCTCTTGAAGCTGCGCCTTCGCCTTCACGCAGAGCTCCACTTCGGAGCCGCTCGCGATGAGGAGCACATCGGGCGTGCCTTCGCAATCCTCGAGCACATAGCCGCCCTTGAGCGCCGCAAGCCCGCTGTTTTGATACTGCGGAAGGTTCTGGCGGGTGAGTACGAGTGCGGTGGGCGCCTTGCCGTTGAGGGCGGAGATCCACGCGGCCGCGGTCTCCTTGCCGTCTGCGGGGCGGTATACCTTCATATTCGGAATGGAGCGGAGGGCGATGAGCTGTTCCACGGGTTCATGGGTAGGGCCGTCCTCGCCGACGCCGATGGAGTCATGCGTCAGGATATAGACGACGGGGATATTCATGAGTGCGGAGAGGCGCATCGCGTGCTTGCAGTAATCGGAGAAGATGAAGAAGGTGGAGCAGTACGCATGGATGCCGCCGTGCAGCTGCATGCCGTTCGCGATGGCCGCCATTGCATGTTCACGGATGCCGAAGTGCATGTTCCTGCCCTCATAGTGGCCGGGGGCGAAGTCGCCGTACGTAATGGTATCCGTATTCTTCATATCGGAGAGGTTGGAGGGGGCGAGGTCTGCCGAGCCGCCCATGAGGGAGGGCACGAGCGCGGCAATTTTATTGAGCACGACGGAGGAAGTTTGGCGGGTCGCCATCGGCTTTTCAAACTTGAAGAGGTCGTCCACCTTGGTGAGGTCTACCATCTCGCCCTTCATCGCCCGCCTGTATTCTGCGGCGAGTTCGGGATAGGCCTTCTCGTATTCGGCGAACATCGCCTTCCACGCCCGTTCCTTCTTGGCACCGCGGCGGCCCGCCGTGCGGGTGTGCCGAATGACTTCATCGGGCACTTCGAAGGGGGGATACGTCCAGCCGAGCTTTTCCTTCGTCTTTTGCAAATTCTCTACGCCGAGCGGGGAACCGTGGCACTTGTGGCTCCCTTCGAGCGGGGTGCCGTACCCGATCTTCGTCTTGCAGATAATGACGGAGGGCTTTTTCGTCTCCTTCTTTGCCTTGCGGATGGCATTGGCGATGAGGGTTACGTTATCGGGATGGGAGACGAGGTCCACATGAATGACCTGCCAATTCTGCGCCTTGAAGCGGGCGCCGACGTCCTCCTTGAAGGTGATATCGGTGTTGCCCTCGATGGTGATATCGTTGTCGTCGTAGAAGAGGATGAGCTTGCCGAGCTCGTGGGTGCCCGCAAAGGAGCACGCCTCATAGGAGATGCCCTCTTCGAGGCAACCGTCCCCGCACAGGGCGTAGGTGTAGTGATCGACGACGGGGAAGCCTTCGCGGTTGAACTTCGCGGCAAGGTGCGCTTCGGCGACCGCAAAGCCGACCGCATTCGCGATGCCCTGCCCGAGAGGGCCCGTCGTGGTCTCTACGCCGATCGTGTGGCCGTATTCGGGATGGCCGGGGGTACGGCTGCCGAGCTGACGGAAGTTCATGATGTCCTCCTTGGTGAGGCCGAAGCCATAGAGGTAGAGGAGGGAGTACATCAGCATGGAGCCGTGGCCCGCGGAGAGCACAAAGCGGTCTCTATCGTCCCACTTCGGGTCCTTGTTGTTGAACTTCAAAAAGTTCTGCCAGAGGGTGTAAGCAATGGGGGCGGAACCGAGGGGAAGGCCGGGGTGGCCCGAATTCGCCTTTTGAATGGCTTCTGCAGAGAGGATGCGAATTGCATTGATCGTTGTCTGTTTCATGATAGCGTACTCCTTATCTTATCTTAATAATTTTATGAGATTTTCGAGTTGAAGGAAGGAATATTCCTTCAAAAAGCCGTAGAGTTCCTTCAAAATGACGGCGTTGCCGCCCGTGCTGTTGCTCTCTACGTTGATGGGCATGATGGGTTCATGCAAGCTCATCCGAAGGAGTGCCCAACCGTCTCCGTGCACCTTATCGAAGTTGACCCGCACCCCTTCATAGTTATCGGGGGCGAGGGAGAGATAGGGCTTGGCGATGGCATACGCCCCGAAATCTTCAATGACGGAAGCGCCCAAACGCTTGAAATCGCACCCCGCCTCAAAGGAGAGGCGCACTTCTATGGCCTCGGCGGGTTCGGGAAGATCGCCGATGAGGGAGAGCAGGTTCTTGCCCTCCTTGGAGGCCTTGGCAAGGGCGATGAGCAGCCTCGTTACGAGGTAGGCGCCGTCGTCGAGGTAGTAATTCTCCTGCAGGGCGGCGTGCCCGCTCGTCTCGATGGCGAGGGGGGAATACTTTCCCTCCGCACTCAAACGCTTGCTCTCGTTGATGACGTTCTTGTACCCCCGCTTGAAGCGGTGATGGATGCCGCCGTGCGCCCTGATGAAGGCGGTGAGCCCGTCGCTCGTGACGGAATCGGTAACGATGTAGGCATCCTTCCGCTCCTCGAGGAGCACCGCGGAGATGAGGGCGATGAGGCGGTTACGGTTGATCTCCTCCCCGTCGGGGGCGACTGCGCCCGCCCTGTCTACATCGGTATCGAAGATGATGCCGAAGTCGGCATGGTTTTTGACAACTGCCTCGGAGACGGACTTCATCGCCTGCACGTTCTCGGGATTGGGAATGTGGTTGGGGAAACGGCCGTCAGGTTCCAAGAATTGAGAGCCCGCCGTATCCGCGCCGAGGGGCTTTAATACGAGGCTCTCATAGAAGCCGCCCGCACCGTTGCCCGCATCCACCAAGATGCGCTTGCCCGCAAGGGGAAGCTTCTCGCCCGTTGCAAGGCGGACCTTCTCGACGAGGGCGGCGGCGTACCGCTCGAGGTAGCTCCTTCTTACAACTGCGCCCCGCTCTGCCGTAAGCGTTTCCCCCGATGCCGCAAGGCTCAAGATGGCGGAGATATCCTCCCCCTCGAGCCCGCCTTCCTTCACGAAGAACTTGAGCCCGTTCTTCTGATAGGGGAGGTGGCTTGCCGTGATCATGACGGAGGCATCCGCCCCGAATGCGCTGTCCTGCAGCAGCATAAACATAGAAGGTGTGGAGGAGAGGCCCGTGAGCACCACTTCGGCTCCGCACGAAGAGATGGCATCCGAAAGCCAACCCTCGATGTCCTCTGCGGAGAGCCTCGAATCGTGCCCGATGGCGATCCTCGCCCCCTTCGGTGCAACGCCCTTCTTGCGCAAGAGCCATACGCAGAATGCCTTCCCGATGGCCCGCACCGCCTCCTCGGTGAGCGTGACGGGGTCGCCCGCGACGCCTGCAATGGCAGTCCCGCGCACATCCGTCCCGTTCTTGAGGAGCATAAAGTCTTTTTCTGTCATAGTCCCCCCTTGTGCCCGTATTGCGGGCGCTCGTCCCTATTATACTAAAACGGCACAAGTTTTTCAAGAGCTTTCCCAAAAAAAATATGGACAAATTGTGAAATTTCAGCCGTACCCCTTGCAAGTTTTGGTAAGAGATGATACAATATTTTGCTAAGAAATGATACAATCCAATCGTTTGAGATGAAACCATGAACAAATTTACGCTATCGACGGATTCAACTGCCGATTTGGAGTATGAATTCGCAACCCAAAACGGCATCGCCTTGGCGCCTCTCACCTTCACCGTGGAGCGGCAGGGGAGGATGGAGGAGCGGAAGGATGCCTTCCGCACGGCAGAGGAGTATACGGCGTTTTACAGGGAGCTTCGGGAGGGCGCCGTTGCCCGCACTTCCATGCTCAACTATGGGGATCATCTCTTGCACTTCACCCGCCTTGCGGAGGAGGGAGCGGAGGATGTGCTTCACTTCACCATCTCCTCGGGGCTCTCCCCCACAAGGGAGGTCGCGGCAAAGGCGGCGGCAGAGGTAAAGAAAAAGTTCCCCAAATTTACGGTGTACGTCGTAGACCCGCTCACCGCAACGGTGGGGCAGGGGGCGCTCGTGCGCATCGCCCTGCGGCTCCGCAACGAGGGCAAGACGGTGCAGGAGGCATACGACGTCGTGATGGGCCTCAGGCAACACATTGAGCACCTCATCGTCCCCAAAGACCTCCTGTATCTGCACCGCGGGGGCAGGGTCTCGGCGGCACAGGCCGTCGTGGGCAGCGTGCTCGGGGTGCGGCCCATCATTACCTTCACCGAGGAGGGCACCCTCGCTCCGCTCACCAAACTCAAGGGGGAGAAGCGCATCTTCTCCTACATCGAGGGAAAGCTCGATCGTTTCCCGCCCGACCCCGCCTTCCGCATCGTGGAAGTGGTGCATACGGATGCCCCCGAAGCCGCCGAGACTCTCCGTGCGCTCGCCGTGCGAAAATGCGGTTTTGAGCCCCATGTCTCGGTCATGGGTCCCGTGATCGGCACGCACATCGGCCCCGGGGCCTTTGCCTTCGGGTACATTTCAAAGGCGACGCGGCACGAATTCAACGTCCGCTGAGGCGCACCTTTCGCCCACCGGCATCGGGCGGAAAAATTTTCAAAACGCCCTTTCAATCATTCGACAAACCTTCCGAGATATGGTATAATGTACCATATCTTATTTTTGAGCGGTGCAATATGGCAAAGAACGAATTCGTAAAGGAAATTGCAGACATCGAAGAGAATTTCCCCCAATGGTATACGGACGTCGTCGTCAAGACAAAACTTGTGGATTACGGCCCCGTGAAGGGCACCATGGTGATCCGCCCGTACGGCTACGCCATTTGGGAGCACATTCAGCGGGAACTCGACCGCAGATTCAAGGAAGCTGGCGTAGAGAATGCCTACTTCCCCCTCCTCATTCCGATGAGCTTCATGACGAAGGAGGCTGAGCATGTGGAGGGCTTCGCGCCCGAAGTCGCCGTCGTCACCCATGCGGGCGGCGGAAAGCTCGAGGAGCCCCTCGTCGTGCGGCCCACTTCCGAGACCATCATCGGGCACATGTACGGCAAGTGGGTGGAGAGTTGGCGGGATCTTCCCCTCCGTGAAAACCAGTGGTGCAACGTGATGCGTTGGGAAAAGACCACCCGCCCCTTCCTCCGCACGAGTGAATTCTTATGGCAGGAGGGGCACTCCGTATTCGCCTCCGCGGAAGAGGCGGAGGAGGAGACCCTCAACATGCTCGCCCTCTACCGTGAATTCGCAAAGACGGTGCTGTGCATGCCCGTCCTCACGGGGAGAAAGACGGAGAAGGAGAAGTTCGCGGGCGCCGTTGCCACCTACGGCATGGAAGCCATGATGCACGACGGCAAGAGCCTGCAATCGGGCACCACCCACTACATGGGGCAGAACTTCGCAAAGGCGTTCGGAGTGCAGTTTACCGATAAGGACGGCACTTTGAAATACGGATACACGATGAGCTACGGCGTCTCCACCCGCCTCATCGGCGCCCTCATCATGACGCACGGCGATCAGCGCGGCCTCGTGCTTCCGCCTCCCGTAGCCCCCGTACAGGTCGTCATCGTGCCCATCGCGGCAAAAAAAGAAGGGGTGCTCGAGGCATGCAATGCCCTGAAAGGAAGGCTTCAGAATGCGGGGGTACGCGTTACCCTCGACGACAGCGATAATTCCCCCGGTTGGAAGTTCAACGAGTGGGAGATGAAGGGGGTGCCCCTCCGCATCGAGCTCGGCCCCCGCGATATCGAAGCGGGCAAGCTCACCGTATTCCGCCGCGACACCTGCGAGAAATCGGAGGAGCTTCTCTCGGATGCGGAGACTGCCGTACCCAATTTGCTCTCCCAAATCGGCGAGAACCTCTATGCCAAGGCGGAAAAGCGCATGCAGGAGCGGATCAGGACGGTGAAGAGCCTTGAAGAACTGCTTGCGGGCGTGGAGGGCGGTTTCGTCCGTGCGGGCTGGTGCGGCGAGCGTGCCTGCGAGGATCGGGTGAAGGAATTTGCACAGGCGACGGCGCGCGTCATGGATGAAACCCACACCGAATCCGTCTGCATTTGCTGCGGCAAACCCGCAAAACATACCGTGTTCTTCGCAAGAGCATACTAAAAATATTCACAAATTTCTATTGATGAGAAGCCTGAGAGCCGAGAAATCTCCTTGCCCACCCCTTGAGGGGTGGGCGCCCCCGTAGGGGGCGGAAGGGGTGAATTCTAATTGGAACCACATTGGAAACACCCCCTCAGTCACCTTACGGTGACAGCTCCCCCTCAAGGGGGAGCCGAGATGTCTCGGCAAGCTCGACATGACAACCTTAATACAGCAGTACGACAACCTCAATATAGAAGGTAGAATATGAAACACATTGATATCAGTGAAATTCTTGTAGGGCAGGAACTGCTCGGGCAGGAAGTGGTGGTGTGCGGGTGGGTCCGCACCTTCCGCGAATCGGCGCAGGTCGCCTTTTTGGAACTCGCAGACGGCACCTCCTTCCGCAAACTTCAAGTCGTCCTCGATAAGGGGAAGCTGAATGTAGACCCCGAATGCACCAAGCTCGGCGCCGCGGTTGCCGTGAGCGGGGAAGTGGTGAAGGCGTATAAGGGGGACGGTAACGAACTCAACGCCCGCGCCGTCACCCTTCTCGGCAAGTGCCCGCCCGAGTATCCCATCCAGAAGAAGCGGACGACGCTCGATTTCCTCCGCACCATACCGCACCTGCGGCTGCGTACCAACACCTTCGCGGCGGTATTCCGCGTCCGTTCGGTGGCAGCACAGGCCATTCACCGCTATTTCCATGAACACGGGTACTACTACATCAACGCCCCGCTCATCACCGCAAGCGACTGCGAGGGGGCAGGAGAGATGTTCCGCGTCACTACACAGCCCTGGAATGCCTCTTACAAGACGGAGGAGGAGTATTATAAGAATGATTTCTTCGGCGTCAAGGCAGGGCTCTCCGTATCGGGGCAACTCGAGGGAGAAGTCGCCGCAACCGCCTTCGGAAAAATTTACACCTTCGGCCCCTCCTTCCGTGCGGAGAACTCCAATACGACGCGGCACCTCGCCGAATTCTGGCATGTGGAGCCCGAGATCGCCTTTGCGGAGCTCCCCGACGTGCTTGAAATTGCAGAGGACATGCTCAAATACCTCATCCACGCCGTCCTCGAAGAGTGCCCCGATGAGATCGCCTTCTTCGATAGCTTTGTCGAAAAGGGCCTCAGGGAGAAACTGCTCCATGTGGAGGGGAGCAAGTTTGCAGTTTGCACCTACACCGAGGCCATAGACCTTCTCAAACCCCACAACGAGAGCTTCCAATTCCCCGTCTCTTGGGGGTGCGATCTTCAGTCCGAACACGAGAAATACCTCACCGAACAGGTATTCCGCCGTCCCGTATTCGTCACCGATTACCCCAAGGAAATCAAGTCCTTCTATATGAAGCAGAATGCGGACGGAAAGACGGTAGCCGCCGCCGACCTCCTGGTGCCCGGCATCGGGGAGATCATCGGGGGAAGTGAGAGGGAAGCCGATTACGAGAAGCTCCTTGCCGCCATGAAGGAGCGGGGCATGAACCTCGATGCCTATAAGCAGTACCTCGATCTTCGCCTCTTCGGCAGTGTTCCCCACGGAGGCTTCGGGCTCGGCTTTGAGCGGTTTGTGATGTACTGTACGGGCATCGAAAACATCCGCGACGTCACCCTCTTCCCCCGCAGCGTCAAGAATATCATGTGAGAAGAGGGGGAACACGGGGTATGGAAAAGCAAAAGCTCAAGGAGATCTCCTGCGTTGTCGCATTGGACGCCTTGGTCATTCTCATCACGGGCGTCGTGCGCGCCGTTGCGATCTTCATGTTCAATACGCCCAATAAGTTTGCACCGGGCGGGATCAACGGCGTTGCCGTGCTCCTCGATTACATTTGTAAGAATGCGGGCCTGAAGGGCTCGAGCTCGGGCTGGTTCATGCTTGCGCTCAATCTTCCGCTCTTCTTCGTCGCCTACTTCCTGCTCGGCAAGCGTGAGGCTATCCTCGCAACCGCTTCCATGCTCGTCTCCTCGGGGCTCCTCATCCTCTTCGACCTCGTAGGATTCCCCGAATTCGTAGCCCCCACAGAGGCAGAATGGGTGGCTTACGGCATCGTAGCCTCCCTCGCAAGCGGCATTCTGCTCGGCATTCCGCTCGCCCTGCTCCTCCGCCGATGCGGCACCGCGGGCGGCACTTCCATCATCGCCTCCGTCATTAACAAGAAATGGCAGCACCTCAGCGTCAGTTGGATGACCTTTGCCTTCGACGCCGTCGTCGTCATTTCTTCCTTCTTCGTCTACTTCCAGTGGGGGCAGCCCTTTGCGGAAAACTTCGCCGTCAACCTCATGCCCGTGCTCCTCGCCCTCGTCTCGCTGTACGTCACGAGCAAGACTTCGGACGTCATTATCCACGGCTTCAAGACGGCGTACCGCTTCGAGATCATCACCGATTCCCCCGAAGAGCTTGCCGAGGAGATCATGAACAAGACGCACCACGGCGTCACCCTCGTGCATGCGACGGGCATGTATACCCATGCGGATAAGAGCGTGCTCGTGTGCATCATCCGCAAGCGACAAATCGCCGAACTTCAGCGCATCATCCGCCAACACCCGGGGACTTTCGCCTCCTTTATCCCGACGAGCGAGGTCTACGGTAAATTCATCAAATAAAGGAGCAGGTATGCGCTACATTCTCTGTTGCGATTACGGCCTCGACGATACGCTTGCGACCTTGGATATCCTCGCCCATGCAAAGAAATCGGGGGACATCGTAGATATCGTCGCCGTGGGCGGCCACGCCCCCGCGGTGCAGTCCCTCCGGAATGCCAAAAGGCTCGTGGAGGAGATCGGGGAGCAGTACGGGGTCTATCCAAATTTAATCGTGGATACCACCGCCGTCCGTCAGCCCGAATTCCTTTTTGCGGAGCCGCTTAAGGACATGGGTGGGGGCAATGTTCCCGCACCCATCGTGAGCCTCGCTTCCTATTTGGAATATCTCGACCTCGCGGGCGGGGAATATGCGCTCCTGAGCTTAGCGCCGCTCACCGTCGTCCAACGCATCCTGGAGCACGCAACCTGCACCCGTTTGGTGATCTTGGGGGGCACCGTGAAGGAGGATCCCGATTACCACGGGTACGAATTCAACCACGGGCTCAACAGGAGGGCGTTTGCGGAAGTCGTAAAGAGGCCCCACGTCGCCGTGACCCTCGATACGTTGCAAAACAACCTCTTCAGCCCCTTAAGACGGGCCGATGAGCCCGAACCTGAGCCCGAACCCGATGACCTGTATCACCGCCTCCTCGATGAAATGTGGAGCCGACAAGTAGATTATATGATGGACGACGAGAATTCCGATTATCGGGAGCAATGCCCCCGCGCCGTCATTGCGGCAAAGTGCTTTCTCCACCCCGATTGGTTTGAGACGTATGAGGCGGAGGATCGGGATAAGAATAAGCTCACCGTCGCCCGCTACATCTATCCGAAGAAGCTCACCGAAATGATTGAAGAATAATGGAAGATAGAGTGCGCCGCCCCGCCCGCAAATTTTGCGGGCGGGGCGGCGCTGTATTATAAGTTGTATTATTTTGAGAGTGGGGCATCGTTACGATATCAGGTGCCGTCAGGGGGTTTCATCCGAAGGCGTTTCGGAAGTCTCCTTCGGCTTACGGTGAAAGGTCTCCTTTAAGGCACAGAGCTTATCGGCAAGGCACAGGATGAAGCTCTCACGGTGGGTGGGGAGCTTGCCGAGCGGGAACATGTGCGAGGCGATCATGTTGCGCTCCAAGGGGCTAATGCCGAAGTCGCGGTCTGCATTCTCGATGGCGAGCTTCGGATGGGTGAAGGCGTGCAGACCCTCATGGGGCTGATGCCAATCGTAGAGACAGTAATCGTGGAGGAGGGCGCCCCGCACGAGCGCCCGCTCATCCGTCTTGACGTGGAGGGCGGCGGCAATTTTGAGGCACATCACCGTAACGGCAAGCGAATGCGCATAGGTGGTAGTGGACCCATGTTGCACGAACTGCTTCTCAGCCTGCATCCCCTCCGAAGCGAGAATATCCTCCCCGTACTTCTCCACCACTGCCATGTAATTGATACGCCTTCCCTTTGCCATAGCTTTATTGTACACCTCACGCCCTATTATGTCAACCGAATCACACAAAATTTAACAGCGCAGGCGGCATCCTCACCCAAAGGAATTTTACGGGGGAGGCATAAATGGGGGAGGAGGGGGCAAACTGTAAAAAAGGAGAACAGCATGAAAAAGACGATCCTAACTCTCACGCTTGCGCTTGCGGCGCTTACACTTGCGGGGTGCGGCGGAAACGAAAATCCCAACCCCAACCCGAATCCCAATCCAAACCCCAATCCTCAACCGGGGCCGACTGTGACGGTCACCGAAAATACAGATCCCGTCACCTTCGAGAGCGAGAAGCTCACCGCACCCGAGTGGGCGGCCGCTTTTAAGGCACAGACCAACTACTCCCTCAAGACGGTGGTAACCATCCCCGCCGCACAGCCTGCCGCGCCTGCGGCGGAGCCCGAAGAGACCGTAAAGCAGACCGTAGCCACCATCACATACAAGTTCGATGGAGACAAGATAGCCTTTGCCATGACGACGACGGGTGAGGGCGCCATGCAGGGTGAAGGGTATATCGTGAAGAACGGTGAGCTCTACACCATCTATACACGCAGTAAGACGGATGCCGATTGGTCTGAATGGGATAGCGAGGAGTACGATAAGGAGGCCTACGATGGCTTCATGGGGCAGGTGGGGAACCTCGCCTTCGCCGCCTCGAAGTACACCGATTTCTCATACAGCGACGCCGAGAAGGGCTACGCCATCCTTCCCGCGGGGCTCACTTCAATGAAGGAACAACTGTGCACATTTATCACGCCCATTCTCGAGCAGTCGCCCGCAGACGATACGCCGTGCAACCTCACGAAGTTCGTCTTGAAACTGAGCGGCGGCAAGCCCGCGGCGGTGGTGGCAAGCGTTGCCCAAACGGCAGAAGAGGAAGGGGATCCTTCCCCGAAAACGGGCGAGGCGACCCCCGAAGAGGCCCCTGAAATTACGATTACGCAGGTGTACTACGCCTACGGCACGACGAAGGTGACTCTCCCCACAAATTTGCCCGAATCCTCGGGAACGCCCGAAGAATAACCAAAAATCACGTTATTTCGAAGTTCATCAAAATAATGAAATCCAAACAAAAAACGGGGAAATATCAAAGAATTTCCCCGTTTTTTACCTTATTTCGATTGATATCTAAATAAAGTGCATTTTCACTTCCCGGCGCGGTAACCCTCGAAGATGATGTTGTCTACATAGGGCCGCACGGCCTCTTCTTCCTCCTTGGAGCGCACCGTCCATGCGAGTTTGATCCCCTTGAATTTGGTGACCCAAGGGGCGGGCAGGTCGTGTGCGTTGTAACTCACAAAATCCGCCCTCACATGCTTTGCAAGCTTGAGCCTTCCCAAGAGATACTGCTTGAGCCCGTGAAACTTGCCGAGTTCGCCCTTTCGGTAATTCTTGGTTGCAAGCAGGCCGCATGCGATGTCCGGCCTCAGTTCTTTATAGGCCTTCACATAGAAGGGCTGGAAAGATTGCACGGCATAGCTCCCCCTGTATCCCTCGAGGGCATCCGCAAGGGCTCCTGCAATGCGGTCGGGCTCCACGCCCTTCATGCTCTTGATTTCAATGAGGAGGGGCACCTTGCCCGCAACTTCATCGAGTAGCTCTTCAAAAGTTGGAATACCCGCATCGGTGCCCGCAAGGCGGAGCGCCCTGAGCTCAGCGAGGGTGCAACCTGAAACATTTCTCTTGTCACCCGTCATGCGGTAGAGGTTGTCGTCATGGAATACGATGAGCTTCCCGTCCTTGGAGAAGTGCACATCGGTCTCGATGGCGTAACCCGCCTCGACGGCGGCACGGAAGGCGGGGATGGAGTTTTCAGGAAGGGCTTCGTCATGCAGCCCGCGGTGTGCGATGGGCAACGTTTTCAAAAAAGTTTCCATGGCAATAGTATACACGGTTTGTGCCCGAATTGCAACCCCGCCGCCACGTTTTCATATTTTTTTGCAGAACACTTGCATTTATGCCCAAAACGTGGTATACTGAACATGCGACACAATTGAATAAAGTGAACGCACATGGGCTACAACCTTAGCATAGGTGTATCCTTTTTTCCCGTGTGCATTCATTCAGGAAATTCAATTGTGTCGCAACAATGTGGGATACTCATGCGGGCGTTCCATATTGGAGCGTCCTTATTTTTTACTGTTTTCAGGAGGTAAACCTATGAACAAATGTCCGAAATGCGGCGCAGAATTTGAGGGGAAATTCTGCTCCAACTGCGGCACGGAGTGGATGGAAGAGAAATCCTGCCCGAAATGCGGAACCAAACTTGCGGGCGTCGCGCGCTTCTGCAATAACTGCGGCTATGAGTTCTATCCGTCGCCCGCTCCTACGCCGGCGCCCTCGTCGTCTGCTGTAAAACATGCGGGAGGGGCCGCGCTCGTGTGGGTAAAGGGTCACAAGAAGCTCGTGATCATCCTTTCTCTCCTACTCGTTGCGGCCCTCGTACTCGCGATCGCATTGCCGATTGGCCTTGCAAACAGGAACAACGGCACCTACTATCTATATGCGCATGAGCAATTCAACGAGAACGAATATTATAAGCTCGACGGCAGTAAGTGGACCAATGCTATCGGCGAAAGCGGAACCTATGAACTTGATGGGGACAAGATCACGTTCTACCAAGAACTCTTCGGCTCGAATATGGCGCTTGCGAGCGGCACACTGAAAGACGGCATCATTACATTGTCCGTCGCGGGCGTCGAGATGACATATGCTAAAAAGGGCGCCGTTCATGTCCATGAGTATAAAAATTGGAAGGTCCAAACGCCTTCTACCTGCACCGAGCAGGGGACGGAAATCTGCGAATGTTCATGCGGCAAGACGCAGACCCGTTCTCTTCCCCTCGCGGAGCATAAGCTCGGTGATTGGCAAATGGATGGGGAAAACCATTGGCAAATTTGCTCAGTATGCGAACAAACAATAAACAAAGAAACGCATATCTTTGATGAAAATTCCTGTACGGCCTGCGGTCTCCCCTTGGTTACAGCGGGACTGCGATTTGATAAAAATGATACGGAAGATGGATATATTGTCACGGGATTGGGTAGTGCGAAAGGGTCAATCATCCGAATCCCCGCACAATATGATGGCTTGCCCGTGACCTCGATCGGAGCGCAGGTGTTTGATAGGGTTAGGGACACGACGGCAAAATCAAAAATTTTATCTAAACAGCCATTAAGTAGAGCATGAAAGACCTCGGGAGAGAAAACCGAGGTCTTTTTTTACGGGAAAATCATTCGGCGGCGCGCTCGTCGCCGTTGGCGGTTTTACGCAAGTACCACATGGGCAAGTAGACCGAC
>CANQMQ010000024.1 GCA_947625025.1 uncultured Clostridia bacterium
TTCCGATTTCGAGCAAAGAAAAAACCTAAACCGTCACTTTGTAAAGTGTTCGATTTAGGTTGAGAGTGGTGACCCGTACGGGACTCGAACCCATGATACCACCGTGAAAGGGTGGTGTCTTAACCGCTTGACCAACGGGCCGTATTTGATTTTGGTTTCCGTAAACCCCGCATTTATCGGGCGAAGCTGGGGCGGAAACAAAAAAAATTATAAAAAACGGCGGATGCCGTATTTTACTTGGTAGCGATGAGTGGAGTCGAACCGCTGACCTATCGGGTATGAACCGATCGCTCTAACCAACTAAGCTACATCGCCATAATGGTCGCGGGGGCAAGATTCGAACTTGCGACCTCCGGGTTATGAGCCCGACGAGCTACCTGGCTGCTCTACCCCGCAATGAATGCACTCTCATCGAGTAGCCTATTTATTTTAACGGAATAAAGCGGTTTTGTCAACTGTTTTTGGAAGAATTACGCAAGTTTTTTCGAAAAGTCTTTGTATTCCTTCCATACGCAAGGGGATCACGTTTACGGAGATCCCCCTTTTCCTTCTTTTCCGAAAAGGTTTGCCGTTCTTCTTTTAGGAGGCTCTTCGTAAAAATCTATTAAAAATCACAATATTTACGAAAAAAACATTAAAAATGACTTATTTCGACGAAAATCGAAATAGAGATAGGGGTGGGATAGGGGCCGTTTCCGTTCTAAATGGTAGAGAAGGGACATACGCTATCGTTATGGAACAGTATCAAATGCCCGTGGGGCGGGTTTTGGAGGAAATAGAGAGCTCCGAGCGGGGGCTCACCACCCTCGAGGCGGGGCAGCGGCTTGAAAAATACGGGCGGAACGCCCTCAAAGAGGGGAAGAAGCGGAGCAAGCTCAGGCTGTTTTTCTCCCAATTCAAGGACCTCATGACGCTCATCCTCATCGCCGCGGCGGTGCTTTCGGGCGTCCTCGCCTACCTCACGCGGGATACTTCGGAGCTCGTGGATACGGGCATTCTGCTCTTCGTCATCCTGCTCAACGCCATTGTGGGGTTCTTGCAGGAGTACCGTGCGGATACGGCGCTCGCCCAACTCAAGAAGCTCTCCGTGGCAGAGGCGAAGGTTGTGCGGGACGGGAAGGTCACAAAGCTCGATGCGGAGCTGCTCGTGGTGGGGGACATCGTCGAACTCGAGGAGGGGGACAGGGTTCCCGCGGATTGCCGCATTTTGCAGAGCGAGGATTTTCGGGTGGATGAATCCGCACTCACGGGGGAATCGAAAGCTGTCAAGAAATACGACTGCGCCGTGGAGCGGAGCGGCCTTGCGGAGCGGCGCAACACCGCCTTTCTCTCCACCTACTGCGTGAAGGGCTCGGCGCGGTGCGTGGTGGTGGCGACGGGCATGGACACCGAGATGGGGCGCATCGCGACCCTTTTGAAGGAAAATAAACCCACGCCCTCCCCGCTCGACCGCACGATCGCTCGGCTCGGGAAGATCATTTCGGTTACGGTGCTCTGCGTTGCCGCCGTGCTCTTTTTCGGGGGGATGCTTGCGGGAAGGCTTACCTTCCTCCAGAACCTGATGGCGGCGGTCGCGCTCGCCGTTGCCGCCATCCCCGAGGGCATGGGGGCGGTGGTAACCGTGATCCTCGCGATGGGGGTACAGCGCATGGCGAAGGCGAAGGCCGTGATGCGCAAGCTCTCCGCGGTGGAATCCCTCGGCGGGTGCAGTGTGATTTGCACGGACAAGACGGGGACGCTGACCAAGAACCGCATGACGGTGGAGGAGGTCGCCGCCGATTTCGGGGAGCGGGACGGGTTACGGGGCGCCGCGCATACCGAGCTCCTCAGGGCCATCCGCGCCTGCCATACCGTGAAGGGGAGCGCGGGGAGCTACATCGGAGACCCCACCGAAATTGCCCTGTTGGAGTACGCGGATAGCTGTCAATATGAATTTACCCCCACCCATGTCGGGGGTACACCCTTCAGTTCTGAACGAAAGATGATGAGCTCCCTTGTGACATTTGAGGGCAGGACGCGGCTGTATGCGAAGGGCGGGGCAGACGTGCTCCTCAAAAAGTGCACGAAGCTCTTCACGGAAAGAGGGGAAGTTCCCCTCACCGAGGCCCTGAAACGGGACATTTTGGAGCGCGCAAACGCGTTTTCAGCCCGCGCCATGCGGGTTTTGGGCTTTGCATACGGGGAAAAGGAGGAAAGGGACCTCGTATTCTTGGGGCTTGCCGCCATGCTCGATCCCCCCAAGGAGGGGGCGAAGGAGGCCGTCGCGGCCTGCCGCAGGGCGGGCGTAAAGACTGTCATGATTACGGGGGACAGCGCGGAGACGGCATACGCCATCGCCCTCCGCCTCGGCATCGCGTCGGGGCGCGAAGAGGTGGTGACGGGAGAAGAGCTCGATACCATGTCCGAAACAGAGCTTGCAAAACGGGTGAAGGGGTACTCCGTCTACGCCCGCGTATCCCCCAAACACAAGTCTGAGATCGTGCGCGCCCTGCAGGCAAACGGGGAGACGGTCGCCATGACGGGGGACGGCGTGAACGATGCCCCCGCCCTCCGTGCCGCAGATGTGGGCGTTGCCATGGGTTCGGGCACCGATGTCACCAAGAATGCCGCGGATGTGGTGATTTCGGACGACGATTTTTCCACGATGGTACGGGCGGTGGAGGAGGGCAGAAACGTCTTTCTCAACGTCAAGCGTACCGTCTCCTTCTTCCTCGCCACCAACCTCGCCGAAGTGCTCTCCGTGCTCATCGTCTCCCTCTTTTTGTGGCGGTACGACTTTTTGACCTCGACCCAGCTCCTCTGGGTGAATCTGATCACCGATTCGCTGCCCGTGTTGGCGCTCGGCGTAGAAAAGACGGAGGGCGCCATGCTGCGTCCCCCCGTAACCAACCGAGAAATTTTCTGTAAACGGTCCCTTCTTCGCATCCTCTTTTTCGGGCTGTTGCAGGCGGCCGCGGTCGTTGCGACCTTTGCCGCCGCATGCGGGGTTTGGGGCAACGAAGTCGCGGCGACGATGGCCTTCGCGGAGCTCTCCCTCTTGGAGCTCCTGCATGGCTACAACGTGAAAAAGGAGGATACCATGTCTGAAAGCGGGAGTATGTTTTCCAATAAGGCGCTCAACATCACTGTGCTCATCGGCGTCACGCTTACGGTGCTCCTCATCGCCACCCCCATAAGAATGCTCTTCGGGCTTGCACAGCTCAACCTCTTCCAGTGGGGGGTGGTGCTCTCCGCATCCCTCTTCCTTCTCCCCGCGGGCGCCCTCTACAGGGCCGCCGCCGAACACGGGCTCAAAAGGCGCAGAAGGCGTATCCCGCTTGGCGGAAGTGTGCGATGATGGCGGGAAGGGCCTGCGCCGTCTCCCTGTGGGGCGCTGAATCGTGCAAAAGCAGGATCACCCGCTCCTTGCCGCGGGAGGTGGAGATGGCCGTGCTTACGAGGGTCTCCGCAGAAGCATGCGGGATCTCTTCATCCCCGCAGACCGCATTCCAAGGGACTATGGTATACCCGAGCCCCTCTAAAAGGGCGGTCTCCTTCGGGTGTTTGCCCCCGCCCGGGAAGCGGTAGCAGTGCGGGGTGACGCCCGCCGTCTCTTCAATGAGGGCGGCACAGGCCTTCACGTCCTTCAAGAATGCCTCCGAAGAGGCGTAGATGTTGCGGTACTCATGGGTTTGGGAGTGGACGCCGAGGGTATGCCCCTCGCGGGCGATGCGCTTTAAGGTCTCCTCCCGCCCAAAGACGCGGTCTCCCACGATGAAGAAGGTGGCCTTTACGTTCTCCTCCTTCAAGGTATCGAGGATGCGCCCCGTCACCACCGTACTCGGGCCGTCGTCGAAGGTGAGATACACTTCCCGCCCCGTATCCGCAAATGTGAAGGCGGGCGTCGCCATGGTGAGCCGTGCCCCCAAATGGGCGAAGAGCACGAGGAGGGTTACGAGAACCGCCACGGCGAGGGGCAAATATTTTTTCTGCATACTTGCAGTTTGAGTAAATTCGACAAAGTTATTTACATTTGCGCGCGGGTGTGCTATAATAGGTTCAGGAGGAAACGATATGATCACTACGAAGTATTTCGGAAAGACGGCTGAGGGCAAAAGCGTCCTCGCGTTCACCCTTTGGGACGGGGATCGCTCCGTTACCATATTGAACTACGGCGGGATCGTGCAGAGCATCATCGTCCCCGATCGGGACGGGAGGCTTACGGACGTCGCGCTCGGCTACCCCGATGTAGCGGGGTATGAACAGAACGGAGGCTACCTCGGCGCCCTCATCGGAAGATTCGGCAACCGTATCGGGGGCGGCAAGCTCAATGTGGACGGCGTGGACTATCAACTCGCCTGCAACGACCGCGGCAACCACCTGCATGGCGGGAAGGTCGGCTTCAACCGCAAGATCTGGGCGCACGGCGTCGTAGGGGATACCCTCGCGCTCTCCATCGTCTCTCCGGACGGCGAAGAGAATTACCCCGGCACCCTCAGGGTCACCGTGCTCTACACCTTCCGTAACCGCACCCTCACCATCCGCTACCGCGCCACCACCGATAAAAAGACGGTCGTCAACCTCACCAACCACACCTACTTCAACCTCAACGGAGAGGGCGGCGGCACGGTGCTCAGCCACATCCTCGGCATCGAGAGCGACCGCATCACCCCCACCAACGAGACGATGATCCCCGAAGGCCTCTTCCGTGACGTGGAGGGGACCCCCTTCGATTTCCGTACCCCCAAGGCCATCGGGCACGAGATCGGCGCGGACGACATCGATTTGAAACAGGGGAACGGGTACGACCACTGCTTCGTCCTCCACAACGAGGGGAGATTGGAGCGGTACGCGACCGTGACCGCCCCCGGGACGGGGATCACGATGAATTGCTACACCGATGCGCCCGCGGTGCAGTTCTACTCGGGCAACGGGCTCCATCAGCAGGGCAAGGGCGGCTACTACGGCTGCCGTGCGGGCTTCTGCCTCGAGACGCAGGCCATCCCCAACAACCCCAACGTGCCCGCCTATCAGCTGCTCGGAAGTTCCTACTTGGCGCCCGGGGAAGTGTACCTCACCACCTCTTCTTACGAATTCAAGGTGTAACAAAAGGAAAATTACATAAGTGCGCCCGAGGGGCTGAATGCCCCTCGGGCGCTTTCCGTATTCAGAGAAATCAAAAGCAAAGCTCCCCGCCTTCGCGGGGAGCTCAAAGTTCCGTAATTTGAATTACAGTGCGATGCCGAGGATCGTCCAGAGGAGAAGGACCCAAAGGCCGACGCCCCACAGCGCCATTCTGCCGCAGTCGAGGGCAAGTTCCGTCTTATCGCGGTACCACACGAAGTAGAGGGCGATCCCTGCGGGGAAGGCGAGGAGCGAGAGCACCTGATAGCCGAAGCGCCCGATGTTCGAGAACACATTCTTCCAGAACGGCACGATGGACTTGTAGAACGCGAGCGTCAAGGGCGTGCTTACGAGGAAGCCGAGCCCGATGAACAGGACGTCGATGCCGAGGTAGAGCCAGGCAAGGCCGTACGTCCCGCCCGCATTCGTGCAGAGATTCATCACGAGCGAGATAATGCAGACGCTGAGAAAGAAGGATACGTCGTGTTCTTCTGTATGCCTGTGAATGTAGGAATAGTAGATGAACACATAAATCGTCAGGATCAACGTAATGATACCGACAGCAACCATAGAAATTCCCCCCTGTAAAGTTTGACTTTTCTATATTATAGTACACAAAAATCAGAATGTCAATATTATCCGTGAAAAAATAGTGAAAAAAATGCTTACGGATTTGCGGGCCCCTCCTCCCCATGCGGTGCACGGGGAGGAGGGGCCCTGCATAGGATGAAGTGACTGCATCTTTGCAGGTTGGGGGCTTCTACAAATGCAATGGTTTTTATCGCTCGACCCGTGGCTCAAGGCCACACTCGTATCCCTTCTCCTCTTTACGGCAACATCGCTCGGCGCAAGCCTCGTGTTCCTTGCGGGAAAGTGCCGCGGGGGGCTGCTTACGGCCCTTACGGCGGTCTCGGCGGGAATTATGCTCGCGGCAAGCTTCTTTTCCCTCCTTCTGCCCGCCCTCTCGTATCCCTCCGCCCTCCCGCCCTACGTTACGGTGACCCTCTCCTTTCTCATCGGGGGGCTCTTCATCCTGCTTTCAGACCTCCTCACGAAGAAGCGCCCCCGTGCGGGCGGCATGGACCAAAAGAGCAAGCTCATCTACGCCGCCGTCACCCTCCACAACATCCCCGAAGGCATGGCGGTGGGGGTGGCGTTCGCGGCCGCGGGCTTTGAGGCGGGAGCGGTCTTTTCCGCCCTCCTCTTTGCGGTGGGCATCGCCGTGCAGAACTTCCCCGAGGGCGCCTGCGTGGCCTTCCCCTTGAAGGCACGGGGGATGCCTGCTTTCAAGAGCTTTCTCTTTTCGGTGGGCTCGGGGGCGGTGGAGATCCCCGCCTGCATCCTCGGGGCGGTGGCCGCAACCTTCATCACGGGCCTCCTTCCTTGGGCGCTCGCCTTCTCCGCGGGGGCAATGGTCTCCGTCGTCTGCTCCGAACTCGTCCCCGAATGTTTTACGGAGAACAAGGCGGCCTCGACGGTCGCCACCGTAATCGGATTCTGCCTCATGATGCTCCTCGACGTCGCACTCGGCTGATTGCATAATATTTCCTGCGGCGGCGCATACTTCGGGTATGAAAACAGAACAGGCAGTGGAAGAGAAGGTAAAAAAAGAGGAGCCCAAGCAATCCGAGCACCCCATGTCCGCAAGACGCATCGCAATTGTGGTGGGCGGCTCCTCGGGGATCGGCAGGGAAACGGCCCTTCGGCTGCTCTCGAAGGGGTACCGAGTCTACAACATCTCCCGCACGCCCTTCAAGGGGGAACGCGTAAAGACCTTTTGCGCCGACGCCGCGCAGGAGGGCGAGCTCACCAAGGCGATACGGGCGGCGGGCGAGGAGGCAACGGCCGTAGACCTTCTCGTATATTCGGCGGGCTTTTCGATGGCGGCGCCCATCGAGCATGCCAAGAGCGGGGATTACAGGTATCTCTTCGAAGTCAATTACTTCGGTGCCGTAGAGGCCATCGCGGCGGCGACGCCCTTTCTGAAGAGGCGGGGCGGCAGGGCCATCCTCATCGGCTCCCTCGGCGCCGATATGCCCATCCCCTACGATAGCTTCTATTCCTCCTCCAAGGCGGCGCTCTCCATGCTCGCACGGGAGGCGGATTTAGAGCTTCGCCCGCACGGGGTACGCGTCCTCGCCCTACTTCCCGGGGGGACAGCCACCGACTTCACCTATTCGAGGCGCATCTATGGGGAAGAGGAGAGCCAAGGCTACGCGCCCTCCGTAAAGCGGGCAAGCGCCGCCCTCGCCAACATGGAGCAGGGGGGCATGAACCCCTCCCTCGTGGCGGATGCCGTCATTAAGCTCGCAGAGCGCAGGAGCCCGCCTCCCGTCTCGGCGGCGGGCGGCAAGAATAACCTCGTGCGGATCGCCTCTCGGGTACTTCCCGAGCGGGTCACCGATTGGTTTGTGAGGAAGAAGTTCAACCAAAAGTAGCCGTAACCCCCTCCCATGCGGCAATTTCTCGGGGCGACCCCGCGTGTTTGCTTGACGGAACGCGGGGGATTTGCTATAATAAGCACATGGATAGGCGGGCGTATTCCCCTGCGGGGGAAGGAATATTCCACCGTACGCTTCGGGCAGGTTTTTCCGCGTAGAAAATCCTGCCCGCTTTTTGCATGCCGCGGCCGTTTGCGGGGAAGGAGGACAAAAGATGAGATTCAGAGTTTACGTCGAAAAGAGGGAGGGCTTCGATCGGGAAGCGAGGGAGCTCCTTAAAGCGGCCCGTGAAACTTTAAGCTTAGACGTAGAAAATATCCGCATTTTGAATCGTTACGATGTGGAAAACGTTCCCCATGCCATGCTTTCAAATATGTTGCAGGTGTTCGCAGAGCCGCAGACGGACACCGTTTCCGAATTTATCGATCTTGCGGGGGCACGGGTATTCGCCATGCGGCCCCGCACCGAGGATGCCCGCGGGGAGGCGGCGGAGCAGTGTATCCGCTTTCTCGCCCCCGATTTGGATCCCGCCGTGCACACTGCGAAGGTGTACGCCGTCTACGGGGCGGGGGAGAAGGAGCTTGCCGCAATCAAACATCATCTTCTCCGTTCCTCTGAAGTATGCGAGGCTCGCCTCTCCCTTTCGGAGGGCGAAGAGGCGGTAGCCGTACCAAAAGAGAAGAACATCGAGGGGTTTTCAGAGCTCGATGAAAGCGGGCTTGCAGAGCTTGCGAAGCGGGAAGCGCTCGGGATGGAGGGGGCAGACCTCGCCTTCTGCAGGGCGTACTTTGGGGCGGAGCGGCGGGAGCCGACCCGCACCGAACTTCAAGTCATCGACGCCTTCTGGGCGCAAAATCCCCTCAAAGCTCCCCTCGAAGGGGTAACATTCGAGGATGAACAGCTTGCGAAGGCGTATTCTCAATACCTTGCCGCACGGGAGGAACTGCACGAGACGGGCCCCGTAACCATGGAAGATTTGGCTACCGTTGCCCTCCGCCTCTTACAATCCCGCGGGCTCTTGAACTACGGCGGGGGCGGCTTGCGGGTGAAGGCCACGGTGGACGGCGCCCCGCAGGAGTACCTGCTCTTCTTGGAGAGTGCGGCGCATATCGGAGAGGGCGGGGCCATTGGCGAGGCCGTGCGCGGCGTCCTTTCGGATGGGGGCTATGCCTACTGCGCAGTGCGCGTATCGGGTACAAAAAATCCGCTCCTCATGAAAAACGATGGGGGCATGTCCGCAATCAGCCCGCAAAAATTGGCGGCAGACTGTGCCTCTTACACCAATCAGATGGGGCTTATGACAGGGCTCATTGGAGAGGTGTATCACGATGGGTACGAACTTCCCTCGGAGAGCGCCGCCGTACTCGGGGCGGCCCCCATAGATGCCGTGCGGCGGGAGGCGCCGACGGCGGGGGACAAGGTAATTCTCCTTGGAAGCAAGGAGACTTCATTCCCGCAGGGCAATCCCACCGAAGTGCGTAAATTTCAGCGGTTCATGCGGGGGCGGGCGGCGGGCCTCATCAAGGCGTGCCGCGATTGCAGTGCGGGCGTAGCGGTCGCCATCGGGAGCCTTGCAAGTGGCCTCGACGTCGATTTGAGCCGCATCCCCGTAACCAATCATTTGAATGGGGACATCGCCCTTGCGCCCCTTCCCGAGCGCATGGCGGCCGTGGTCGCCGCCCCCCATGTGGAGGAATTTCTCCGCCTTGCGGGGGAGGAGGATCTCGAAGCGGCGGTGGTCGCCACCGTCACCTCGCTCAGGCGGCTCCGCATGCGGCAGGATGGAAGAATGGTCGTAGATCTCGCCCACGAACTGCTTCAACGGGGTGCTTGCAGGGCGAAAACGTTGACGCCCATCCAAATCGAAGCGCATATTCCGAAAACCCCAAATAGCTTCCCCGAGGGGATGCGGGCGCTCGCTTCCAATGGAAACGTCTGCTCCGCGCGGGGCCTTATAGAGCGCTTCGACGGCACTGCGGGGGCGGGGAGCGTCCTTTTGCCCCTCGGCGGAGCCTATCAGCGCACCCCCACGCAGGCGGCGGTCACCCTCCTCCCCGTGGCGGGGCATACCGAGGATGTCAGCTTCCTCTCCTGGGGCGGAAGCCCCTCCGTAGCCCAAGCAAATCCCTACCGCGGCGGGTACCTCGCCGTAGTGGAGAGCCTTGCAAAGCTCATCGCCACGGGCGCTTCCTTTGAGGAAATTGCCCTGAATTTGCAGGTTTCCTACAAAAATGCAGAGGGCAAGGCGGATGGCCCTGCGCTATCAGCCCTTCTCGGGGCCTTCAAGGCGCAGTGTGATTACGGGGTCGGAGCCGTTAAAACCGTGTTTACGGAGGCCCATGAAATTCCGCCCGCTGCCTACGCCTTCGCATGGACGGCGGGCAGGGCGCAGGAGGCGGTCTCCCCCGAATTCAAGGCCGCAGGGCACAGGGTGGCGCTCCTTGCCCCCCGCTCTGAGCACGGGCTCCCCGTGCCCCAATCGCAGATCGTGGTATTCCGCACGGTCACGGCGCTCCTGCGCTCCAAGAAGGCGGTCTCCGCATGGGCGGTGGGGGCAAACGGCATCGCAGAGGCCGTGCTCAAGATGGGCTTCGGAAACAAAATCGGCTTCCGCTTTTCGGACATGGTACCCACCAATTCTCTCTTCCAGCCAAATTACGGGAGCTTTCTTATTGAGCTTACAGGGGAGGAAGAGGTAGGAGAAGTTTTGGGCATCACCACGGGGGAGCCCTCCCTCGTGCGGGGACTTGATACCCTCTCCCTCTCCGAACTCGGCTCCCTCTACGAGGAAAAACTCGAATCGGTGTACCCCACTGCGGCTTCCGCCCGTGGCCACGCGGAGAATTTCACCTACGAGGGCAGCTGTACCCTCGTATCCCAAACAAAATTCGCTGTGCCCCGCGTCCTCATTCCCGTGTTTACGGGCACCAACTGCGAATATGAGACGGCGCGGGCGTTTACGGATGCGGGAGCGGAAGTGGAGACCTTCGTCGTCCGAAGCCGTATTCAAGATGCAACGCAATCGAAAGAGTTTGCAAGGCAGGTGCAAAATGCGCAGATCGTATTCCTTCCCGGGGGCTTCTCGGGCGGGGACGAGCCCGACGGCTCGGGAAAATATATCGCATCCTTCTTCAGGAGCGGATGGGTACGGGAGGCCGTAGATCAGTTTCTTACCCATCGGGATGGGCTGATGGGGGGCATTTGTAACGGATTTCAGGCCCTCATCAAGCTCGGCCTCGTGCCCTTCGGAAGCATCCAAAAGGCCGATGCAACCTTCCCCACCCTCACCCACAACGCCATCGGGCGGCATCAATCGCACATCGTGCGCGTCCGCGTGTGTTCGGTGAAATCCCCGTGGCTCAACGAGGCCGCGTTGGGCGAGGTGTACAGCGTACCCATCTCCCACGGCGAGGGAAGATTGGTATGCTCGGAAAGCCTCATCCGCACCCTCGCGGAGAACGGGCAGGTCATGACGCAGTACGTCGATTTTTCGGACAGGGCTTCGATGGATATCGCCTTCAACCCGAGCGAGAGCGGCTACGCCGTCGAGGGCCTGCTCTCCCCCGACGGCAGGGTATTCGGCAGAATGGGCCATGCCGAGCGTAAGGGGAGTTTGCTCTATAAGAACGTTTCGGGAAACTACGATATGCGGCTCTTCGAGAGCGCGGTGAAGTATTTCAAGTAAGGGAATAGGAGAAACGGCATGAAAACGGATATCGAAATCGCACAGGAAGCGAACATTTTGCCCATCGGGGAGATCGCAAGAAAGCTCGGGCTCTCCGAAGAGGATATTTCGTATTACGGAAAATATAAGGCGAAGCTCGAGCCCTCCGCCCTCGAAGGCAGGGAGGAGAAGGGCAAGCTCATCTTGGTTACCGCCATCACCCCCACTCCCGCGGGAGAGGGCAAGACGACGACCACCATCGGCCTCGCAGACGGGCTATCCCGCCTCGGGAAGCGGGCGGTGGCGGCCATCAGGGAACCTTCCTTGGGGCCCGTATTCGGGATCAAGGGGGGCGCCGCGGGCGGCGGCTATGCGCAGGTCGTCCCGATGGAGGAGATCAACCTCCACTTCACGGGGGATTTTCACGCAGTCGGGGCGGCAAACAACCTGCTTGCCGCCATGCTCGATAACCACATCTTCCAGGGCAATGAGCTGAAGATCGATGTAGAGCGTATCCCGTGGCACCGCTGTGTGGATATGAACGACCGCCAGCTCCGCTACCTCGAAGATGGGCTCGGGGGGCCCAAATCGGGGGTGCCGAGAAGGGATAGCTTCGATATTACGGTCGCAAGCGAAGTGATGGCCATTTTGTGCCTCGCCACCTCCCTCGAGGACCTGAAGGCACGGCTTGCCCGCATCGTGGTGGCCTATAATACGGACGGCAACCCCGTAACCGCAGGGGATCTGAAGGCGGCGGGGGCGATGTGTGCCCTTCTTCTCGATGCCATCAAGCCCAACCTCGTGCAGACCCTCGAGGGGACCCCCGCCCTCGTCCATGGGGGCCCCTTTGCCAACATTGCCCACGGGTGCAACTCGGTTGCGGCGACCCGTGCCGCCCTGAAGCTCGGGGAGTACGTCGTCACCGAGGCAGGGTTCGGCGCAGACCTCGGAGCAGAGAAATTTTTGGATATCAAGTGCCGCATGGCAGGGCTACAGCCCGCCGCCGTCGTACTCGTTGCCACCGTCCGCGCCCTCAAGATGCACGGCGGGCTCCAAAAGAGCGAGCTCGGAAGGGAGGACCTTCCCGCCCTCGAGCGGGGACTTCCCAACCTCCTTCGGCACCTTTCCAATATAAGAGAGGTGTACGGCCTGCCCGCCGTCGTCGCCCTCAACCGTTTCCCGCAGGATACCGATGCCGAGATCGACCTCGTTATAAAGAGTTGCAGAGCGCTCGGCGTCAATGTGAAGCTCTCCACCGTGTGGGCGGAGGGCGGCAGGGGCGGCATTGCGCTTGCAGAAGAGGTGGTGCGGCTGTGCGAGACGCCGAATGCTTTCCACTTCTGTTACGGGTTGGAGCAGACCTTGAAAGAGAAGATCCACGCCGTCGTCACCAAAATTTACGGGGGGATGGGGGTGGTTTATACCCCCGAAGCGGAGGAAGAGCTCAAAAAGCTCGAGGCATTGGGATACGGCAACCTTCCCGTCTGCATCGCCAAGACGCAGTATTCCTTCTCAGACGACCCCACAAAGTTGGGGGCCCCCGAAGGGTTTGAAGTCACCGTAAGGAGCGCCAAAGTTTCGGCGGGGGCTGGCTTCGTCGTGGTGCTTACGGGCAATATCATGACGATGCCCGGGCTCCCCAAGCGCCCTGCGGCGGAGAACATCGACGTCGTAGACGGTAAAATAAAGGGGCTCTTCTGATGCTCCCCGAAGGCGCAGAGCGGCTGCTCCTCGATTGGTTCAGGGAGCACAGGCGGGCGCTCCCGTGGCGGGAGGACCGCTCGTTCTATACGGTGCTCGTCTCCGAACTCATGCTTCAGCAGACGAGGGTGGAGGCGGTGAAGGAGCGGTATACCCTCTTCCTCCAAAAGTTTCCCACCCCCGAGGCGCTTGCGGCGGCAGAGGAGGACGAGGTGCTCAAGGAATGGGAGGGGCTCGGGTACTACTCCCGTGCCCGCAACCTGCATGCGGCGGCGAAGGTCATTGCAGAAGAGGGGCTTCCCACCACGTTTGAGGGAGTACGCGCCCTTCCCGGGGTGGGGGATTACACCGCGGGTGCGATCTGCTCCATCGCCTTGGGGCTCAGAGAGCCCGCCGTAGACGGCAACGTGCTCCGCATCCTCACGAGGCTTACGGGAGACCATCGCTGTGTGGATGGAAATGGGGCACGGGAGTACTTCAAGGAAGCGCTTCGCGCCGATTACCCTCCCGAGACGGGGGAGTTTACCGAAGCCCTCATGGAGCTCGGCGCCATCGTCTGCCTTCCCAACGGGGCGCCCCTGTGTGAAATTTGCCCGTGGAATACCCTCTGCCGCGCCCATTCAGAGGGGCGGGAGCTCGAATTTCCCGTCCGCGCCCCCAAGCGGGAGCGCAAGGTCGTGGAGGCGGCGGTGTACGTCTACCGCAGGGAAAATCGCTACGGCATCGTGCGCCGCGGAGAGGGCCTCCTTGCAGGCCTGTATGGCTTCCCCATGAAAGAGGGGGGTACCATGCCCGCAAGCGGGGTGCTCGAAATCAAAAGAGCGAAGCATATCTTCACCCATGTGGAATGGCACATGACGGGGTACCTTATCGAGACGGAAGAGGAAGATGCGGGCGGGCTCAAGCTCATCTGGGCAACGGCAGAGGAAATAAAAGAGCAGTACGCCATCCCCTCCGCCTTCAAGGCCTTCCTCGGTTGGCTTCGTCCGTAAAAAAAGATAAAATCCCTTGACAATCTTCACGGATACCTTTATAATGGAAAAAAGGAGAGATTATGAGCGTACTTATTTGTGATTCCAACGGCGAACTTTGGTATACACGGGCCCGTGAACTCGGCCTCGACTACATCTCCATGCCCTACTTCTACGGCGGGCAGGAATATTTTTACGACCTCGGCGAACATACGGATTTCAAGGGGTTTTACGATGCCGTGCGCAGCGGGGAGATCCCCAAGACGCAGGCGCTCAACCCCGAGGAATACAAGCGCATCCTCATTCCCTACTTCGAGCGGGGGGAGGACGTTCTGTACGTCTCCTTCTCCCACAAACTCTCGGGGACGTTTTCATCCCTCGATACCGCCCTATTAGAGCTCAAAGAGCGTTTCCCCGAACGCAAGTGCACCGTGTTCGATACCAAGAGCATTTGCCTCGGGACGGGCATCCAGGCGGAAGAGGCCGCAAAGCTCAAACAGGCAGGGGCTTCCGATGAGGAGATCCTCGCCTTCTTGGAACAGCTTCGGGATAAGGTGAGGGTGTACTTCGTCGTAGACGACCTCATGCACTTGAAGCGGGGCGGGCGGTGCTCCTCGCTCGCCGCGGCGGCGGGGACCATCCTGCAATTAAAGCCCATGCTCACGGTTTCAGACGGCGAGCTCAAAGTCATTCAGAAGTTGGGCGGCAGGAAGAAGGCCATCTCCACCCTCGCAAACAAGGTAATCGAAGAGCTCAGGGATGAGGAGAAACATGTGTACATCGTAGACGCCGATTGCCCCGAAGAGGGAGACAGGCTCCGCGACCTCGTGCTTGCCAAGAGGCCGAATGCGCAGATCGTGCGCCAGACGGTGGGGCCCGTCATCGGTTCGCACTGTGGCCCGGGGACGCTCGGCGTAATATTCATCGGTTAAAGTCAACTTTAATTTTCCCTCCCGCGTTGACAATGGCGCGGGAGTTTGCTATAATGGAGGGGCTATGAGGAAGGGAAAGTTTATCGTATTCGAAGGAATTGACGGGAGCGGCAAGTCTACCCAGATGCGTCAGCTCGGAAAATATTTGGAAGAGCGTGGGGAGAAGTGTTTCTATACCCACGAGCCCACCGAATCTCCGTTCGGAGAGCTCTTGCGTGCCTGCATGTCGGGAAAGATCGATGCCGATGAGCACACCATCGCTGCGCTCTTTGCCGCAGACCGCCTCGACCACGTGCAGAACCCCGTATACGGCATGCGCGCCATGCTCGAAGAGGGCAATGTGCTCTGCGATAGGTATTACTTTTCCTCGTTTGCGTATAACGGGGGCGTCGTGCCCCTCGATTGGGTCATCGAACTCAACCGCCCCGCGATGGAGCTCTTGAGGCCCGACCTCGTGGTATTCATCGACCTCGACCCCGAAGAGGGGATGCGCCGCATCTCCCGCCGTACCGAGCGGGAACGGTATGAGACCATCGAGCGGCAGAGGCTCACGCGGAATAAATATTTGGAAGTATTCGAGAAGTTCCCCGAAAACGTAGCCGTCATCAAGAGCATGCCGAGCCGCGAAGAGACGCAGGAGGAGATCCGCCGCGTCGCGATGGAACTGTTCGGAGGAAGGGCATGAATTGGCTTACGGTGGGCGTCGTGTTGAAGCCGCAGGGCATCCGCGGGGAGCTCAAGATCAAGCCGTATACGGATAGCGCGGAGACGTTCAAGGCCTTCAAACGGGTCTTTTTGGATGGGGTGGAGTATAAAATTCTCTCCGCCCGCACGGCGGATGGCTTCGTCTTTTTGGGGCTCAGAGGCGTGCCCGACCGTAATGCCGCAGAGCTATTCAGGGGAAAGGACGTCGTCATTCCCCGCGCCGAGGCGCCCGTGCCCCCCGAGGGGAGCTACTACATCGCAGACCTTATTGGCAGTGAAATTTGCTTTGAGGACGGCGAGGTTTACGGCACCCTGAAGGATGTGACGCAGGCGGCAACCGATATCTACACCGTCCATTGTGAGGAGAAGGAAATTCTCTTCCCCGCGGCGGATGGGGTGATTTTGGAAGTTGACGTAGAAAAAAAGCGAATTACCGTTTCCAAACGGCGGTTCTTCGAGGTGGCGGTGCTATGAAAATTACCGTACTCACCCTCTTCCCCGAGATGTTTTCTGCCCTCGACGAGAGCATCCTCGGCAGGGCAAAGCGGGAGGGAAAACTGCAGCTCGAAGCCGTAAACATTCGCGATTATTCGGAAGATAAGCACCTCAAATGCGACGACTACCCCTTCGGCGGCGGGGCGGGCATGGTCATGACGCCCCAACCCATCGGAAGTGCAATTGAGGCGGTCGATCGCGGACATGGTGCCCACAGAATTTATCTATCTCCCAAAGGAAGGCCCCTCACGCAGGAGCGCGTCGTGAAGCTCTCGGAGGAGGAGCACCTCGTTCTTTTGTGCGGCCACTATGAGGGCGTCGATCAGCGGGCCATAGATCTTTTCATCGATGAAGAGCTCTCCATCGGGGACTACGTGCTTACGGGCGGGGAGCTGCCCGCGATGGTGCTCATCGACGCCGTGACCCGCTATCTCGATGGGGTACTCTCCCCCGAATCGTTGGTGCAGGAGAGCTTTTCGGAGGGGCTCTTGGAGTACCCGCACTACACCCGCCCCGTGGAATACCGCGGCCTCGCGGTGCCCGAAGTGCTCAGAAGCGGTAACCATGCCGAAATCGATAAGTGGCGGCGGGAGAAGGCCTTGGAAATCACGAGAAAGAACAGGCCCGATCTTCTGAAACCGGAGTAAGCACATGAAAGTCATTCAATGGTACCCGGGGCACATGGCAAAGGCGATGCGCATGATGGAGGAGCAAATTTCGCTCAGCGATGCCGTCGTATTCGTGCTCGACGCCCGTTGCCCCGCCTCGAGTTTCAACCAAAAACTTCTTTCGTTGACGGGAACAAAGCCCGTCCTTTTTGCATTCAACAAGTGGGATCTCACGGATAGACCCGTAGCCGAAGCCCTCCTTACCGCAGTGAAGAGGAGCGGAAGGCTTGCCGTTCCCCTCATCTCCACCGCCCCCGCCTCTGCAAGGGCGCTGCGCACGGCGATGGAGCAGGCGGTTCGGGAAAAGGCCGAACGCATGCGGGCACGGGGGCTCTCAAGGCCCATGCGCTTCATGATCGCGGGCATTCCGAATACGGGGAAGAGCACCCTCATTAACCTGATCGCGGGCTCCAAACGGGCGCAGACGGGGGATAAGGCGGGGGTGACCCGTGCAAAGCAGTGGGTGCGGTGCGGCAGTTTTGAGCTACTCGATACGCCCGGCACCATGCCTCCTTCCTGCGAAAATCAGCTCCACGCGCGGCGCCTCGCCTATGTGGGGAGCATCAACGACGACATCTTGGCCATCGATGAGATTGCCCTCTCCCTGCTCGAGGATATGGCGGCGGCGTACCCCGAGGCCCTTTCAGAGCGGTACGGCATCGCACCCGATTCCCCCCTCAGTATGCTCGAAGGGGTATGCAGGCGTCGGGGATTGGTGACCCGTGGCGGTGAATTCGATTACGAGAGAGGGGAGCGTGCCGCCATCGACGACTTCCGCAAGGGGCGCCTCGGCGGCGTATGCTTTGATACCTTGGAAGATTTGAGGGAGGTCGGCCTCGCCGAATGAGATGGACCGCTTGACGTACGAAAGACAGTATAAAGAGATGGGCTACGGGGCCGTAGCGGGCGTCGATGAAGTGGGCAGGGGCCCTCTTGCGGGGCCCGTCGTATGCGCCGCCGTCATTCTGCCCCTCGATGCGGAGGAGCGGCTGAAGGGGGTAGACGATAGCAAGAAGCTCTCCAAAAAGAAGCGGGAGGAGCTTGCGGAGCGCATCAGGGAAGTGGCGCGGGCGTACTGCATCGTAGAGATCCCGGAGCGCGAGATAGACCGCATCAACATCCTGCAGGCGACCCGCCTCGGGATGAAGCGGGCGGTGGAGGGGCTAAATGTAACCCCCGATTTCGTGCTCACCGATGGCAACATGACCCTCGATATCGAAGTTCCGCAGAGGAGCATCGTGAAGGGGGATGCCCTCGTGTGCTCCATCGGGGCGGCGAGCATCGTAGCAAAAGTGCACCGCGATGCGCTGATGGCAAAATATTCCGAGGAGTTCCCCGAATACGGCTTCGAGCGCAATATGGGGTACGGCACCAAGGAGCACATAGAGGCGATAAGGGAGGTCGGCATATGCAGGATCCACAGAAGGACTTTCGTCAAAAACTTTTGGGACGGCAGGGAGAGGAACAGGCCTGCAAATACATGAAAAAGCACGGCTTCAAGATCTTGGAGCGCAACTTCAAGACGCCCTTCGGGGAGGCCGATATCGTGGCATACAGCAAGGATGGCTACACCTGCTTTGTGGAAGTCAAGACGAGGGAGAGCGATGCCTTTGGGCTGCCCGCCGAGGCCGTGAACAGGGCCAAGCAGGAGCGGTACCGCAAGATCGCTGCCTTCTATTGCCTCCGTGAAAAGCGGGAGATCCCCGTGCGGTTCGACGTCGTCTCTATCTATGAAGGGGGGCTGGAATACTTCGAAAACGCCTTTATTTAATAGGATTATAAAGGCGTACGGCGGGCAGGAAATTTCCTGCCCGCCGTACCTTATTCTTATTTCGATAATCATCTAAATATGATAGAATTCATGATTTTTGCAAGAAAAACCGTAAAAATCATGGATTTTTTAATTATTTCGATATACATCAAAATAAGAGGCGAACGAGTAGCGTGAAAAGTTTATAATTTTGTGCGCGCGCATGTTGCAATTTATGGGAAAATATGGTATAATGGAAGTTGAATTCAAGTGATGTTGAAGCCCGCATGCGGTGCGGGCGGGAGATCATATGGCGGCGAGAAAGAAAGTCCTTACCGAAAAAGTGAAACTTGAACCGAAGTTCCCCAAATTTGTGGGGTACGTCGATTACTTCAGGGCAACGCCCGTGCGCATCCGCATCCGCAGTACCTTCGAAGAGGCGCTCTCTTTAACCGTGACCCTCGAGGGGGGAGACGGGCTCTTCGTGCCCTTTGAAGAGAAGGTGGAAGTTCCCTTCGAGAGCGCGGTGGAGCTCGAGGCGGGGGGCATCTTTTCCCCTGTCTTTTTGGCGGAGAACGATGAACTGAAGGAGGTCTCCTTCCGCGTCGTTGCAAAGAGCGAGGGTAAGGAGGTGGCCTCTGCGGAGGGCAAGCTCACCGTGCTCCCCTTCGACTATTGGGAGGGCCTTTCGGGCAACCCCGAGCGCATCGCCCACTTCATCCGCCCCCGCATTGCGGATACGGGCGCCGTCCTCTCGGAAGCGGGCAAGCGGCTCAAAAAGTGGAACGCCTCGGCCGATTTTTACGGGTATGCGGGGGCAGACAAGAATGCCGTACGCCAAATCATCGCCTCCGTCTTTGCCGCCATCCGCGGCTACAACTTGGCCCGCGGGGAGGGTTGCGATGCCTCCCTTCCCATCGCCACGACTACGGCGGGGCCCATTCTGAAGGCGGGGAGCGCGACCTCCTTCGAGCTCGCCCTCTTTGCCTGTGCCTGCCTCGAGGCCGCGGGGCTCAACCCCGTGCTCGCCGTCGGCAAGAATACCTTCGGTGCGGGCGTTTGGCTCTACGAGAGCTGCTTCCTCGACCCCGCCATAGATGATAGCGGCATCGTGGAGAGCTACTGTTCGGACGGCATCAACAACCTCAGCTTCTTCGATGCGGAGGACCTGTTCTCGGATACGAGTATCGCCTATACCGCCTCCGAGAAGCACTTTCGCGATAAACTTGCGGGGGGCGCCTTCGAATGCTTTGTGGATGTACGGCGCTGCCGCATGGGCGGAATTGCCGTATGCCCTACCCGCGGCAAGGGCTTAAAGGGGTACGAAATTTACCGCGAAGAGGAGAGCTCCCCCGATGCCGCACCCGCCCCGCTCACCGAATTCGGCGGGCTCAAACTCGATGGCAAGCTCCCCAAAAACAAACTTTGGGAGAGGCGGCTGCTCGATCTCTCCTCCAAGAACCCCCTCCTTTGGTTTACGGGAAAGAATGCGCTGAAAGTACGCGTGGGGGATTTGGATGCCTTCTACGCGGGATTTGCGGAGAAGCGCACCCTCGAACTGCGCTCTGCGGCCCGCGAGGAGAGCTTCGCCTATGAGCTCACCCCGCAGGAGAAGGACCTCATCGGCTTGGAGCTCACAAAGGGGGTGCTCCGCGCCTGTGCAGACCCCTCGGTTACCTCCGAGACCGCCCAAAAACTACTCAAAAAGAACCGCGAGGCCGCCGAAGAGGCGGGCGCCAAAATTCTGTACCTCGCCCTCGGATTCCTCCGCTATATTTCAAAAGAGGATTCTAAACCTCGACATGCCCCCGTCGTTTTGCTTCCCGTAAGCATTTTGCGCGGCAAGGGCGGGGAGCAATATTCGGTGGAGCTCGGCGAGGAGGGGTACTTCGTCAACGCCACCCTGCTCGAATACCTGAAGCAGGAGTTCAACATCGACGTCCGCGGGCTCGGCGGCGACGTCTCCGCCCACAAAATTTCTGAAATTCTTGCGATGATGCGCGCCGAAACGGCCTCCATGAAGGGTTGGGGGGTGGTCCCGTGCATGTATCTCTCCGCATTCTCCTTCCAGAGGTTCCTTCTTTGGAACGATATCCGTACCCATATCGAGGATTTTAAGAAAAACGATACCGTCTCCGCCCTCCTTTCGGGCAGGGCAGAGCGCAGGGAATTTCCCCCTGCAAAGGAGGAGGATACCGCCTCTCCCGATGAAATTTTGCTCCCCCTCCCTTCGGATAGTTCGCAGTTTTCTGCGGTGGCGCTTGCGGACACGGGTGCCTCGTTTGTGCTCCACGGCCCTCCCGGAACGGGCAAGAGCCAGACGATCACCAACCTCATCGCCAATGCCCTCGCCCGCGGCAAACGGGTGCTCTTCGTCGCAGAGAAGAAGGCCGCGCTCGACGTCGTCAAGAAGAGACTCGACGGCATAGGCATCGGGGATTTCTGCCTCGAACTTCACTCCAACAAGACGGATAAGGCGGATGTCCTGCGCCGCCTCGAGGCCACTTTGCAACTTGCGGGGAGCGAGACCGAGCTCTCCTTCGGGGAACGGGCACGGGAGCTCACCGCCCTTCGGGAAGAGCTCAAGGAGCCCCTCACTGCCCTTCACAAGAAGAGGCGGCTCGGCGTTTCGGTGTACGAAGCCATCCTCGAATACCTTAAGAACAAAAACGCCCCGGATATCCTCGATATCGAGAGTTCCTTCTACGATTCACTCACCGAAAAGAAGCTCTCCGAATGCCGCGCCATGATCCTCACCGCCGCGGCGGCCGCCAAGGAGTGCGGCGGGGTGTTCCATTCTCCCTTCGAAAACGTCAACCTCTCCGAGTATTCGCAGGAGATCCGCGATCGGGTATTCTGCTCTTCGGAGGTCGTCATTGCGGAAATCAAGCACCTCAAGTCCTTCTTGGGGCTCTTCCTCGAGTTTTACCGCCAACGCGTCTCCGCCATCACCCGTAAAAAACTCAACACCCTCTGCGATATCGCCCGCGCCCTCGCGGGAGGCGCCTATGAGAAGTACTTCAAGGGGGTGAAGGAGGAGGAATTCTACGCCTTCTACAACGCCAACCGCCGCCTCGACGTCCGCCTCGAATACTACTATAAGCACTTCAAGACGCTCGTAGACCTCGACGACTGCAAGGATGTGGGGGCATACCTCGAGCGGGGCGGGGATTGGAAACTGTATAAGCCCGCCCGCGTCCTCGTAAAGAAGCTCACCCGCGCCGCCATCCGCCCCCTTGCGGAGGAGGATGTGCAGAAGTTCTTGGAGACGGTCGTCGAAATCGATGCCTCCATCCGAAGGGTGAAGGAAAACACCGCGCTCTCCAAAAATTTCTGCGACCGCGGCGGGCACATCGTATTCAAGAAGCGGGCGGAGTTCCTCGAAGCGCTCTATTCCCTGCATGCGGCATGCGCCTCCGTATTCCTCGATTACAACGCCGATGCCTTCAACGGAATGTGCATCCGCGCGGCAAACGGGTATACCATGCCCGTGCTCGACGGCTATTTGAAGGCCGCGGATAGCTACTTCCATGCCGAGAATTGCTTCCTCGAAGTCACGAATGCAGACCGCTCCAAATTAAAGGATGAGGACGTGCTCGATTACTTCTACGCCAAGGCGACCGCCCTCATCGACAACGTGGATATGCTTCCCAATTGGTGCATGTACCGCGCGACCGCCAAAAAACTTGCGGGGTACGGCCTCACCTTCATCACGGACAGCCTCGAGAGCGGCAGGCTCAAGGTAGAGAACATCCTCGCGGGGTTTGAGAAAAATGTATACAAGAACTTCCTCGAGATCACCATCCCCGCAGACCCCGCCCTCTCCCGCATGACGGTGGGCACCTTGGAGGAGACGGTAGAGAAATTCCGCCTCGCGTGGGATGATTTCACCCGCCTCACCCGCGATTACCTTCGTGCCCAACTCATTTCGAGGCTCCCGAAGCCCGATGATGAGGGCAGCCTCTCCTTAGAGCTTGCGGCGTTTGCCCGCCTCTCCAAATCCAACTTGCGGGGCTCGGGGATCCGCAACCTGCTCTCCGAAATTCCCATGCTCTCCTCGGTGCTCTGCCCCTGCCTTCTGATGAGCCCCATCACGGTGGCGCAATATATCAAGCCCGAGGCCAACCTCTTCGACGTCGTCATTTTCGACGAGGCCTCCCAAATGACCACGGCGGAGGCAGTGGGTTCCATCGCAAGGGCGAAGGCCGCCATCGTCGTAGGGGACCCCAAACAGCTCCCGCCCACCTCCTTCTTCCACTCCACCTATGTGGATGAGGATAACCTCGAGAATGAGGACCTCGAGAGCATTCTCGACGACTGCCTTGCCTTGGGGCTTCCCGAGCGGCATCTCCGCTGGCACTACCGCAGTAAGCATGAGAGCCTCATCGCCTTCTCCAACGGCATGTATTACGACAACCGCCTGTGCACCTTCCCCTCTCCCGATGCCTTGGAGAGCAAGGTACAGCTCATCCCCGTGGACGGCACCTACGACCGCGGCTTCACCAAGCGCAATGCAAAGGAAGCGGAAGCCCTCGTAAACGAGGTAGTGCGCAGGCTCAAAGACCCCGCCCTCTCCCGCTCGAGCATGGGCATCGTGACTTTCTCGAGCGTCCAGCAGGATTACATCGAGCGGCTTCTCTCCAAGGAAATTTTGAAGAACCGCCTCGAGACGCCCGCCTACGAGCGGGAAGAGCCGCTCTTCGTCAAGAATCTGGAGAATGTACAAGGGGATGAGCGGGACGTCATTCTGTTCTCGGTGTGCTACGGCCCCGACCGCACGGGGCGGGTATCCCTCAACTTCGGCCCCCTCAACCAGGCGGGCGGTTGGCGCCGCCTCAACGTCGCCGTCTCCCGTGCAAGGGAGGAGATGCTCGTGTTCTCCTCCATGACTGCCCCGATGATCGACCTCGCCAAGACTTCCTCGAAGGGGGTGGCGGGGCTCAAGGCCTTCCTCGAATTTGCGGAGAAGGGGAGGACGACGCTCGCCGTCCGTTCGGATACCGTGCGGGGCGGGGCGGGCATCGGGAAGTACCTCGCCGCGGAGCTCGCTTCCTATGGCTACGATTGCCGCGTAGACGTGGGCGCCTCCGAATTCAAGCTCGACGTCGCCGTCGTAGACCCCAAGAACAAGCACCGCTTCATCTTGGGCATCCTGTGTGACGGCACCGAAAAGTTCTCCGTCAAGGATAGGAATATCCTGCAGGTGCAGACGCTCAAGCGGGGCAATTGGAATGTGCTCCGCGTCAACTGCGTCAATTATTACAACAACCCCAAGCGGGAAATCAAGCGTATTAAGGATGTACTCGACCGCCTGACGGGGGCGGATAAGCGGGGAGACGCTTGGATCTCCAAATACAAGAAGCCATACCGTGCCGTCAAGGCGGCGGGCGCGGAGACGGCGCAGTTTGTCACAAGCGGGGAGCACGATGCCGAGATCATGGCCCGCATCAAGGAGATCGTCTCCACCGAGGAGCCCATCTCCCGCACCTTCTTAAAGAAGCGGGTGTATGCGACGTTCGGCATCCTCAAGAGCGGGTCCCGTGCGGATGCCCGCCTCGACGCCCTCATCGACGGTTGTGCGATGAGCCGTGACCGCGTCCTCGGGGTGGATTATTTCTACAAGAACCCCCGCGCGGTGCAGTTCGGCAAGTTCCGCGTGGAGGCGGAAGGGCCCGCCCTCCGCAAGAGCGAGGAGGATTTCACGGTGTACGAGGCCGTATCCCTCATCAAGGGTGCCCTCGAGGATCGGGTCGCCATCTACTTCGATGAACTTGTCCCCCTTGCTGCAAGCGTCCTCGGGGACGTGCGCCCCACGGAGCGGTTCGCGGCATTCCTGCGGGACTGCGTCTCGTACGGAGAGGAGAAGGGCGTATTCGTGCGCTCCGTCTCCGATCGCATCTCCCTCGCGTAAAATCAGTTGACAAACGCGCCCGCGTGTGGTAGAATCCACCTCGGAAGTACGGATATGGGCGAAAGAAAGAAGTTAAGAGGCAAGATGAACGTTTGGAGATACCTCGTCCTCGGCTATTTCACGGTCGTGGCGGCGGGGTGTATTCTCCTGCTCCTGCCCTTCGCCTCCAAGGAGGGCGCGACGCCCTTCATCGATGCGCTCTTCACGTCCGTCTCGGCGGCATGCGTCACGGGGCTCACCCCCTTCGATACGGGGGTGCATTGGTCGGGATTCGGGCAGGCAGTCATTCTCGCCCTCATCCAGCTCGGCGGGCTCGGCTTTATGACCTTTGTCTCCGTCCTCTTCCTCATGATCGGCCGCGGCTTCGGGTTATACGAACGCCGTGCCGTATTGCAGACGGTGGGGGGGACGCTTTCGAGCGTCAAGCGGCTCATCCGTAGGATCTTTCTCGGCACCCTCCTCTTTGAGGGGATGGGCGCCGCCCTGCTCAGTATTCGGTTCATCCCCGATTTCGGGGCGATCGGGATATGGTTTGCCGTATTCCACTCCGTCTCGGCCTTCTGCAATGCGGGCTTCGATGTGCTCGGAGGCACCTTTGCGGGGACGGGGTCGCTCACCTATTATGCGACCGATCCCCTCGTCGTTCTCACCCTCTCCGTCCTCATCATCGTGGGCGGGCTCGGCTTCTGCGTGTGGGGGGATGTGCTCGATTGCCGCCTCAACCCCAAGAAGTTCCAATTCTATACCAAAGTCATCCTCGTCGTCAACACCGTCCTCATCGTGGGCGGGACCCTGTTATTTCTCCTCTTCGAGCGGAATAACCCCACCTATGCGGGGTACAACTTCGGAGAGCTGCTGCTCTGCGCCCTCTTCAACAGCGTGACGCCGCGCACCGCGGGCTTCTGCACCACGGACCCTTCCTCCCTTTCGGGGAGCGGATACCTTTTAACGGTCGTTTTGATGTTCATCGGCGGGAGTTCGGGCTCTACCGCGGGCGGCATCAAGGTGGGCACCTTCACCGTCATCGTGATGGGTATGATCTCGGCCCTTCGGAGCCGTTCGGATATCAATATCGGCAAGCGCAGGATCGATATGCGCCTCCTCGTGCAGGCGCTCGCCATCTTCGCGGCCTACCTCACCCTCGTGCTCTGCTCCACCCTCATCATTTGTACGGCGGAGCCCGCCTCCGAAGGGCTGTTCTCCCGCGTCCTCTTCGAGACGGTCTCGGCGGTGGGCACGGTGGGGCTCTCGATGTCGCTTACGGCCACCCTGCATTGGTGGTCTAAACTTATCATTATTCTATTGATGTTTGCGGGAAGGGTGGGCGTACTCACCCTTGCGTATGCCTTCCGCCGCAGACGCAATACGCCCGAAGTGCGCCGCCCCATCGACGCCTTCTACATCGGTTAAAGGAGAAAGTATGAAATCGGTACTCTTGATCGGCATGGGTAAATTCGGCAGAATGGTGGGAGACCGCCTTCTCGAACTCGGCAACGAGGTGATGATCGTGGATAAGAACGAGGATACCGTAAACGCCCTCGCCTCCCGCTATACCAACGCCCTCATCGCAAACTGCATGAACATCGATAATTTGCGCTCGATGGACATCCCTTCCTTCGACGTCTGCGTGGTGGCCATCGGGGACGACTTCCAATCTTCCCTCGAGATCACCTCCCACTTAAAGGACCTCGGCGCCAAGCGCATCGTCTCCAAGGCCGCCACCGAGATCCAGAAGAAATTCCTCCTCCGCGTGGGGGCGGATGAAGTCATTTACCCCGATCGGGATACGGCGGAGAAGCTCGCAGTCCGCCTCAACTCGGCAGACATCATCAACTATATCGACCTCGGCTCGGGGTATTCCATCTTCGAAATTCTCTGCCCGCCCCAATGGGTGGGGAGAAAGCTCATCGAAGTCAACCCCCGCGGCAGGTACGGCATGAACATCCTCACCGTCAAGAAGGAGACGGAGTACATCTCCTCCATCGACGGGAACTATGTGTTCGAGGCGGGGGATCAGCTCGTGGTATTCGGCAACGGCGAGCGCATCATCTCCTTTACCAATACCATCAAGAAGAAGTAAAAGAGGTTTACGGGACGGGGGGTAGCGGCTTACCCCCCGTATTTTTATGGGAAGCCCAAGAAAGACCTGCAAATAAAAGTCAAGTAAAAAGCGGGAAGATTTTTTGAGGATTTTTGCGAGAGAAAGAGCACAAGACA
>CANQMQ010000025.1 GCA_947625025.1 uncultured Clostridia bacterium
GCGCTTCGGGAGTTCCCTTCGAACCCGAAGGAGCTTCGGAGGCTACAGGGACGCTTGCGGGGACTTCGGAAGCTGTGGCCTCCTTTTTGGAACCTGCAAGGTATTCGAGGGCGCGCGAATTGCCGTCGAGCACCGCAGAGACGACCGAGTAGACGCTCCCGTAGATAATTTGGTTATCCGCAAAGCGCACATCCGCCTTGTTGGGGTGCACGTTGACGTCCACGATTTCGGGCGGGACATCCAAAAAGAGCACATAGAAGGGGTACTGCCGCTTCATCAGATAGCTCGCATACGCGTTGGTGATGGCGGCTGAGACCGTCTGGTTTACGACGTACCTACCGTTGACGAACAGGCTCTGATAGGTGCGGTTGGGCTTGGAAAAGTTCTGGTTGCCGATGTACCCGCTAAGGCGGATGCCGTGCTTATCGGCATCGAGTTCATAGAGATTTTCGAGGATGCCCGCGCCGTATACGGCGGCAAGCGCAGAGGCAAGGCCGTCTCCGAGGGAGCGGAACTTGAGCTTCCCGCCCGCCGTATAGGTAAACGCTACTTCCGGTCTCGAGAGGATAAAGCGGGTCACCATGCCCGTCACGTCCCCCTCCTCCTGTGCATCCGATTTTAAGAATTTGAGCCGTGCGGGGGTGTTGTAGAAGAGATCTTCCACGATAACGACGGTGCCGTCCGCCCCTGCCGCAGGCATGGGAGAAGAGAGTTTCCCCCCTTCCGAGGAGAGGGAATACGCCTCCGCACCCGCCGTTTTGGAGGTGATTTTCATCTTGGAGACGGCGGCAATGGAGGCAATGGCCTCTCCGCGGAAGCCGAGAGTGGTCACCCCGAAGAGGTCCTCCGCCGTCTTTAACTTGCTCGTCGCATGCGGGGTGTAGGCGTAAACGAGGTCATCCCGCTCGATGCCGCACCCGTTGTCCGTAATGCGTACGAGCGTCTTTCCTCCCCCCTCTATCTCGATGGAAATTTCGGTGGCCCCCGCATCGAGGGCGTTCTCCACGAGCTCCTTCACCACCGAATAGGGGCGGTCTACGACCTCCCCCGCCGCGATCTTATTGTAGACTTCGGACGGCAAGACATTGATTCTCATTTGAGTTTCTCCTTCCACTCAGAGAGCAGGGCAAGCGCCTGCAGGGGGGTGAGTACGTTCACTTCGATGCCGCGCAGTTCCTCTTCGAGGGCGAACCGCTCTTCGGGCTCCTCCTCTGCCATGGCAGCGGGAGCAGGCCTTCCGCTCTTGCGCTCGAGCCCCTTCAGAATTTCCTTGGCGCGGTCCGTTACCTCTTTGGGAACGCCCGCAAGGGATGCAACTTCCACGCCGAAGCTCCTCGAAGCCCCGCCGCGCACGATCTTGCGTAAAAATACGATGGAGCCGCCGATTTCCCGCACGCTGATCTTGTAATTTTTTACGCCGTCGAGCTTGCCTTCGAGCTCGGTGAGTTCATGGTAATGGGTCGCAAACAACGTCTTTGCGCGTACCTTTTCGGTGAGCGTCTCCACCACTGCCCATGCGATGGAGAGCCCGTCGAAGGTGCTCGTGCCCCGCCCCACTTCATCGAGGATGAGCAGGCTCCGCGGGGTGGCGTTGCGGAGGATATTGGCAACTTCGGTCATTTCCACCATGAAGGTACTGCGGTCCAAGATGAGGTTGTCGCTTGCGCCGATCCTTGTGAAGATGCGGTCTGTAAGCGGAATTTCCGCCCGCTTTGCGGGGACGAAGCACCCCACATGCGCCATGAATACAATGAGCGCCACCTGCCGAAGGTAGGTAGACTTCCCCGCCATATTGGGGCCCGTAATGACGAGCGTCCTGTTCTCATCCCCATCCAAGAGGCAATCGTTGGGCACGAACCGCTCACGGGAGATGGCCTCGACGACGGGGTGCCTCCCCTCCTCGATCCTGAGGGCGCCCTCTTCCTTGAGTTCGGGGCGGCAGTACTTATTCTCCTTGGAGACGACGGCGAAGGAGACGAGGCAATCGAGCATCGCGATGGCCGCCGCAATTTGCTGAAAAACGCGGATGTTGTCGGTGAGGATTTCGAGGATATGTTCGTACAGCTCTTCCTGAATGCGCTGGGCCTCGTCGTCACTCGAAAGAATTTTGCGCTCGAGATCCTTGAGTTCCTCGGTAATGTACCGCTCTCCGTTGGTGAGCGTCTGTTTGCGGACGTAATCGTAGGGCACCTTATCCTTGAAGGAATTGCTCACTTCGATGTAATACCCGAACACGCGGTTGAACCCAACTTTGAGGGTGCGGATGCCCGTGCGTTCGCGCTCCCGCGTCTCGAGCGCCGTGAGGAGCTCTGCGCTGTGCTTTTTTACGGCACGGAGCTCATCGAGGTCGTGATTGTACCCCGCCCTGATGTAATCCCCATCCCGAAGGGTCTTGGCGGAGGGGTCGATGGCGCTATCGAGAAGGGCGCACACCTCCTTGGTATCCACGAGTTTTTGGGAGATGGCAAGAAGAAGCCTCGAAGAGAAGCCCGTCAGCTGAAATTTGAGGTTTGGTATGACGGCAAGCGAAGCGGAGAGCGCAAGGCAATCGCTCGGCTGCAGGTTGCCGTTGGAAATTCTGCCCGTCAGCCGCTCGATATCCCTTACGCCCGCGAGCATATCCGAGAGCCCCATGCGGACGACCGTGGCCTTGCAGAGCTCTTCGACGGCATCCAACCTCTCGTTGATTTCCTTGACGTCGTAGAGCGGGCTCGTGAGGAGGCTTGCAAGCTTCCTTGCGCCCATGCCCGTCCTCGTCTTATCGAGGAGCCACAGAAGGGAACCGTACTTCTTCCCCTCCCCGTTATTTTTGAGGATCTCGAGGTTGCGGAGCGCGGTCGGATCCAACTTCATCATGCGCTGTCCATCCGAAAAGCGCAGGGAGTTGATGTTCTTGAGGGCATGCTTCTGCGTCTCGAGAAGGTAGGCGACGAGCGCCCCCGAGGCCGCGATCGCCCCCGTATGCCCCCCGATCCCGAGGGCATCCATCGAGGAGACAGAAAACTGTTCTTTGAGCGTCTTTTCCGCCTGCGGCTGCGTAAACGCCCAAGGGAGGTAACAGGAGAAGGGCGGAAGGATGCCCCGCTCCACTTCGGGGAATTCCTTTACGGCAAACAAGAGCTCATCGTTACAAATGACTTCGGCAACCGAGAGGTTGACGAGTTCGGAAATGAGTTTTTCTACGCTCTCCTCTTCACGGGCAGCAAATTCCCCCGTGGTGATCTCCGCCCATGCAAGCGCAACATCCCCCCCGCTCTTATAGGCACAAGCGATGTAGTTGCTCTTCTTTTCATCGAGCAAATTTCCCTCAATGACGGTGCCCGCAGAGACGACGCGAATGACGTCTCTGTCCACCATATCCCCCTTCTTGGAGTCCTTCGGGTCGGAGAGCTGTTCGCAAATCGCAACGCGGAGCCCGTTCTCAACGAGTTTCTGCACATAGGTATCGACGGCGTGATAGGGTACGCCGCACATGGGTGCACGCTCCTCGAGCCCGCAGTCCCTGCCCGTCAGCGTCAAATCGAGGATGGCGCTCGCCTTGACGGCATCGTCGAAAAACATCTCGTAGAAGTCGCCGAGGCGGTAAAAGACGAGGCAATCCGGATACTGCTCCTTGATCTTCTGCCAATGCTTCATCATCGGGGAAAGTCCCATTCTGTTCTCTCCTTCTTCAGTCAAGCTCCCCATACAGGGAAATGCCGTTTGCGGACGTAATTTTCAGGTTGACAAATTCGCCCCTTCTATCCCTTTCGCTTTCAAAGTAGCCCATCCTGCCGTATTCATCCCGCCCGAGATAGAGCCCCTTCTTCTCATCGTAATCCTCACACAGAATTTCGATGGTCTTTCCGACATATTTTGCGCTCTTTTCCCTCGTCTTGGCGTTAACGAGCGCGATGAGCCGCGTGATGCGATCCTTGGCAACGTCCTCGGGGATACGCCCCTCCATCGTAGCCGCCTTGGTGCCCGTGCGCGGGGAGAAGATGAAGGTGAATGCGGAAGAGAAATCGGCCTCCTCTACGAGGGCGAGGGTATCCTGAAAATCCTCCTCCGTCTCCGTCGGGAAGGCGACGATGAGGTCCGTCGTCACCTCGCAGTCGGGGATCTCCCGCTTGAGGAGCGCGATTTCGGAGAGATACTTTTCACGGGTGTATCTCCTGTTCATGAGCCCCAAGATGCGATTGCTTCCCGATTGCACGGGAAGGTGCAGGTGCTTACAAATTTTATCGTATTTCTTCATCACGGCAACGAGGCGCTCTGAGAAATCTTTGGGGTGAGACGTCATGAAGCGGAGGCGGAATTTGCCCTCGATTTGGGCGACCCGCTCCAAAAGTTCGGGAAAATCCACGCCCTCGCAGTGGTAGGAATCCACATTCTGCCCGAGAAGGGTGATTTCCTTATACCCCGCCCGGATGAGCGCTTCGGCCTCCGCAAGGATATCTTCAGCTCTCCGAGAGCACTCCCTGCCCCGCACATAGGGCACGATGCAGTAGGAGCAGAAATTGTTACAGCCGTAGGTGATATTCACCCATGCGTTGGGGTAGCTCGTGCGCACGGGGCTAATTCCGTCCTCCGTCCTCTCCCGTGCCTCCGTCACCGAAATCACCGATTTTCTCTGCGCCCGCTTTCTCTCAATCAACGATTTGAGTTCGGGCAGGTTGTGGGTGCCGAAGAGGATATCGATGAAGGGAAATTTCTCCTTCAGAAGCTTCGCCTTGCCCTCTTCCTGCACCATACAGCCCCCCACCGCGATGAGGAGGTTGGGATTCTCCCGCTTTTGCTTTTTGAGGGCGCCGATGTTGCCGAAGGCATGGTTTTCCGCATTTTCACGGATACAGCAGGTGTTGAATACGATGATATCTGCCTCTTCGATGGAAGAATTCTCCCCGTACCCCGCCTCTTTGAGGATCCCTGCTATCTTCTCCGATTCATGCAAATTCATTTGACAGCCGTACGTCACGATATGGTATTTCATACTCTGAGTTTGGAAAAGACCTCCCCCACATTTTCACGGATCAGAAGGTCGCACCGCTCATCGTAGGGCGTGGCGCCGCGGTTGATGAGGACGAGATGATCCCCCCTGAAATATTCCAAAAACCCTGCCGCGGGGTAGACGGTAAGCGAAGTGCCCGCCACAATGAGGAGATCGGCCTCCTCGATGGCGGTGAGCGCATGCGTCACCGTCCTCTCCTCGAGCTGCTCCCCGTATAGGACGACGTCGGGCTTGATGAGCCCACCGCAACTGCAGTGCGGCACCCCCTTGCTCTCCGCGATAAAGTTTGCGGAATAGAACTTCCCGCAGCGCAGACAGTAGTTCCGATGCACACTCCCGTGCAGTTCGTACACATTTTTGCTCCCCGCTGCCTGATGGAGCCCATCGATGTTTTGGGTGACAACGGCGGTCAGCTTGCCCTTCTCTTCGAGTTCGGCAAGTTTTTTGTGGGCGGCATTGGGCTTCGCCCAAAGGGGAAGCATCTTATCCCTGTAGAAGCGGTAGAATTCTTCGGTATTCTCATAGAAGAATTCCCTGCTCAGAATGATCTCGGGAGGATAGGCGTATTTCATGTGATACAGCCCGTCCTCCGAGCGGAAATCGGGAATGCCACTCTCCGTAGAGACGCCCGCTCCCCCGAAAAATACAATGCGTTTGCTCCTGTCTACCAATTCCTGAAGGGTCATAGTTTTCTCCGTTTCCCTATTATAACACAAATTTACAGGATTTTCAACAAAACCGTTCCCCGATTGCGAAAATTTTTCCGACTTCGGCAAATACTGTAACGGATGAAAAAATTTTTTACCGCATCCCTCATCATCCTCGGAATCTTGGCAGTGCTTCTCATCGGAGGCTCCCTCTATGTCTTGGGGGCTACGGGCGGCACCGTGCTCAACACCCAAAAGCTCCGCCTCGAAACGGGAAGGCTTTCCGTATTCGATGGCTCGGGTGAGGAAATTGACTTGGGCGCAGTCGCCGATACGCCCTTCTCCGAATTCCCCTCCCACCTTCCGAATGCCTTCGTCGCCGTCGAAGATAAGAGGTTTTATGAACATCACGGCTTTGATACGAAGAGAATTGTTAAGGCAGTACTCAAAAATCTTGCAAGTTTTTCCTTTCGGGAAGGGGCCTCCACCATCTCTCAGCAACTCGTAAAAAATACCCATCTCACGAGCGAAAAGACGATTTCGCGCAAACTCAAGGAGATGAAGCTCACCCGCACCCTCGAGAAGAATTTTTCGAAGGAGGAGATCCTCGCCCTCTACCTCAATTCCATCTACTTCGGGCACAGCGCCTTCGGAATAAGCCATGCCTCCGCGTTCTATTTCGGGAAAGATCCGAGCGAGCTCTCCCCCGCCGAGAGCGCCATGCTTGCCGCCCTCGTAAAGTCCCCCAACCGCTATTCGCCCTTCAAAGACCCTCAAAAATGCCTTGAGAGGCGAAATTTCGTGCTTCGCCTTATGAAGGAGCAGGGCTACCTCGATGAATCGGAATACGCCTTCGGCATAGCAGAACCGCTCCCCAAGGAGCCCTCTGAGGAACACGGAAAGAGCGCTTACCTCTCCCTCGTCTTTTCCGAACTTTCAGAACGCTTCCCCGAGGCCTCCACACGTGAACTTGCGGGGTTTCGGGTGTATACGGCGCTCGATCCGACCCTGCAAACCCTGCTTGAGGGAACCGAAGTGGAGAGCGATGCCGCGATGCTCGTGCGGGACAACCAAAGCGGGCTCATCAAGGCGTTCCATACGACTGCGGGAATTATACGGCGGCTTCCCGCCTCCACCATCAAGCCCCTTCTCGTCTACGCGCCTGCCATCGAAGAGAATCTTCTCTCCCCCGCGACCCCCATTTCGGATGCGAGGGCGGATTTCGGCGGCTACTCCCCGGACGACGCAGGCGGGGCAACGGGAGAATATGTGAGCGCACGGTATGCCCTTGCCCACAGCGTGAACATTCCCGCCGTGCGGATTTTGAACTCAATTGGAGTACTACGCGCGGCAGAGTACCTCACAAAGATGAATTTTCCGCTCGATAAGGACGATTACACCCTCGCCTTGGCGCTCGGCGGCATGCGGGAAGGGTTTACGCTCACCGAGCTTGCGGATGGCTATTCTACCCTTGCAAACGGCGGAATGTATCAAAAATCGGGCGTCATTACAAAAATCGTCGATGAAAACGGCAACACCGTCTATTCACATCCAACCAATAAAACAAGAATTTTCTCTGAGGAGACGAGCTTTCTCGTCAGCGACATGCTTGAGACAGCGGCGCGGGAAGGAACTGCCAAAAAACTTAGGAGCCTTCCCTACTTCGTCGCCGCAAAGACGGGCACCAACGAGGGTAAGGGCGGCAATCTCGATGCCTACACCGTCGCCTATACGACGCAGGATACCGTGGCCGTCTGGCTCGGCAATGCCGATAACTCTCCCGTTGCTGCAAGCGGCGGCGGAATGCCCGCAACGATCGCCAAAACAATTTTAGAAACACTGTATAAGGATAGTACGCCGCCCCGCCCGAGCATTCCCAATTCCATCGTGCGGCGGGCTTATGACGCCGAGGAATATGCAAAAAATCATAAAATTATACTATCCGATCCGCTCTCCCCGCTCCTCACCGACCCCGAGGATTATTTCAAGAAGGATTGTCTTCCGAAAGAGGTAAGCAGTAAATTTTCCAATCCAACCATCCAAAATCCGCAAATTTACTGCAAGAATGGAGCCGTATCCATAGTATTATGTCAGACAGAATACTATGATTATCTGATAAAACGCGAGTGCGAGGGTGAAATCGTCACCATCTATCAAGGGCCCTATCGCAAAGTTGTGTGCGATAGTTCCGTCGTAGCGGGCAAAAATTATGCGTATATTGTGACACCTTTATACAAAGAACATGCGGGGCAACCCGTGAGGCTTCCCCGCATCCGAATCGAAACTTCTTCCTCCGTTCCCGATGATTGGTGGGAGGAATGATCAGAAGGTAATTTTCTCCGCCGTAGCCATTGCCTCTTCGATGAGGGCGGCGACGTCGAGCTTTCTCTCCTCCTCTTCGGTGAAGGAGAGCTTGGGGCGGGTGGCGGGATGCTCGGGTAAAAATACCGTACAGCAATCCTCGTAGGGCAAAATGGACGTCTCATAGGTGCCGATTTGCTTGGCCCTATCGATAATTTCATCCTTATCGAAGCCGATGAGCGGGCGGAGCACGGGAAGGGTCACCACCAAATTGGAGGAAGTCAGCCCCTCCATCGTCTGGCTCGCTACCTGCCCCAGGCTCTCACCCGTGATGAGGCAAGCGTAGCCGTTCTCCCGCGCAAAACGCTCCGCAATGCGGAACATGAAGCGGCGCAGGAGGGTCACGTTGAGCTCTTCGGCGCACTTGGCATGAATTTCCTCCTGAATATGGGTGACTTTCACCGTGGTAAGCTCTGCCGTCTGCGTGTATTTGGAGAGCAGTTTTGCGAGCGTCACCACCTTCTCCTTGGCACCCTCATTGGTATACGGGTAGCTGTGGAAGTGCAGCAGGCGCACGGATAGCCCCCGCTTTGCCATCATGTAGGCGGCGACGGGCGAATCGATGCCTCCCGAGATCAGGAGGAGCCCTTCTCCCGCCGTACCCACGGGCATGCCCCCCACGCCGCGCATGTAGCTTCCGAATACGAGTGCGCCGTTTTCCCTGATATCGATATATACGGTGCCCGAAGGGCTGTGTACATCCACTTTGAGATCATGCCTTGCGGCGAGCAATCTTCCCCCGATCTCGGCGCTTATCTCCATCGAATTGAGGGGATATTTTTTATTGCCGCGGTGCGTCTCCACCTTGAAGGTGCCGCTCTTCGGCGCTACGAGAAGGGCGGCTTCGAAAATTTCATCCATCGAAGCCCCCGTGAGATACCCGATGGAATAGGAATGCACGCCGAATACCGAGCGGATGCGCTCTGCAATCTCCTCCGCCTTCCCTTCCTCGAAGTTGGCAACGAGCCACCGCCCACTCGTCCTGTGGAGTTCGTGGCGGAGCCCGCGCAGACTGCGCTCCAAATTATTGGCAAACGCATGCTCGAAGTAGCCGCGATTCTTGCCCTTTAAGTGAATTTCCGCATAGCGGATGATTACGACCGTCTCCATCTCTACACTTTTCCTTTGAATTCACGGACTGCCTCTGCCATGCGGCGGGCGCCCTCTTCGATTTCACTCGGCTGCGTCTCCGCCGAAAAGCTGACGCGGAGAACGCCGTTTAAGAGCTCTTTTTGATACCCGCACGCCGCGATCACGCGGCTATACGGCTTCCGCGAGGAACACGCGCTCCCCGTGCCCACGACAACGCCGCGGTCCCACAGCATGCGCTGGACGACCTCGCCGCGCACCCCGCGGGCGGCAACCGTGAGAATATAGGGAGACCCGTTTTCGGGAGAGATGCGCTCGAAGAGGCCGCTCTCCTCCAATATTTGCCAAAAACGGGCGTTGAGCTCCCTGATTTTTCCGAAATTTTGGTTAAGACTTCTGAACTTCTTCTCTGCCGCCCCTGCAAAGCAGAGGATGCCGAGCACGTTTTCGGTGCCGCTCCGAAGCCCCTGTTCCTGCCCGCCCCCGCATACGAAGGGCGAAAGCGGAAGCTGTTTCTTCTTGAAGAGGCCCCCCGTTCCCTTGAGGCCGCCGAGCTTGTGGGCGCTTACCGAATACAGATCTACCTCTTTGAGCCTTACGGGGAGCTTGCCGTATGCCTGTACGCCGTCGCTGTGGAAGATGCACCGCGGTGCCTTCTCCTTGACGAGGCGGGCAAGTGTTTCGATATCGTTGACGGCGCCCGTCTCGTTGTTGACATGGACGACGGAAACGAGCCGCGTATTCTCATCCACGAGGGATAAGAGCGCCTCTGCATCCACCGAGCCATCCCTCTTTATAGGGGTAAAACGCGGTTCGACGCCGCGGTTTTTGAGCTCAACGAAGCTCTCATAGACGGCCGCATGTTCGCCCGCCGTCGTCACGGCGTTTCCCCGCCTTGCCGTAGAAAAGATCGCGTGATTATCGCTCTCCGTGCCGCAAGAGGTAAAGATAAGGGCATACTTTGCGGGGTCGGCAATGGATGTGAGAAGTGTCTCCCGCGCCCGATCCAATGCGCCGCTCACCGTAAACCCGCCGCCGTACCGTGCAGAAGGGTTCCAGAAATTTTCGGATGCAAACGCCTGCGCCCGCTTCAAGGCCTCTTCATCGGGGGGCGTGGTTGCCGCGTTGTCGAGGTTGATCATGACTTCTTCACCAACTTATTTCTGCCGACGGTATATACGAGGTTTTCAAGGAGTTGCCGCCTGCATTCAATGACGTAGAGCTGTTTTTCGATGGACGTGGATTGCAGAATGTAGATAAATTCTTTCTCCTCCATCGGCTGTTTGTTGGGAGTAGCAAAGATGGCCTTCCTGTGCGGCACCCCGCGGAGGGCGCTCTCATAGGCATCGGCATCTTCCACCCAACCGATTTGGAGAACGCGGTCCCCCTTAATGGTCGTTAAGAATTTGCGCCGCTTGCCGTTGAATACCTTCGTGATGCGGAGCTCATCTTCGACGAAGGTGTAATCGTAGGAGATGTTGAAGCGGTTCTTCAGAAACCACATGGCGAGCCCCGCCCCCGCCGAAAGCACGATAAAGCCGAAGTATTCTACGAGGTAAATGACGCGGGCCGCCGTCGCCACCTCTCCCGATTCGCTTACCGTCCCCTCCAATACATACGGCACATAGGTGAATGCAAAGGACAGCACGAGTACGGCAACCACGAAAAATACGATCGCCATGATCTTAAAGAAGAGGTAGAGCTTGGCCTCGCCGTTTGCGCGGGCGTTGGTCGCACTCTCCTCATAAAATCCGTCTTTGGGCATCAGAATCCTCCCCTTTGTAAATCTTTGTATTCTGCGGGCACCCCGCCCTTCAATCTACCACAGTCGCGGCCTCATCGAAGGCGGGGTAGAGCCTACGGATATCATCTTCGGTGAACTGCTCCTCATACGACTTCGAAAAGGCAACTTTTCTATAAAAGGTGAATTTATCGGTGGAATCCTGCGTCTCAAAAGTGCAGATAAACTTATTTTTATACACCTTTACGGCACGGCATCCCCTTTCAAGGCTGTAAGTAAAGGTCTTACGGCGCGTCTTGAGGTGCACGACTTCGGCACTGAGTTCATACCCGAGCACCGTACCCATCGAAATTTTTAACTGGTAGAAGGCGTAAAATACGAAATACGCAACGGCCAAAACGGGCGTGAGGATGATGAACCCGAGGTACCCGCTGCATGCCAAAACGAGTGAAATCATGAAGGCGATGATAAAGACAACGCTTACAGCGTAGAAGATCTTCCGTATGATCCCCACGAACTTGACGATCCCCTCTTTCATTGGTGCTCCTCTTCAAACCAAAGACGCATCTGCGTGGTGACGCCCTCCTTCGTGCGGGCTTCGAGCGTTGCCCCGTCCGCCTCATCCTTCCGGAAGATGGAGAGCTCCTCCCCCTCCTTCACCTGCTTTTCGTAGGTGATGAGGAAAGATTTGATACGCGGAAGCTCCTCCATGCGGAAGGCATCGAGGAAGAACTCTGCATAGCGGGCGTTGTTGGTGTGCATGTAGTGGTCGGTTACGCTGTTGCCGATGCGAAGGCGAAGCTTCTCCTCCCCCTCGATACGGGGAATTTTCCAACTCTTTACCTCCACCGATTTCTCGGCACGGTACGGGCAGTTGGTGTGCGCTTCGCCCAAACGGTCGGGAAGGGCGAGCGTGAAGCGCTCCATATCCGCAAGGCACCAGCGGGAGGTACAAAGGGCAACGGGCTCCCCCCTCTCATCGGTAACGCGGTAGGCGCGTTCGAAAATGACATGGCGGGGCGGAAGCGGCCACGTTTCCACGGTAACGGTCTCCCCGAGGCGCACCGTGCGCAACAGTTCGCAGTAGGTGCCGACGACGATAAACCCGAGCCCCTTCTCCTTCAGGGCTTGGTAGCCGAAGCCGAGTTCATCCGCACTCGCCCCCGCAACTTCCTGCAGGAGGCAGAGCAGGGAGGCGGGCGTGAGCTCGTCCCTGAAATTAAAATCAGAATAGCGAAGCGGAAACTTCGCGGTATATGCGTACTTCCCCATGCCAATAAGTATACCACGCACGGGGGGATTTGTCAACGGGTTACGCGGCCCCCGCAGAGAGAAAGAGCAGAGTACCCGCTAAAATGGTCTCCGCAATGCGCCCGCGGTAGTTTTCGGTGACGAGGAGCGCCTCATCTTCGGGGTTGGATAGAAACCCGCACTCCACAATGACGGCGGGCACCTCCGTGCAGTTCAGCACGTAGTAATCCCCTACGAGGGCCTCTGAGCGCTTCACGCATTCAGGCATCGAATTGAGCTCCTTCTGAATGGCACACGCGAGCGTCTTTCCCCCATCCGAATCCGCCCTGTAAAAGACCTGTGCACCGCGGCGGGAGGTCTGGGAGAAGAAGTTCTGGTGCACCGAAATGACGGCGGCGGGATTGCTCTCCCGTATGATCTGCGCCCGCTTCTCCATATCACGGCGCTTGAAACCTGCCGTTGCCGCCCCGTACAGCCCCGCTTCGGTGGGGCGGGTCTGTACGACGGTGAACCCCGCTTCCTCAAACTTTTTCTGCAGGCTCCGTGCAAGGGCGAGGTTGACATCGCTCTCCTTGACGCCCGTGCGCGTCCCCACCACGCCGCCGTCCACGCCCCCGTGCCCCGCATCAATGACGACGGTCAGCTTTACGGGATTTGCCGCCGTATGCGAGAGTGCAAAGAAGCAGATGCCGAAGGTTACGGCGAGGGCAAGCCCCAAGAGGAGCGCCCCGAGCGCCACGCGGTGCCGATACAAGAAATTCATATGCTATCGTATGCGCCGCGCCCGCCGAATAGAAGGGCGCCCCGCGGGGCGCCCTGCCATCATTTGCCTTGAATATACCGATCGATTGCCCGTGCCGCCCGTTTCCCCGCACCCATTGCGAGAATGACGGTGGCCGAACCCGTTACGGCGTCTCCGCCCGCGAACACCCCTTCAAGCGAGGTCTGCCCGCTCTCATCGGCGATGATCTCCCCGCGCGGCTTCACTTCAAGCCCCTCCGTCGCCCTTGCCATGAGGGGATTGGGGGAGGTGCCGAGCGCCATAATGACGCAGTCTACTTCAAATTCGAATTCACTTTGGGGCACGGGAATGGGCCGCCTCCTGCCAGAGGCATCCGCGGCGCCGAGCTCCATGCGGATACACTTCATGCCGACGACGTTGCCCTCTCCGTCCGTAAGGATCTCCAAGGGGTTGGTGAGGGTGCGGAATACGATCCCCTCTTCCTTGGCATGCAGCACCTCTTCCCTCCGTGCAGGGAGTTCCTCTTCCCCCCTGCGGTAGACGATGAACGTCTCCGCGCCAAGCCTTCTTGCACAGCGGGCGGCATCCATCGCGACGTTGCCGCCGCCCACCACGGCCACCCGCCTTGCTCTGAATACGGGCGTCTCGCTCCCCTCCTCGTATGCCTTCATCAGGTTGATGCGGGTGAGGTATTCATTGGCGGAGAACACCCCCTTCGCGTTCTCCCCGGGGATATTCATGAAGTTGGGAAGCCCCGCGCCCGTCCCCAAAAAGACGGCCTCGTAGCCCATTTCGCCGAGCAGTTCCCCTATCGTGAAGGCCTTGCCGACAACGGCATTGGTGATAATCTGTACGCCCCTTGCCCGCAGGCCGTCCACCTCCCGCTGCACGACGGACTTGGGCAGACGGAATTCGGGAATGCCGTATACGAGGACGCCCCCCGTGAGGTGCAGCGCTTCATACACGGTCACCTCGTAGCCGAGCGCCGCAAGGTCCCCCGCACATGCGAGCCCCGCGGGGCCCGAGCCCACGATCGCCACCCGATGCCCGTTGCGGGGCGGAAGAGCGGAATTCTCCCCGCCCTTATGATGACGGTCTGCGAGGAAGCGCTCGATCCTTCCGATCGCAACGGCCTCCCCCTTCCTTCCCCGCACACAACTCCCCTCGCACTGCGTCTCCTGCGGGCATACCCTGCCGCAAACGGCGGGAAGGGAGGAAGTTTGGCGGATGGCGGCGTACGCCTCGTCAAATCGCCTCTCTGCGGTGAGCCGAAGGAAATCGGGAATATGTACGCCCACAGGGCAACCCTGCATGCAGGGCGCATTCTTGCAGTGGAGGCACCGCTCCGCTTCCCGAACGGCCGTCTCCTCATCGTAGCCGAGGGCGACCTCGCCGAAGTTGTGAATGCGCTCCTTTGGGTCCTGAATGGGCATGGGGCACTTCGTAAGCTGTCCGTTAACCATTTCGGTTTCCCCCCTTGAAGAGATTGCAGTGGCGTTCGCGCGCTTCCTGTTCGAATTGAAGATAGGTGCGGGAGCGGCCGATGGCCTCATCGAAATCGATGAGATGGGCATCGAATTCGGGGCCGTCTACACAGGCGAACACCCGCTTCCCGCCCACGGTGAGGCGGCAACACCCGCACATGCCCGTGCCGTCTATCATGATGGGATTCATGCTCGCTACCGTATGGATACGGTAGGGCTCCGTCGTTTTGGCGACGAACTTCATCATGACGAGGGGCCCGATCGTGAATACGGCGTCGAAGCGCTCCCCCCCCTCGAGGAGGCGGGCAAGCGGGATACACACGTTCCCCCTCTCCCCATAGGAACCGTCGTCCGTCGTCATATAGAACGCATCGGAGAGGGCACGAAATTCCTTCTCCAAAATCACGAGCTCCTTGGAGCGGAACCCCACCACCGAAGTGACTCTCGCCCCGAGTTCATGGAGACGGGCGGCGATGGGCAGGGCGATGGCACAGCCGACGCCCCCGCCGATTACGGCAACGTTTCGAAGCCCCTCCACTTGGGAGGGATTGCCGAGGGGGCCGACGAAATCCTGAATATACTCCCCCTCTTCCTTCCGTGCAAGGGACATCGTGGCCCCGCCCACCACCTGGAAGATGATGGTAACGCTACCCCGCACCCGATCGCATGCCGCGACCGTGAGGGGAATGCGCTCCCCCTTTTCATCGGCACGGAGAATGACGAACTGCCCCGCAAGCGCCTTCCTTGCAACGAGAGGGGCCTCCACTTCCATGCGGATCACCGTCTCGTTTAAGTATTCCTTTTTGAGAATCAAGTACATGTCTCAATTATACAATAATTTCACAACATTTGTCAATACGGCGCATCCGAAAATATTTTGCAAAACATCTGAAGTTTTGTTGACAACGCTTCCCAAATACGGTATAATGTGGATGTTCAGAAATTGAATAAAGCGGAGAGTTTCATATGTCTAAGGTAAGGATCGTCACCGATTCAAACTGCGGCATCACCCAAGCGGAAGCGGAAAAACTGGGAATTTCCATTCTGCCGATGTCCTTTTTGATCAACGGTGAAGAGTACTATGAGGATGTCAACCTCACACAGCAGGAGTTCTATGAACATCTTGCACAGGGCGCAGACGTCTCGACGTCTCAGCCCGCCATCGGAGCAGTCACCGAATTATGGGAGAAGCTTCTTGCGGAGGGGTACGATATCGTACACATTCCCCTCTCGAGCGGGCTCTCCGAATCCTGCCATACGGCGGAGACGCTTGCCAAAAATTACGAGGGACGGGTGCAGGTAGTAGACAACCAACGCATCTCAATTACCCAAAAGCAGAGCGTATTCGATGCGCTGAAGCTCGCAAACGACGGGCTTTCTGCTGCCGAAATCAAGGATTACCTTATAAGGACGAAGTTCGATAGCAGTATCTACATCTCCTTAAATACCTTGAAATACCTCAAGAAGGGCGGGCGGCTCACCCCTGCCGCGGCGCTCATCGGGAGCATTCTGCGCATCAAACCCGTGCTTCAGATCCAGGGGGAAAAGCTCGACGCCTTCAAGAAGGTGCAAACGTTGAAGCAGGCGAAGGACGTGATGATCGCCGCCCTCCGTTCAGACCTTTCAACCCGCTTCAAGTCGCTCGTGGATGCGGGAGAAATGAGTATCGCCGTGGCGCATACCGCCAACGATGCGGAGGCTGAGCTCTTCCATAAGGACCTCGAGGCCGCCTTCCCCAATATCCCCGTCACCTTCTGCGATTCCCTCTCGCTCGTCGTCTCCTGCCACATCGGCCCGGGGGCGCTCGCCTGCGGCTGTATGCGCGTCGCAAAGTAACAACTTGTTTGGAAATTACGTTCGGTTTCCAAGAAATCCGTTCCGAATTTGGGACGGATTTTTGTTTTTTGAAAATAATTTACAATTTCAAACAAAAATTCAAAAAAAATTTTGATATTTTTTTCAATTTCATCTTGTTTTTTTGGGCGGAATTTGATATAATGCTATAACACTTACTCAAAAACCATACTATAATAAGAAACACAGGCAACCATGCTCGATAAGTTTTATGCACAACTCTCGGTGAACTCACCCGTTCCCGTCATTATAATTTGTATCGCGATCATGCTCCTTGCGGGATTCCTCGGGACGAGGCTCACGAAGCTTCTGAAGCTTCCCAACGTCACCGCCTATATCCTCGTGGGAATTTTATTGGGGCCGTACTGTTTCGATCTCGTGCCCACCTATGTGACGGACGGCATGGATTTCATCTCGGATATCGCCCTTGCCTTCATCGCATTCAGCGTAGGGGAATACTTCCGCTTCTCGACCTTAAAAAAGAACGGCGCTAAGGTCGTGGTGATCACCCTCTTCGAGGCGCTTGCCGCAACCGTGCTCGTATTCATCCTCACCTACTTCATCCTCGGGCTCGGGCTCGCCTTCTCCGTGATCCTCGCGGCGCTTGCCTCTGCGACTGCCCCCGCCTCCACGATGATGACCATCCGCCAGACGCACGCGCACGGAGACTTCGTGGATACCCTCTTCTCCGTCGTGGCACTCGACGACGTGGTGAGCTTGCTCGCCTACAGCGTCGCCGTCTCGGTGGCACTCGCTACCCTCGGGAGCGGATTCTCTGCCGCAGACGTCCTCCTTCCCATCGCATGGAACATTCTGCTCATCGCGATCGGAATTCTATTCGGCTTTATCCTCAAATTCCTGATGGCGAAGCGCTCTACGGACAACCGCCTCATCGTCTCCATTGCCTTCCTCTTTGCGGTATGCGGGATCGGCGCCGCCGTCGATGTCTCTCCCCTTTTGGGCTGTATGGCGATGGGGACGGTCTACATCAACATTTCGGGAGACGATAAGCTCTTCAAGCAGCTCAACTATTTCAGCCCGCCCATTCTGCTCCTCTTCTTTGTGAAGTCGGGCATCGGGTTCCAACTCAGCTCCCTTGTGAGTACGGAGAGCGCGGGCATTGCAGTCCCCCTCATCGTCGTCGGCATCCTCTACTTTGTCGTCAGGCTCATCGGAAAGTATGCAGGCGCATTCGTGGGCTGTGCCATCACCCGAAAGGATAAGAAGGTGCGCAACTACCTCGGCATGGCGCTTGCCCCGCAGGCGGGGGTCGCGATCGGCCTTGCCGCACTCGGGGCCCGCGTGCTCGAAGGGAGCCCCGATCCCGTAATTGCCGCAATGGGCCCCGTGCTTGAAACCATCGTGCTCTCCTCGAGCATTCTCTATGAACTCATCGGCCCCGCCCTCGCAAAGCTCTCCCTCTACCTTTCGGGCTCTTACGGAAGCCGTGCACCTGCCGAAGAAGCGGCGGGAGAAGGCGCAGAGGCTCCCGCCCCCAAACCGCCCACGCGGGAGGAGGAAGTTGCCTACTTAAAGGAACAGCTGTGCGCCATCCAAAACCGCATTTCGGTGAAGGAATACGCCCGCTCCCCCGAAGAGGAGGCCTTCTTGGAGGCAACGGAGCCACCACCCGAAGAGGATTCGGAAACTTCCACAGGTGCGGAGTACAACCGCAGAAAATTCATCAATAAGAGGTAAGCTATGCCAACTGATTCTATTGCCAACCTGCTCGGAGAATGGTCGGTAGAGGTAAACGTCGCCTCCACCGCCCTCAAGACCGTACTTATCATCATCATGGCAGTCGTGCTCGGCTGTGAACGTTCGAGGAACCGCCATGCCGCGGGGCTCCGCACCCTCATCGTGCTCTCCATCGGCTCCATGTTTGCGGGGATCGGGGATGTGTACTTCATCACCGTGCTCCATACGAGCTTCTCCTTCCTCTCCGCAGCCGTCATTATCGGTATCTCCATCATTACGACGAACACCATCGTGTTCTCTTCCAAGAACCAAATCATGGGGCTGACGACGTCCGTCGGCGTATGGGCCATGGCAATTATCTCCGCCATGCTCGGCTACGGGCTGTACACCGCCGCTCTCATCGGCTTTGCCGCCCTCATGATCGGCCTCCTCGCCTTCTACAAGATGGAGACGTACATCAAGAACAAATCCAACCACTTCGAGATCCATCTCGAACTCAAGACGAGGAGCAGTTTGCAGGATTTCATCACGACTGCCCGCCAATTCGGGCTCACGATAGACAACCTCGAGCTCAACCCCGCCTACGCCAATTCGGGGCTGAGCGTGTACACCGTGAAATTTACCATCGTGGATAAGGCGCTCCGCAAGAAGAGCCACAGTGAAATTATCGAAGCGCTCTCCGTGCTCGACTGCGTCTACTATGTCGAAAAAATTGGCTAACAAAGACGTTACGGCCCCGCCCTTCCATGGGCGGGGCTTTCGTATGCGATACCTTTTACGATACCTTAGAAACCCGTCTTTTTTCGGCGGTAGAAGCCGCGTACCCGCGTCTCCACGAGGTGGTATTCCTGTTCCCGCTCGAACTCGTAGACGCAGTAATTTTGGGGAGAGGAGAAGCGGAGCTTGCCGCCGATATCCGAAGCCTGCCCGAAGCCGTAGGCGCAGACGCACAGGGGCACCCCGTAGAAGAAGGACTGCGCCCGCATAAGGGTCTGCTCCAAACTTCCGTCGAGCTCCTCAAAGATGCAGAGGGCGAGCTCCGCCCCGCACACGGAGAGCGTCTCCGCCACCCGCGGGAAGTAGAGATCTTCGGCGACGATGATGCCGAGTTTGCCCGCTCCCGTATCGAAGATCTTGATGCCCGCCCCGCATCGGTATTCCCCCGCATCGAGGCGGTTTACCATATCCGAAACGCCGAGGATCTTCCCCTTCTCCGCCACCACCACGGATTTACGCCGCATGCCCCGCGCGTTGGTGTAACAGCCGCACATGACGACCGCCTTCTCCTCCCTTGAGAGCACGGCTACATCCTCAAAGAGACTTGTCTCCCCCTTGAGTTCCCGCTCGTAGCTGACTTCCCCGATCGCCTGAAAGGAGAAGAGAATGAGATCGGCACCGCTCTCGGGCGCCGCGCGGTAGTAATCGTCGATGGTCCCGGCCGTAACAAAACAGATGCGCATACAACCATTGTATCGTTTTCTGCAACTTTTTGTGACCGTTTTCCTATTCACTATGAGGCGCCGCCCGATTTTCATCGGGCGGCGCCTCATAGGACGTAACTATTTTACAATAAACCGAACGCTTTGAGGGCGGCATCGAGGTCCTCCGAAAGGCGCTCCCCGTTCTCGAGGACAAAGCACTTCTTTTCGGAGAGGCGGGCGGGGTCGAATTGGATCCGCATGCGGGCCTCTGCCTCCTCCCGCGTACAGCCATCCCGCTCTAAAATGCTGCGGATACGCGCTTCCCTATCCCTGTATACGGCAATTACGCCGTCAAATGCCCCTTCGAGCCCCTCTTCGAAGAGGAGCGGGACCTCGGCAAAGGAGACGGCTTCACGCTCCATGCGGGCAAAGAGCGCCTCCATGATGCGGGGATGGGCGTAGGCATTCAGGCGGCGCCTCTCTTCCTCATCCGAAAAGACGAGCTGAGAGAGCTTCTCCTTCCCGATCTCGCCCCCCTCTTCACAGGTAGGGAAGCGCTTCAGAAGCCCTGCGCGGTACTCCTCTCTCCCCCACAGTTCTCTTGAAATTGCATCGCACGAAAAGACGGGGTACCCCTTCTTTGCAAGCAGCCCGAGCACATAGCTCTTTCCGCTCCCGATGCCTCCCGTTACGGCATACTTTCTACTTTGCATCGTACCAACTCTTCCCCGAAGAAATTTCGACCGTGAGCGGGATGGAGAGCTCTACGGCATGCTCCATCTCCTCTTTGAGCATCGCCGCCGCCCGCTCCGCTTCGTCTAAGGGCGAATCGAGCACGAGCTCATCGTGCACCTGAAGCACGAGTTTGGAGCGGAAGCCGCCCTCCTGTAACCGCTGAAAGACGCGTAGCATGGCGATTTTGATGATGTCCGCCGCACTCCCCTGCAGGGGCATGTTCATCGCCGCCCGCTCCCCGAAGGCGCGGAGGTTGAAGTTGGTGGAACGGATCTCGGGGATATTCCGCTTGCGGCCGAGGAAGGTGGTTACGAATCCCTGTTCCTTGGCCAGGCGTACGTTTTCATCCATATAGCGCTTGACTTCGGGGTGCATCTCGAAATATTTATTGATGAACTTCTGCGCCTCGTTGGCAGAGCATCCCAAATCCTTGGAGAGCCCGAAGGCGCTCATGCCGTAGATGATGCCGAAGTTGATGGTCTTGGCGCGGCGCCGCATAGTGGCAGTTACCTCGGAGAGGGGTACGCCGAATACCCGCGCCGCCGTTGCCGCATGCACGTCCTCCCCCTTTTGATAGGCTTCGATGAGCGATTTGCACCCCGAAAGGTGGGCGAGAAGGCGGAGCTCGATTTGGGAATAATCTGCGTCGATGAGAATATTCCCCTCCCGTGCAATGAAGAGCTTGCGCAGTTCCCTGCCCTCATCGGTGCGCACGGGAATGTTCTGGAGATTGGGGTTGGCGCTCGAGAGCCGCCCCGTCGTCGTCATGGTCTGATTGTAGGTCGTGTGTACGACATCCTCCTGCACGAGAGGGCGGATGCCGTCGATATAGGTGGATTGGAGCTTCTGCAGTTCTCGGTACCGCAGAATGAGCCGTGCGATCTCATGGTCCTCTGCAAGTTTTTCAAGCACTTCCGCACTCGTCGAATACCCTCCGCGCACGTTCTTCTTTGCCCCTTTCGGGTCCAACCCCAACTTCTCGAAGAGCACTTCGGAGAGTTGGAAGGGCGAATTGAGGTTGAAGGAATCCACGCCCGCAAGTTCGTAGATCTGTGCAGACAGCCCCGCAAGCTCCCGCTTATACTTTTCGGAAAACTCGGGGAACTTCTTGAGGTCTACCCGCACCCCCGTCTTTTCCATGTCATAGAGGACGTAGCAGAGCGGGAGTTCGAGGTCGCGGTAGAGCTTCTCCTCCGTCGTCCCCTTTACCTTTTTCTCTGCCTCCGCAAGCGCCATGCGGAGGGCACTTGCACAGTTGCGCTCGGAGAGGGAGAGATCCTTTGCGAGCTGCTTGGGGTCTGAGGGGCGTTGGTTGGAATCGAAGAGATAGCGGAGGAGGGTCACGTCCTCCACCGTACACGAGAGCTGCAGGTCCACCGAGGAGAGCAGGTGAAGGATACTCTTCACATCCGATACGATGGCGCGCTTGCCCGTCGTGAAGAGCGCTTCGAGGAGAGGGCGGAGCTCATTGAGGAAGTACCCCGGCTCCAAAAAATTCTCCCTGAGCGGGAAGAAGTATTCCTTATCGCCATATGAGAGATAGAAACCCTCCTTGGCCGCACAGAAGGCAAATTCGCTTTCCCCTTTGAGTTCGGAAAGCAGAGCTTCCATATCGAGGCACTCCAAGGGTTCCACCGACTGCGGCCGCTTTTCGGGAAAGAATTTGCTCTCGACGAGGGAGCGGAATTCGAGGCGGGCGAAGTACTCCCGCGCCTCTTCCGGGAAGGGAAGGGTGAAGCGGCAGTCCTCAAGGGTGAGGGAGAGCGGAACTTCGGTGTTGATGGTGGCGAGGAAATGGGAGAAAAACGCCATCTTCTTCCCCCTGATGAGCCTGGCCCGTATGTTGATCGGGATGTCCTGCAAGTGGTCGTAGATATTCTGGACGGTGCCGAAATCCTGAAGGAGGGAGAGCGCCGTCTTGGAGCCGACGCCCGCGACCCCGGGAATGTTGTCCGATGAGTCCCCCATGAGGGCCTTCTCTTCGATGATCTGCGAAGGGGTAAGACCCACCTTCTCCACAAAATTGACATCGTTGAGGCGGTCGATCTCGCTGACCCCCTTGCGCGTGAAGCATACCTCCACATCGGGCCGCACGAGTTGGTAACAATCGCGGTCCCCCGTGTAGATGAGGGTGCGGACATTTTCGAATTTACGGGAGAGCGTTCCAATTAAATCATCCGCTTCATACCCTTTCAGCTCCACCGTACACACCTTCATCGCCGCAAGGAGCTCCTTGAGGATGGGAACTTGCACCACGAGGTCCTCAGGCATGGGCTTTCTCGTGCCCTTGTAGGAGGGGTACCGCTCATGACGGAAGGTGGGAGCATGTACGTCGAACGCCACCGCAAGATATTGCGGATTTTCATCCTCTGCGATCTTCAGAAGGAGCTTCACAAAGCCGAAGATGCCGTTGGTGGGAAGGCCATCCTTCGTCGTAAACACGCGCATCGCATAATAGGCGCGGTTGAGTAAACTGTTGCCGTCGATGAGTATCAGCTTGTCCATACTTCTATTTTAGCATGCCTTGAGAATTTTTGCAAGAAAAACAAGAAAATCACTTGATTTTTTCGACGTGTTCCGATATAATCATGATATACACTTGCCGGTGTGTTGGAACTGGCAGACGAGATAGACTCAAAATCTATTGTCCGTGAGGGCGTGTGGGTTCGAGTCCCACCACCGGCACCACGACCAACCTAATTCGAACCGAGTTGGGTTGGTCTTTTTCTATGCAAAAAGCGAGGACAAACAGCCCTCGCCTTCTTATACTTCTCCAAATTGAAATCTAATATAGCAACCTTCCGCCGTCATTCCATTCGCCATACATAATGCCCTGCCGAGTATTACAAATGAATTTTTCCAATCGACTTTGAAATAAAACGGGTATCTTCTTTTTGATTTGAATGGTATCAATCCGAACTCTTTTGTACAGAGCGGGGAATTTTTGAAAATTCGCCCATACTTCTCCGTCCGATTGCAATGCTTTCAAAATGGCTTCGTCTATTACAAAA
>CANQMQ010000026.1 GCA_947625025.1 uncultured Clostridia bacterium
AAACCGCTATAATACTTAGGAAATGTACATAGATTAGATAATTCTATGTACATCACCGATATCTTGAAAATATAAAAGCAGCGGCAATTTCGCCGCTGCTTTGCGTTTTTGATTCTGTTTGTGGGGCAATTCGAGAAGCCCGAGATGTCTCGGCAAGCTCGACATGACACCCCCCATTTTCTTCCTCATTCCGAGGCCCCGAAGGGGCCGAGAGAACGGGATGAGGGGCGGGGTATAAAAAGCCTTATTTCAGCTTCCAGATGTGTTTGGCGTAATCGGTGACGGAGCGGTCGGCGGAGAACTTGCCCGCGGCGCAGAGGTTGAGAAGGCACTTCTTATAATATGCGTCCGTGCCGTACTCCTCCAACACTTCGGACTTGGCGCGGATGTAATCGGCGAAGTCGAAGAGAACGAGGTAGCGGTCGGGGTCGTGCCCTGCCGTAAGGCTCTCATACAGCTTCTTCAGCATGCCCGTATCGTCGTGGAAGGTGCCGTCTATCATGGTATTGATGCACTTCTTGAGGAGCGGATTCTGCTCGATAATTTCACTCGGGCAATAGAAGCGCTTGGCGCCCGCCACTTCCTCTACGGTTGCGCCAAAGATGTAGTTGTTCTCCGCACCCGCTTCCTCACAGATCTCCACGTTTGCGCCGTCGAGGGTGCCGAGGGTTACGGTGCCGTTGAGCATGAACTTCATGTTCCCCGTGCCGCTCGCCTCCATCCCTGCCATGGAGATCTGTTCGGAAATATCGGCGGCGCATACAAGTTTCTCCGCATAGGAGACGTTGTAATTCTGCACGAACACCACCCGCATCAGCTTGCTCACCTCCTCATCCCCGTTGACGAGGGCGGCAATTTCATTGATGAACTTGATGATGGCCTTGGCGAGGTAGTACCCGGGAGCGGCCTTGGCGCCGAAGATGAAGGCGGTGGGCGTGAAATCCTTGAGCTCCCCCTCCTTGATGGCGAAGTAGTAGTAGAGCACGGAGAGGGCATTGAGCGTCTGCCGCTTGTATTCATGGAGGCGCTTCACCTGTACATCGAAGCAGAATTCGGGCGGGATATCCACCCCCTCATGTTCCTTGATGTAGGCGGCAAGCTTTTTCTTGTTCTCCCCCTTGATGCGCTTGAAATCGGGCAGAAGGTCCCCCACATGCGGGCGAAGCTTTTTGAGCTCCTTCAAATTGGTATGCCAACCCGTGCCGATCCTCTCATCGATCGCAGAGGCGAGCTCGGGGTTGTTCAGCAGGAGCCATCTGCGGGGGGTGATGCCGTTGGTGACGTTGATGAACTTCTCGGGGTAAATCTCGTACCAATCCTTGAAAGTATCCGTCTTTAATATATTGGTATGGATCTCGGCAACGCCGTTTACCTTTGCCGCCACATAGATGGCGAGGTTTGCCATGTGAATGACGTTGTCTCGGATGATATAATATTTGGAAGGATCGAGCCCCTCCCTTTCGAGCCGCTTCTGGCAGGCGACAATTTGCTCATAGACATCGGGGAGGAGGTCGGAAAGGGCGAGGGCATCCCACTTTTCGAGGGCCTCCGCCATGATGGTGTGGTTGGTGAAGTTGAATACCTTTCCGCAAATTTCAAAGGCTTCCTCGAAGGTGAGCCCCTCCTCTTGCAAGAGGCGCAACAGCTCGGGAATGGCGAGGACGGGATGGGTATCGTTTAGTTGGAAACAATGGCGTTCCGGAAGGTCTCTTACGGACATGCCCCCCTCCTTTAACTTCCTAATGATATCCTGAAGGGAGGCGCTCACCATGAAATACTGCTGGCGGAGACGGAGAATTTTTCCCACCATCGTGTTGTCGTTGGGGTACAAGACATCGCAAATTTTCATGGCGTTGAAGTTTTCGGTCGCCTGTGCTTCCCCCTTCATCTCGTTGAACTTGGAGAAATCGAAGGCCTGCACGGGCTCACTGCTCCACAGCCGCAGAGTGCCCACGACGCCGTTGCGGTACCCGAAGATGGGCATATCGTAGGGCACGGCGCGCACGTCGATATCCGAGAAGTGCACGGTGAGGGTATCCCGCTCCACGCAGACGGACCACGGGTCTCCCCAACGGAGCCAATCGTCCCCCTCCTCATGCTGATAGCCGTCCTCGAAGGTCTGGCGGAAGAGGCCGTAGCGGTAACGGATGCCGTACCCATCCAAAGGGATGCCCATGCTTGCCGCACTCTCCAAATAGCAGGCGGCGAGCCTTCCGAGGCCGCCGTTGCCGAGCGCAGCATCCTCCACCTCTTCAAACTGCCCGAGGTCCTCCCCCACCGAGGCGAGGGCGCCCTTCACATCTTCGAGGATGCCGAGGTTCAAGAGGTTGTTGTAGATGGCGCGGCCCATCAAAAACTCTGCGGAAAAGTAGCCGCAGCGCTTCTTTTTCTGCGATCTACACTTCACCCAATCGGGATACGCGAGCTGCATCACCGCCTTGGAAACGGCGTTGTAAAGCTCCTTTTTTGTGGCGGATGCCGTATCCGTAAGGTAGTCGGAGGCCAAAATCGCCTCTACGCGCTTCAAAAATTCCTCACGGCCGAATTGCATGCCCATCGTGTTCTCCTTCTCCCCGCAGGGGGATCTTTCTCTTTTATTTGCAAACGCAATTATTTTACCATTTGTTTTGCTCGCTGTCAATCGCATTCCCCTCCCTTTTTTTACATTTCAGCACTTTGAAATTCCAACTTTGCCAAAAAATTTTTTTCGCGAAATGCCCCGAAGTTGTGAAATCCTGTTGAAAAATTATTTTCCTTATGATATAATACGGCTATGAGAATGCGCGATTGTGCCTGTCCGAAGATACGGGTGCAATCTCTATAAGCACAAGGAGGTTACTATGGAACAATTTGAAGCGACCTGCGCGGGCTGCCAAGCGCTTGGCACTCCCGAGCAGAGAGCACAGCTTCAGAAGGTGATTGCGGAGAGCAAGTCCACGCCCGGGTGTCTCATGCACATCTTGCAAGAGGCGCAGGGCATCTACGGCTATCTTCCCATGCAGGTGCAGAGGGTGATCGCAGAAGAACTCGGCATTCCCCTTTCGGAAGTGTACGGCGTGGTGACGTTCTACTCCCAATTCTCCCTCACCCCGAAGGGCAAGCACCGCATCAACGTATGCCTCGGTACGGCTTGCTACGTGAAGGGGTCGGATAAGATCTTGGAAGAGGTCGAAAAGGAACTCGGCATCAAGTGCGGCGAATGCACAGAAGACGGGCTCTTCTCGATCGACAGCTGCCGCTGCGTCGGTGCGTGCGGCCTCGCACCCGTCATGATGGTCGGGGAAGAGGTGTACGGCAAGCTCACTCCCGATAAGGTGAAGGGCATCCTCGATTCCTATAAGGAGGCAAGCAAATGACGGTTCAAGAGTTAGATGCGATCCGCGCAAAGAAACAACAGCTCATCGACGTACGCCGCCTCGTGAGAGAGCAGGCGGAAGAGATGGCAAAACATACGGGTTACCGCCATCAGGTGCTCGTGTGCGGCGGTACGGGCTGTACCTCCTCCCACTCCAAACAAGTTATTGAACACCTTGAAAAGACGCTCGCAGAGTGCGGGATCGACGACGTGCTCGTCGTAAAGACGGGCTGCTTCGGCCTCTGCACCCTCGGCCCCATCATGATCGTGTATCCCGAAGGCGCCTTCTACGCCCAAATGACGCCCGAACATGTGGAAACCGTGGTTCGCCAACACCTCGTAAAGGGCGGCACCATCGTGCGCGAACTCCTCTTCAAGGATACCCTCCACGAGGACGGGTCGATTACCCCCTTCGCGGAGACCCCTTTCTATAAGAAGCAAATGCGTATCGCCCTCCGCAACTGCGGCGTGATCGCGGCTGAGGACATCGAAGAGGCCATCGCGGCGGGTGACTACGCCGCCATCGAGAAGGTGCTCACCACCATGACGCCCGACGATGTCATTAACGAAGTATTGGCTTCCGGCCTTCGCGGCAGGGGCGGCGCGGGCTTCCCTACGGGCAGAAAGTGGAGCTTCGCAAAGGCCTCCGCGGGCGATGTGAAGTACGTCTGCTGTAACGCCGATGAGGGTGACCCCGGTGCCTTCATGGACCGCTCCGTCCTCGAAGGAGATCCGCACTGCGTCCTCGAAGCAATGACCATTGCGGGCTATGCCATCGGCGCCCATCAGGGTTACATCTACGTCCGTGCGGAGTACCCCATCGCCGTCCAACGCCTCAAGATCGCCCTCGAACAGGCGAGAAAGCATGGCCTTCTCGGCAAGAACATCTTGGGAAGCGGCTTTGATTTCGATATCGACATCCGTCTCGGTGCGGGCGCATTCGTCTGCGGCGAGGAGACCGCGCTCATGACTTCCATCGAAGGGCACCGCGGCGAACCCCGCCCCCGTCCTCCGTTCCCTGCCGTAAAGGGTCTCTTCGGCAAGCCCACCATTCTGAACAACGTCGAGACGTGGGCAAACATCAACCCCATCATCATGAAGGGTGCGAAGTGGTATGCCTCCATCGGTACCGAAAGATCCAAGGGCACCAAGGTGTTCGCGCTCGGCGGCAAGATCACCAACGTCGGCCTCGTGGAAGTTCCCATGGGCACCACGCTCCGTGAGATCATCTATGAGATCGGCGGCGGCATCCCCAACGGCAAGGCCTTCAAGGCCGCGCAGACGGGCGGCCCTTCGGGCGGCTGTATCCCCGCAAGCCTCATCGATACCCCCATCGACTTCGACAACCTCGTCGCCATCGGCTCCATGATGGGTTCGGGCGGCCTCATCGTCCTCGATGAAGATACCTGCATGGTGGATATCTCCAAGTTCTACCTCGAATTCACGGCGGATGAGAGCTGCGGAAAGTGCACGCCTTGCCGTATCGGTACCCGTAGGCTCTTAGACCTTCTGACGAAGATCACGGAGGGCAAGGGCACCGAGGAAGATCTCGCCAAGATCGAAGAGCTCTGCGAACACATGAAGTCCTCCTCGCTCTGCGCCCTCGGGCAGAGTGCACCCAACCCCGTGCTCTCCACCCTCCATCACTTCCGCAATGAGTATGAGGACCATATCTACAATCATCACTGCACGGCCGGTGTCTGCAAGGCGCTCCTCTCCTTCACCATCGATAAGGAGAAGTGCATCGGTTGCGGCCTGTGTGCAAGGAACTGCCCCGTAGGCGCCATCGCACGTACGGATTACGTCGCCCCCGGCCACAAGCTCGCATCCTTTGCGATCGACCCCGCAAAGTGCATCAAGTGCGGCGTATGCCAGGGCAACTGCAAGTTCAAGGCAGTCGAGAAAAAGTGAGGTGGATCCAATGATCAATTTGAAAATCAATCATATTCCCGTAACTGTTCCCGAAGGGACCACCATTCTTGAGGCGGCACGCATCGCAAACGTGGAGATCCCCACCCTGTGCTACCTCAAGGACGTCGCTTGCGTCGGTTCCTGCCGTATGTGCCTCGTGGAGGCCACGGGTGCAAGGGGCCTCGTTGCCGCCTGCGTCTACCCCGTAGCCGAAGGCATGGAAGTGCTCACCAACACCGCAAAGTGCAGGAAGAGCCGTAAGCTCACCCTCGAGCTCATGCTCTCCAAGCACAAGAAGAAGTGCCTCTCCTGTGAGCGCAACAACAACTGCGAACTCCAGCGGCTCTCCGTGGAATACGGTGCCGAAGAGGACCATTTCGGAAGCGATGAGCCCATTCACCCGCTCGATGATTCCAACCCCTGCGTGGTACGCGACAACGATAAGTGCATCAACTGCATGCGCTGTGTTGCCGCTTGCAGAAAGCAGCACGTCGGCGCCATCGGCCCCATCGACAGAGGCTTCCTCGTTCATGTGGGGAGTGCGGGCGAAGTTGCCCTCAAGGAATCCTCCTGCGTGGGTTGCGGGCAGTGCATCGTGGCTTGCCCCGTAGGCGCCCTCACCGTAAAGAGCAACATCGGCGAGGTGCAGGCCGCCCTCGAGAACCCCGAGAAGAAGGTCGTGTTCTTCACGGCTCCCTCCGTCCGTGCCACCCTCGGTGAGGCCTTCGGGCTTCCCGTCGGCACCAACGTCGAAGGCAAGATGGTTGCCGCCATCCGCCGCTTGGGGAATTGCGAAGTGTTCAACATGGACGTCACGGCAGACCTCACCATCATGGAAGAGGCCGCAGAGCTCGTCAACCGCATCCAGACGGGCGGGGTGCTCCCCATGTTTACCTCCTGCTGCCCCGGTTGGGTCCGCTTCATCGAACAAACCCATCCCGATATGATCCCCCATCTCTCCACCTGCAAGTCCCCGCAGGAGATGTTCGGCGCCCTCCTCAAGACCTATTACTGCGAGAAGAACGGCATCGACCCGAAGAACCTCTTCGTCGTCTCCGTCATTCCCTGCACCGCAAAGAAGTACGAGTGCAAGCGTCCCGAAATGGGCGGTGAAGTCGATGTCGCCATCACCACCCGCGAACTTGCCCGCATGATCAAGACGGCGGGGATCAAGTTCTGCGACCTCGCGGATGAAGAATTCGATAATCCCTTTGCTACCTGCTCGGGCGGCGGCACCATCTTCGGGGCGACGGGCGGCGTCATGGAAGCGGCGCTCCGCGTTGCCGCAAAGACGCTCGACGGCAAATTCGAAGTGGTAGACTTCCCCGAAGTCCGCGGCGCTACCCCCATCAAGGAAGCGACGTATAAGGTTGCCGGAAAGACCATCCGCGTCGCCGTAGCCTCCGGGCTCGAGAATGCGGAAGAAGTCATTCGCGGCATTCAATCGGGTGAACGGCACTACGACTTCGTAGAGATCATGGCATGCCCGGGCGGATGCGTGAACGGTGGCGGCCAGCCCAGCCTTCCCGATAGCGTCCGTAACAATGTCAACCTCAAGGAAGAGCGTGCGAAGGCGCTGTATACGAGCGACAAGCACAACAAGATCCGCCTCTCCTCCGAGTCCCCTGTGATGGATGCTGTCTACGGTGAGTACTTCGGCTCACCCAACAGCCACAGGGCGCACCAAGTGCTCCATACACACTACAAGGCAGACCCTCGGGTCTGACGCACCTCCTTTAGGAAACGCCGCCCCTCACGGGACGGCGTTTCTCTATGCAAATGGGGAGTGAGCGCGTCATTTCGACCAAGCCGCCATAGGCGGCGCGTGGAGAAATCTCACTTCCAAACGCTTCTTACCAAAGAAATTTTCCCAAATGCTTGCAAAAATTTTTGCAGTATGATATACTAACCTTGCGATGCAATTTCACACTATAAGCATACGATACAACGGCATCGGTGTATCCTTTTTTCTGTATGCTTATAGGAAATTGTGTCGCAACAATATGGGATACTACTGAAGCGGGCGTTCCATATTGGAGCGTCCTTATTTTTTAGCCCGCAAGGAGGGAGGAGAGAGAATGTCATTTCGAGCGGAGCGTTAGCGGAGTCGAGAAATCCCAATTAGAAGCCCGAGATGTCTCGGCAAGCTCGACATGACATTGCCTTGTCATTTCGAACTTATCTTCTCTCCACATTCCGAGCCCTATTCCATTGACTTTTCCGTAATATCGGCATATAATAGCTTGGTATGATACAAAAAGCCGCACAAAAACGGGGGCTCGGGGTGCTCTTCATCTTGGGCGCCGCCCTCTCCTTCGCCCTCATGAATTTATTCGTCAACGCCGCGGGCGAGCTTCCCGTGATGCAGAAGGTATTCTTCCGCAACCTCGTTGCCGCCTTTATCGTATTCATTCTCCTGCTCTTCCAGAAAGAGAAATTTCGCATTCACGATAGAAGCTGTATTCTGTGGCTCCTGCTGCGTTCCCTCATCGGATTTTTGGGGGTCGTTCTCAATTTTTACGCCATTGACCACCTCGGAAGTATCTCCGATGCCTCCATTCTCAATAAGCTCTCCCCCTTCTTCGCCATCCTCTTTTCGGCATTTCTGCTCAGGGAGAAGCCCACGATCCCCGAAATCATCTTCGTGCTCATCGCCTTTGCGGGGGCGGTGTGCGTCATAAACCCAAGCTTTTCGCTCGAAGTACTCCCCGCGGCGGCGGGATTTTTGGGCGGCGCATGCGCGGGGTTTGCCTACACGTGTGTACGCGTCCTCGCGATGAAGGGAGAGCGCGGCATGATGACCGTCTTTTTCTTCTCCGCCTTCTCTACGCTCGTCTCTCTTCCATTCTTCATCGCATTCTATACCCCCATGTCTGCGATGCAGCTCACATTTTTACTTCTCTCGGGGGTTGCCGCGGCGGGCGGACAATTCTGCATTACGGCGGCATATCGCTTCGCTCCCGCCAAGGAGATCGCCGTGTTCGACTACGCACAGGTGCTCTTCGCGGCCCTTCTCGGCTACTTCTTCTTACAGCAGGTGCCAAAAGTGCTGAGCATCATCGGATACGCCATCATCCTCATCGCCGCCTTCGGGCGGTGGGGGTACAACCTCTATCTCTCCAAAAAGCAAAAGACCGCTGTCTCGTGAGACGGCGGTGTCAATTTTTACGGTTTGAGGCGGTATGCCTCATTTTTTTACGCTTTGAGGTACTCCCGCATGAATGCTTCGATCCTTGAAAAGGGAATGACATCTAAGCGGTCGTATAGATCGGTGTGCACCGCGCCCGGGATGAGCAGGAGGCTCTTATTCTGCCTGTACGGGCTATCCTTGCACATGGCGGCGTAGGCATCCTTGGAGAAGTAGCAGGAGTGCGCCTTCTCCCCGTGGATAAGGAGCACCGCGCTCCGAATTTCATTGCTATACCGAAGGATGGGCATATTCATGAAGGAGAGGGAAGAAGTCTTGTTCCAACCGAGATTTGAGTTCAGACTGCGGACATGGTACCCCCGTTTTGTCTTGTAGTAGTCGTAATAATCCTTCACAAAGAAGGGCGCATCGTCGGGAAGCGGGTCTACGACGCCCCCTGCAAGCGCATAGCTTCCGTTCTTGTAATCGAGGGTGCGCTGTCTGTTCAGCGCCTCCTTTGTTTGATAGCGGGCGGGCTCGCTGTCTGCCGCATCGAAGTAGCCGTTGGCGTTGACGCGGGACATATCGTACATCGTGGAAGCCACAGTAGCCTTGATACGGGTATCCATCGCGGCGGCGTTGAGCGCCATGCCGCCCCAACCGCAGATGCCGATGATGCCGATCTTCTCGGGGTCTACATCTTCCCTGCAGGAGAGGTAGTCCACGGCCGCCGAAAAATCCTCGGTGTTGATGTCGGGGGAAGCAACGTAGCGGGGCTCCCCGCCGCTCTCTCCCGTGAAGGAGGGGTCGAAGGCGATGGTGAGAAAGCCGCGCTCCGCCATTTGCTGGGCGTACAGCCCCGAGGATTGCTCCTTGACTGCCCCGAAGGGGCCGCATACCGCGATGGCGGGGAATTTCCCCTCCCCCTTGGGGCGGTAGAGATCGGCCGCAAGCGTGATGCCGTAGCGGTTGTGGAAGGTAACTTTTTCGTGCTCCACCCGTTCGCTCTTCGGGAAAACCTTATCCCATTCCTCCGTTAATTTTAACATAATATCTCCTTTTTACAGCCGAACGATGGTGACGGTCGGCTTTTTTTGATGAATGACGAGGTAGGCGTAGCTCGGCTCGGTGTAGTCGCCGATGGCGCCCGGGTTTACGGTGAGGACGCCGTCTACCGTCTCCACCCGTGCCTTATGGGTGTGGCCGTAGAGGGCGATTTCGCAATCCAGCTCCTTCGCCCGTGCCGCCAACTTTTCGAGGCCCCACTTTACGCCGTAGCGGTGCCCGTGGCAACAGAGGATGGAAACGCCCTCCACCTCCAACACGAATTCCTCTTCGCCGTATGAAAAATCGCAGTTTCCTTTGCAGACCCGCACCTTTTCGGGGTCCTCAAAGGAGTACGGGCGCATCTCTGAGGAGCCATCCCCGAGGTGAATGACGAAGTCGTTCTCCGCAAACAGCCCCTTTACCCTATCGATGGCGCCCCGCCGCCCGTGCGAATCCGAAATAATGACGAAGGTCTTCATAGCAATTCCGCAAGCGCACGGAGCGCCCGCCCCCTGTGGGAAACGGCATTCTTCTCCTCTTCCGCCGCCTCTGCAAAGGATTTTTGAAGCTCGAAAGAGTAGAAGAGAGGGTCGTAACCGAATCCGCTCTCCCCACGCTCCGCAAGGAGAATTTCTCCATGCGTACTGCCCTCTGCCGTGATCTCCCTTCCGTTCGGAAATACAAGGGCGACCGCACAGGCAAAGTGTGCCCTCCGATCTACGACGCCCTCCATCTCGTGAAGCAGGAAGGCGCGGTTGCCCGCCGCCCAATCGGCGGGTGCGAATTTTTGGGCGTAACGGGCGCTGTAGATCCCGGGAGCCCCGTGAAGCGCCTCCACGCAGAGGCCGCTGTCGTCCGCAAGGGCGGGCAGCCCCGTTGCCTTGGAGACGACTCTTGCCTTCAGAAGGGCATTTTCGAGGAAGGTGGAGCCCGTCTCCTCTACCTCTTCCAAGAAGCCCGCCTCCCCCTCCGAGATGATTTCAAACCCCGTCAGGATCTCCCGCATCTCACGGAGCTTATTGAGGTTGGCGGTTGCGGCTACGACTTTCATACTTCCTCCAACGGGACAAAGGAATATTTCTCGAGGTCGAAGAGGCCCTTATCGGTGAGCTTCAATTTCGGAATGACGGCAAGGGACAAAAAGACGAGCGTCATGAAGGGCTCGTAGCACTCCTTCACCCCCATTCTCCGCGCATGCGCCGCAATTTCCCCCGTTCGGGTTACGACTTCCTCCGCCGAGGCACTGCTCATCAGCCCTGCGATGTCGAGCGGGAACACATCTTCGCCCTCCTCGGATACGAGCGCCATGCCGCCGCCCGCCCCTTCCAAGAGGTGCACGGCGCGCGCCATCGCGGCGTCGTCGTCCCCCAAAATGACGAGGTTGTGGCTATCGTGGGCGACCGAAATGCCGATGGCGCCCCCGTGGAAGCCGTATCCCTTCACGAGCCCCAAGCCGATATTGCCCGTCGCGAAGTGGCGTTCGACGACGGCGAGCTTGCAGAGATCGGTGCCCTTCACCTGCAATTCGCCTGCGGGGGCCTCGATGAAGGTCTCCCCCGTATACAGCGCATACGGCTTGACTTCCATCGCACGGAGCTTGCCGCCGTGGGCCGTGATCGAAAAATCGGAGGGGGTTACGGGCTTCACCCGCACCGTACTGCGGACGGCCTCGGGGAGATACCGCCCCGTACCGTCGAAGCAAGCCCTGCCGTGCTCTGCGGCGAGGATGCCGCGGCGGAAGGTCGCAAGGACGGTGAAGTCCTTCAGATTGTTGACGAGGACGATGTCTGCAAAGTAGCGGGGGGCGATGGCGCCCGTATCGCGGATACCGTAGCAGGTGGCGGTGTTGATGGTGGCCATCGCAACGGCGTACTCCGCGGGAAGCCCGCTTGCAACCAACCTTCTGAGGGCGTCGTCGAGGTGGCCCCGCGTCGCGAGGTCCTTGGCGTTCTTATCGTCCGAGCACAGGATGTAGCGGCGGAAGTTGTACGCATCCACCGCATCCTTGGCGTCCGCGATATTATTTACGGAGGAGCCGCAGCGGATCTGCACATACATGCCCCGCGCGACCTTCTCCCTGCACTCCTTTGCGGAGAGCGATTCATGGTCTGTAAGGATGCCCGCACAGCGGTATGCACAGAGGGCGTCATCAAAAACGTCGGGGGCATGTCCGTCAACGGGCTTCGAAAATGCTTCTGCCGCCTCCACTTTCTTCAAGACATCTTCATCCCCTGCAAGGATGGCGGGGAAGTTCATCATCTCCCCGAGCCCGAAGAAGAGCGGGCGGGAAAGTTCGTGCTCGGTCTCCCTCCCATCGATGATGGCGCCGCTCGTCTCAAACGGGGTGGCGGGGACGCAGGAGGGCAGCTGGAGGTATACCTCGATGGGGTTTACCCCCTCCACGGCAACGCGCGAGAAGGCCTCCTTGATGTACTCCGCCCCCGCGACGCCGCACACGTTGACGATCTCGTGGGGGTCGGCGACGATGCCCGTCGTTCCATGGGGGGAAGCGAGGGATGCAAACGCCTCGGGGGAGAGCATGGAGCTCTCCACATGGATATGGGCATCGATGAGCCCCGGGATGGCGATGGCGCCCGCGGCATCGTATTCCTTTTTGCCCATGTACCCCTTCCCGATGGCGACGATCCTCCCCTCACTTATGGCGATCTCCCCCTCTTCGAGGGTACCCGTAAACACGTTGAAGATGCGGGCATTGCGAATGACGAGGTCGGAAGGTGTGCGCTTTAGGGCGCAGTCGATGAGATGTTTCATATTCTTACTCCTTCGCGCGGATGATCTCGCGCGGTTTGATTCGGTGAAGCAACAGGAGGGGCACCACGGCGCACAGCGCGGTGAGGCCGAATACGATGCCCGCATCCATGAGGACGGTCGTCCATGAGAAGTTGATGAATTGAAGCTCTGCCATGGCGGCATTCTTGGTAACGGCGACAAAGCCCTCCGCGAGGGCAGTGTTGCACAGCCCCGCCCCAAACCACAATCCGAGGCCGGCAAGAAGGCAGACGGCGGCGCTCACCAACACCATTTGCAGGACAAAGAGCAAGACGAGGTCGTGCGTTTTCGCGCCCATCGCCCTGAGGACGCCGATCTCATAGATGCACTTCTTCACGCTCCCCGCCGCAAACCCGAGCAGGGTGAGGGCGACGAGGGCGTACAGCGTCCAAATGATGATATCGAAGAGATCGATAAAGACGCTTGCGTACTTTGAGACCGAATACATGGCCGAAAAGATGGGCGATTGCACATAGTAATCCATCTCCCCTGCCCTATCGTAAATGCGCATCGCGCCCTCTACGTCGTCGAAATACAGGGCGTATGCGTACGTCGAATAGGACGCGAGCGCCTTGAATGCCCCGGGCGCCAAATAGAAGGCGTCCCCGCTCCCCGGGCTCGTGAAGGTATCCGCAACGGTGAACTCCCGCTCGAAATTGGGCGCATTTGCATAGAGATCGCCGAGGCTCAATTTGATTTTCTTGCCCTTCACCTCTTCCCATTGAACGTCCGTCGAATTCTTGCCGACAAGTTGGCAATAGAGGGTACGGTTGAGCAAGATCTCATCTTCCTTCAAGCTATCCCTCCAATGCGCATACATGGTGGAAAGGGTGAGCGTTTTTCCGTCCGCCTCCATTTTTCCCTGCCCGAAGTAGGCAAGGTTGCGCCCGCCGTCCTCGTTGTATGCCGCCATAAAATTCGGGTTGAAGGTGTAGGCGAGGTTGAGCCCGTCGTTGAGTTCCCCATAAAACTTCAGGGCGAGGTCTCCCTCCGCCTCCACGATGTTCTTCCCGCTCTGCCATGCCTCGATTAGGGGAGCATACCGCTCCCTATACCCCGTATCAATGACGGCGGAGACGCGGTAACGGTCAAAGAGCATCTCTCCGCTCGTGAGCTTTGCATATTGATTTCCGCCCGCCGCAAGCTCTTCCGGGGTCATATTCAGGGCTACGTTGTAGATGAGGATGCTGTCTGCAAAGTAATCGGTGACGATAACGCCGTCCCCTTCCGCGGAGATCTCCCCCGAGAGCACATGGAGTTTGCCCTCTTTTCCGTAGAGGTCTGTAAGATATTCCTCCGTCACCTGAAGGACGCCGAGCGCCGTATAGCAGAAAAATTCACCGTAATTGGTGCTATCGGGAGTGGGAGAATACCCCTGAAGCTGCCAACCTCCGTTCGGAGCCCCCGTAATGACGGCTACGTTGTAGAGCGGGAAGATGTTTCCCTTGTACCCTGCCTCACGGAAGGCCGCGATGTCCTCTTCGGGGACATGCAGAAGCCGCGAAGTATCGAGCGTTGCAGAGGGGGTATCCCGATCGAGGTACCCCTTGCGCATCGCAAATACGGTGCCGCTTTGCTCCTCCATGATACGGGCCGTCTCGGCATTTGCATCAAATTTCGTAAAGAATTGGCAGACGCCCAAGACCACAAAGAGGAATACGATGGTGAGGGCGGAGAGCGCCATGCCGAGCATGCGCTTCTTGGAAAAGAGGCGGAATAGGGCAACTGCGCCTCCCCTCGAAATTCTTTTATGTGCGAAGGGCAACCGCTCATCCCTTTCGATGAGGGCAGGCGTCTCAGAAAAGCGGGTATCGATCTGCCGCAGAACGCCCCCGCTTTCTAAACGGCGATTGGCCTCATCGAGCTCCTCCTCCGTGAAGTTGTGCCCCCGTTGGAAGATAATTTGATTCTCCGAAAAGGCGAGCTCGGCGGCCTCTATGTTGCGGGTGCGGTCCCCGATGATTTGGCCATCCGAGAGCTCGATGATGCGGTCTGCAAATTCATCGGCATCAGCTCGGTTGTGGGAGACGATCAAAACGAGCCTCGTCTTGGAGAGCTCTTTGAGGAGTTCGAGGACAATTCTGCTCGACCCGCTATCCAAATTCCCCGTGGGTTCATCGGCGAGGATGTACTTCGTATCCTTCACGAGAACGCGGGCGATGGCGGCCCGCTGTTTCTGCCCGCCCGAAAGTTCGGAAGGGTAGCTCTCCGCCTTCTCTTCGAGCCCCACTTTCCCGATGGCTTCCATTACGGCCTTCTCATTCTCTTCTCCCGCAAGTTGCAGGGCGAGGGCTACGTTTTCTCTTACGGTGAGTCCATCGAGGAGGCAGTAATCCTGAAAGATGAGCCCCACGACGCCGTTGCGGTAATCATCGTAATCGCGGGCGGTAAACGCGGACATGGGGTTGCCGTCCACGATGATCTCCCCTTCCGTGAGGCGGTCTCCCCCGCCAATTACGTTGAGGAGGGTACTCTTCCCGCAGCCGCTCTTTCCCACGATGAACACCATGCCCCGTTCGGGGAGCGTAAAGCTGACGTTACACAGGGCAACCGTCTGTTTCCCGTGCCTTCCCCTATAGATTTTGGTCACATTTTGGAGTTCAATCATAGAGCGCCTCGCAATGGGTATTATACCATAGTTGCGGGGTGCTTTCAAGCGTTAGAGGTCAATTTTCAGAAAACACACACAGTTATAATTTGAGCCGCATGCGCATGGAGTTGAGTACGGCGAGGAGCATGACGCCGACGTCGCCGAACACCGCCGCCCATGCGGGCAAGAACCCGAAGAGGGAGAGCCCCATGAGGGCGATTTTTACAAAGATGGAGAACACGATGTTCTCATACACGATGCGCCTCGTCTTTTTGGCGCCGCGTACCGCCGTGGGTAGGGCGGAGAGGCTATCCGCAGTCAGAATGAAGTCTGCGGCCTCGATGGCGGCATCGCTTCCGAGGGCACCCATTGCAAAGGAGACATCGCTCTCCGCCATGACGGGAGTATCGTTGATGCCGTCCCCCACATAGAGAAGGGTCTCACCTTTTTTCAGGGTACGCGCGGCCTCGGGCTTCTGCTCGGGAAGGAGCCCCGCATGAATTTCATCGACGGGAAGGGCGGAGAGGGCGACTTTGGCCCTCGCCTCGCTATCCCCCGTGAGCACGGCGACGCGCTGAATCCCCGCCTCTTTGAGGCCCGTGAGCGCCACTTCGGCCTCCCCTCTCACGCGGTCTGCGATTTCGATACAGCCGATGGAAATTCCATTTTCGGCTACGTAGACCGCGAGGTTTTCCGTTTCAAGGGGCTCTGCCTGCACTCCGTTCTCCCTCAGAAAGCGGAGGCTTCCGACGAGGATTTTGTTACCATCCATCTCACACGAGATACCCATGCCCGCGATCTCCCTGCAATTTTCGACTTTTACGGTCTGCTCTCCCGCAAAGGCTTCTGCAAGCGGATGGGAGGAATTTTGTTCCGCAGAAGCGGCGTAGAGCAGAGCGCGGGGCTCCCCGTGCACGGCGGCAATGGAGAACTTGCCCTCGGTGAGCGTCCCCGTCTTATCGAAGGCGGCAACCTTCGCCTTGGCAAGGGTATCGAGGCCGATCCCCCCTTTTGCAAGCACCCCGTACCGCGCCAACGTGCCCACGCCTGAGAAGTAGGTGAGCGGCACCGAAATGATGAGGGCGCACGGGCAGGAAATGACGAGGAAGTTGAGGGCGCGCATCACCCAGACGCTGAAGTTGTAATTTTGGAAGAGGGGCGGCACCACCGCGAGCACCACGGCGAGGAGCACGACGACGGGCGTATACACCCTCGCAAACTTGGTGATGAATTTTTCGGGCTTGGCCTTCTTCGAGGAGCTGTTTTCGACGAGCTCCAAAATCTTGGCGACTGCGCTCTCGGAGGCGGGCCGCACGACTTCGGCCGTCACCACGCTCCCCTCGTTCACGCATCCTGCAAGCACTTCATCGCCTACGCCCACCTCTTTGAGGTATGCTTCCCCGCTCAAAGACTTCGTATCGAGCGCCGTCTCGCCCGTAACAATCTTGCAATCGACGGGCACCCGATCCCCTCTTCGGAGCAAGATGCGGTCCCCTACCGTGAGCTCTTCGGGGGATACTTCCTCCTGTCCCCCCTCTGTGAGGCGGAGAGCGGTATCCGAACGGAGCTCCATGAGCCGCGTAATCGAATTGCGGGAGGAGCCCACGGCGATGTCCTGCAAGAGCTCCCCGATTTGGTAGAGGAGCATGACGGATGCGCTCTCCAAGTTCTCCCGAAGGGCAAGCGCCCCGATGGCGGCAATCAGCATGAGCAGGTTCTCATCGAGGAGCATGAGGGGGTGGAAGCCATCTTTGAAGGCCCGCACGGCGTTGCGGAAGGCGTTTACGGCCACCGCCCACCCTGCAGCGGCAAAGGAACAGAAGAAGAGGACGTCGTACCAAATCTCGTAGCCCAACAGTTGAAGCACGAGTGCGGGCACGAAGAAGGCGGCCGAAACTGCAATGGAGACGACTTCCTTTACGTGGCGATCCTTCTTCTTGGGGGCATTGGCATCGATGATCTCCACCTCCTCGAAGTGAGAGATGGCATCGATACAGCGGCCGAGCGCCTCTTCGCCCTCGTATTCAAGGGAGACGCGTTGGTTGATGAAATCCGCCGTGGCAGCACTGACGCCTTCGATGGCGGCAAGCTCCTCCGAGAGCTCGGCGGCGCATGCGGCACAATCCAAATTGCGGATCCGAATGACTTTTTTCATATGGTTACTCCATTTTGGTGGTTGTTTGAAGCCTCAAATCTTGCATTGAAGGTGGGCACAGGCGAGCTCGAGGACGGCAATTACATGGGCATCGGCAAGGGAGTAGACGATGTTCTGCCCGTCTCGCCTCGTGCGTACGATCCCCGCCGCCCGCAGGGTGCGGAGCTGATGGGAGACGGCGCTCTGGTTCCCCCCCACCGCCTCCACGATGTGGTAGACACACATCTCCCCGCCGCGGAGCGCAAACAAAATTTTGAGCCGTGCGGGCTCGGAGAGCGCCTTGAAGCATGCGGCAACGCGCCCCACCTCCTCCTCACTCGGCATGTTGCGCTTGGCCTGTTCGGCGGCGCGGGCATGTTCTTCGTTATGATTACAGACCGCCATAAATCCTCCATATATTATCATATGAATAACTGTTCATATATTATCACAAAGGAAAACGCCTGTCAAGCGTTTTCAAAAATTTTTTATAACATTTTGGGGGAAATAAATGTTCTCCCCTTCAAATAGGAGAGCTTGCCCTCCGCATGCAGGGTGATTTCCTTTGCCAACAGCCGTTGGCGGGTGGCGTGGAGGCGGGCATTCAGCGCCTTATCGCCGTACTTCATATCCCCCACCACGGGGTGCCCGATATAGGCGAGGTGGGCGCGGATCTGGTGGGTCTTGCCTGTGTGCAGGGTGATTTTGAGAAGGCTCACCTCCCCCCTCTCTTCCAAGACCTCATATTCGGTGACGATGGGCTCCCCATGCGTCTTGGTTACGGTGACGAGGGCGGCCGCCTCATCCTTTTGGAGGCATGCCCGCAGCACCTCATGGCGGGCAGGCATGACGCCGCTTACGAGTGCGAGGTACACCTTCTCGACGGTACGGGTGCGGAAGGCCTCCTTGAGTTCCTCCCCCACGGCCTCGTTCTTCCCGAAGAGCAAAAGGCCCTCCGTATTCCGATCCAACCTGTGCACAAATGCAACGGGAAGGGCGGGCGGAGTGTAGAAGGAGCCATCCGAAAGGCGCACGGGGAGCTCTCCCCCGCGGCAGAGGGCGGCATGCACGGCCTCCGAGCTCACCCCGCTCTCCTTATCCACCACGAGGATGTTGTCGTCCTCGTAGAGAACGGTGTAGAGCGGCAGGGCGAGGCGGCGGGCGCTTAGGAAGTAATCGACGGTGTCACCCGCTCTTAGCATGCAATCGGAGCCCACTTTTACGCCGTTTACCCGAATCTCCCTCTCCTTTAAGAGAGCGGGAAAGTACGCCGATGCCTGTGCGAAGGTGGCGTCGGTGAAGTCGGAAAGGCGGGCGGGCGTTGTTACCTGAAATCGAATCAATGTGTTTCTCCGAAGTTTTGGTGATGAGAAGGAGGGCTACGACGGGCACTGCGGCGAGGGCGGCGTATACGATGAGCCCCTTAATTGAGAAGTAGACGAGGTAGCACATGAGGAGGGCGGAGAGCGTTTGGAAGAGGGCGTTCCTTGCGGCGGCCCTTCTGCCGAGTTCGCGTGCCGCGGCCGTGATCGCCGAGACGCAGGGCGAGCAGGTGAGAAGAAAAACCGAAAACGCAAAGGCGCTTGCCGCCGAAAACGGGAAGCTCCCGTAAAACAAGGCAATCGCCCCCGCCACGTTCTCCTTGGCAATGAGGCCTGCCACGGCGGCGTAGGTAATTCTCCAATCCGCCATGCCCGCAGGTGCAAACAGGAATCCGAGCCCCCCGCACAGCTTTGCAAGCATGCTCTCCTCCACACTGCACAGGCGGAAGGTAAAATCGAAGGAAGAGAGCAGCCACGAGGCAAGGAAGAAGGCAAGGATGGTCGTAGCTACCTTTATTATAAACTGTTTGACTTGAAAGAGCAAGGATTTTGCAACAAAAACAGGGCGGGGAAGTTGGAGCGGGGCAACTTCGGCAACCATCGGCGGCGCCTTCTCCTTCAAAAAGAGGGCGAAGAGGATGGCAATGGCTACCCCGAGGGCGTAGAGCAGGAGCACGGCGAGGAAGGGTTCTTCGAAGAAGGAAGCGGAGAGCGCAAGGAATACGGGGAGTTTTGCACTGCAGGAGATGTACGGAAGGCACAGAATGACCCTTCGCTGCATGCGCTTATCATCGAGGCCGCGCGTAGAGAGGATGGCGGCCGCGGTGCACCCGAAGCCCATCAAGAGGGAAAAGACAGCCCTGCCCGAGAGACCTATTTTAGAAAGTGCCCCATCCGTCAACACGGCAAGGCGGGATAGGAGCCCGCTCTCCTCGAGGAGCACGAGGAAGAGTTGCAGGAGTACGATCTGCGGCAGGATGGAGAGCACGCTTCCGAGGGAGCGTAAGATGCCGTCCTGCAGGAGGCTTCGGAGGACGGGTGATGCGATACGGGAGGCGTAACCGCCCAAAAAATCCTCGAAAACCCACTCGATGCCCGATTTCATGAGGTCCCCCGGCATGCCGCGCGCGAACGTCACAAAGAAGGCCGCAACCACGAGGAGCACGAAGAGCGGCAGGCCGAAAAAGCCGTTTAGAAGGAGGCTGTCGATGCGGGAGAGGCCCTCGTGCGGGGGCGTGTAACAGGAGGAAAGCTCCATATGGCGGCAGGTTACGGGGGCGGAAGTTGCAACTTGAAAGAGGGCTTCCTGCAAATCGGAATCCCCGTCGAGCACGGGAATGCCGAGCTGCTTTTCGAGATTTTTGCAGTCTACGTGCCCGCCCGCACGTTCAAAACGGCGGCGCTTGGTAAGGACAAGCGCCGCCCTGCGATTCTTGATAAGCTCTTCGGCAAGGGGTAGCACCCGCTCGAGCCCCGCGTACTCCGAAATGAGCACGATGGCGGCATCGGGATGCTTGGAAATGTAGTCGGAGGCGAACTTCTCCTCCATGCTCCGCCCCGTCATGGAGTAGATTCCAGGGAGGTCGATTACGGACATGGTATGCCCGTTTTTCATCATATGCCCTTCCAGGGCATCCACCGTGACCCCGTGCCAATTCCCCACCCGCGCATGGCCGTGGGTGAGTTTGTTGAAGAGGGTAGATTTGCCCGCATTGGGGTTTCCCACGAGGAGCAGACTCAGGTTTTCCATACCAAAATGCCCTCCGCCGCCCCCCGTTCGAGCGCGATCGTCGCCGTACCCGCCTGAATGAGGAAGGTCTTTTTGAAGAGGGAGACCTTCAGCATGCTGATCTTCGCCCCCGCAAATACCCTTAAAAAGGCAAGGCGCGCACGGAGCTCTTCATCGAGCGCCACCCGTATTACCACGGCGCGCTCTCCGCGCCTCAAATCGGCCACCGTCATACTTCATACAATGCGCCTTCAGGACAAATTATGCCAAAACAAAAACGGGCGTAGCCGCCCGTTCCTGTTTGCGTTTCATTGTTTTTACGCCTTATTCGTCTCGCGGACCGCCCTATCCCCGCGGAGCTTGAGCGCACCGTTCGTAATGATAGGCGAAATGATGAGCCAAATTGCCGCAAGAGCGATGAGGGTATAGAGAATGATGGCAACCACCGATCTCGACCCCATGAAAATCGCGGCAACGAGGTTCCAATTGAAGATGCCGTAAAGACCCCAGTTGAGCGCCCCCAAAAGGACCAAAATGTAGGCAATCAAGTTTGCAATAACCATAATTTTTCCTCCTACCCCCATTCTGCGCAAACCCTCAAAGGTTATGCAGAATCAAGACGGATTGCGGATATTTACGGATTATTATGGAATCTTACGGATTACAAAAGAATCCCCCGAAACCTCGGGGGATAGTTTTGAAGCCTTTGAAGGTTTAAGGCTTTTCTGTGGGTGCTTCACTACGCTTTGCTCTTTTTGACGTAAGTAATCGTGAGGGTAGCATCTTCGTTGAGGTTTTCGATGTGATAATTGAGCCAGCCCGACCAACTTCCTTCTGTATCAGCACCTTCAACGAGCGTGAGCACTGTATCGCCCAACTTGACGGTTACATCATAATCAGACGTCGAGGAAACAGAAAGCTCTATCATTTTTTCTCCTTTCCAGAAAGTGTACGTATAACCATCATCTGTTTCATCCGAGAAAAGTTCACTTGGATCGTTGAACGTTACTAAGCTGCTAAGCTCTTCGGGTCCATCAACTACAACGACAGTGATCGTTACTCTCTCCTTTGGCCCTTTTGCGAGCGGAAGCGGATAGCCCATATAATCGGCGTAATATTTCTCTCCGTCCCCATAGATAACGAAAGATTCATTGTTGTAGTCATAATACATGACGACATACTCCCCGATATAGAACAAGTCGGTGCTTCCATCAATCCTGCCGTCATACTCCAGCCTCGCTGTTGCAAAATTGATTTCATAAATGTGGCCCTGCGCTTCCGCCCAATAGGTGCCAATCCCTCTGAGCGATTCATCGAATGCGGTATGCGTGAGGGCAAACTCGGCATATTCCGTTCCGTCACTCGTTTTCTTAATGATCATGAAAAGGGCATCGTCCTTCAAACGGAGCCCGAACGGGATACTATCGACAAGATAATCGTTTGAATCCGGTTGCAACGTGAGCTGTACAAACTTATATATGTTCTTCGCTGTATCACCTGTTTGCTTTGACGTGAACACAAGAACCACATTGAAAAGAGCTATCTTGGCAGTGTCCTTCTCCAATTTCTCCACAGGCTCAACATTGAACGTTACGGTGAAATCGCCGCTCGCGCTGCCGAGCAGTGCTGTACGCATCTCTGTAAGTACCTCTTCGCTGACGCCTGCTTGCGTAAGGTTCTGCGTATCGAATTCACCGCTCCACTTCCCGATGAGGGAGCTGTTGATCTCATCACGAAGTTCGGAAGGTTTTTGATCCCCCGCATAGAGAGCATAATACGTTTCCCCCTCCTCATAAATCATGAAATAGGAATCCCCATCGACATAGACGACGATGTATTCCCCTACCGAGAGGAATAGGATTGAATCAGCCGCGGTGGGATCGTCCTCGGAAGGCGTCGGCGAAACAACCGCACCGTTCCTTTTCAGTGTATGCTCGTCGAAATCAAATTTATAGACGTCGTTACTTCCTTGCGCCCAAAGGATCCCGTGCAAATCAAGCGGATCGCCGAATGCGGTGTACGTGAGGGCAAATTCAGCATATTCCACTGTTGCGGTTTCATCGTCTGCGGAGGTATCCGCGGCCTGCTGAGCTTCTCCATCTTCGGAAGGAGCTTCGATCTCCCCTTTCGGCAACAACCAATAGAGAGTTCCTTCCTTCCAACGAAGAAGGAAGGGTACGGGCAAAGACGGTTTATAATCGCCCCCCGTTCCTTCTACAAGCGTCCAATAGATGCACACAAGCAACCTTTGAGGCGTGGTAGGGCCTTCTTCAGCATCGGTGGTAGCGGGAGCATCCTGAGCGGGCTCGGCCACATCTGCAATCTCCTCCATAATGGTGAGGATCGCAAGGGGATTGCCCTCTGCCGCTTCCTCGACGGAAGCCACATAGAATGCAAGTGAGAACTCGTTGGGGAAGGTATCGCCAGCATCTTCAAGGAATTTTTCGGTTATACCCCCGTCCAACAGTTGCTGTTTGGTGAAGTCTCCGCTCCACTTGCCCGCAAGTTCAGGGATTTCTGCGAATTCGACGGCGATCGTAACATCGGCGGTGAGATGTTCGATGGTGTACGTCGTGCCGTTTGCGAGGGTCGCATCGGTGCCGCCCACCTTGAAGCTCTTCACGCGGTGGCCCGTCTCGGGCGTTACCGTAACGGTGATGGCCGTATTTTCATTATATGTATGGACATCGCCTGCGACGGTGCCGTTGGGGTTAAGCGTAACCGTGCCGTTGCCCGTCTTATTGACGGTAACCGTATGGGTTACGGGAATCGCCTCGAATTCGACGGCGATCGTAACATTGGCAGTGAGGTGTTCGATGGTATACGTCGTGCCGTTTGCGAGGGTCGCATCGGTCCCGCCCACCTTGAAGCTCTTCACGCGGTGGCCTGTTTCAGGCGTTACAGTAACCGTGATTTCGGTATTTTCGTTATAGGTATAGACATTCTCTTCGGGCGTTGCGGCGGGCGCAAG
>CANQMQ010000027.1 GCA_947625025.1 uncultured Clostridia bacterium
ACAAGTATATCTTCACCGTTACGAAGGATGTCTCCATTTCCATCAGCTTTGAATCGGAGAGCGCCGCGCCCGAAGAACCCGACGAGCCCGACATCCCCGACAAACCCGAACCGCCTGCAACATACAACATCGTCGTAAACTGCGGCTATGGCGGGAATTACGAACTTTCCAAGCAAGCCCCCTATACGTTGGGCGACGAAGTGACGCTTACGGTCACGCCGAATGCGGCGCATAACGTGAAGAGCGTGACGGTGAACGGCGAAGAGGTGACGCTTGCCGAGGGGAAATATACATTTTCCGTATCGGAAGATATGGAGATCGTGATATCGTTTTCGGCAATCGTCTCCCGTGACCTCTTCGTCGGCACTTGGGATTCCATCGTGAGCGCGGGGACGGCTTCCGACGAACTTGTTATCGGCGCGGACAGCTTTACGTTCAATGAAAAATCGTATTCCTTGACGGAGACAGAGGACGGCTTTGCCTTTACGGTGACGGAAGGAAGCGATGTATATCACTACTCCTTCACGCTCGAAGAAGTGAGCGAAGGGAAATATATCCTTGTCCTCACCGTAGTGACCCCGGAGACGACCTTGACGGAGTATTGCACCAAGCAGGGCGTTGACTATTCGGTCTCCTTCCCCGCGGAGTTGCAGGGCGATTGGGATGCGGGTCCCGCGAATTATCCCATTTCCATCGGCGAAAACAGCATGACGATAGGAAGCGATACGGCAATCGTCCTCTTCTACAATGCGCAGACAAAGACGTATACGCTCCTTTCGGGCGGCATTGAGTACACGCTTGTGTGGAACGAGGATGAAGAGACGCTCACGCTGACGATTATGGGCGAGGCGGGTTCCGCCTCTGTCTACACCAAGGCGAAGCCCCCCGAAGAGGCATTCTTCACGCAGTTTGCAGGGAATTACTACACGAACGGGGAACATAACGTTCAGATCGGCGACGACGGCGCGTTCTCCTTCGACGGAACAACGTACAGCGTCCTTCCCGTGGATTCCACCGATTTGAGCTTCGGCTATACCTTCCGAAAGAACGGCGACTTGTGGCACATCATCACCGCTTCTGCGGAGCAGTTTTTGATCACGGATGCAAGCTATTCGGATGAAATCGTCTGCAGATATGTCACGGGCGACGAGGCATACACCATCACCGTGACCTACACGGGCGGCGAGAACGGAACGTGCAACATTACCCCGCCCGTGAAAGGGGGGACGACCTACGCGGCGTATGAACTTGTGACCGTCACCATTACGGCGAACACGGGCTACCATCTCCAACAGGTGTATTTGAACGGCGGGAGCGATATAACGGAAGAATTTGAGGACGGAAGCTATACGTTCTATATCTCACGGAACACCACAATCGAGATAAAGTTCATCTCGGAACAAGTAGCCGAGAGTATTTTCCCGACGGCATATATCGGTAGGATATATTACGGAGACGACGAGAATGTCTTTTCCATCAAGTTTGAGTACGACAAAGTGACGCTGACGATTGAGAGTACGCAGTATGTCATTGCCGCGGACGACGTGACTATCACCGATAGCGCGGTTGTGACTTTCACATTCAATGTTACCATTGAAAAATACGGCGTTGTAACCGTGCAATGTAACGCTTCGAGCGGAATTGCTCGGTTCACGGTAAAGAAAGCGGACGGAACATTGCTCGGCTCTACCTATACGGGAAAACTTGTGACTTAATTGCGCACAACAGAAAATTAGCCGTGGGCGACCACGGCTAATTTTTTTTGCGATTCTTTGAGAATTTCTTGTGGAAGTTGAGCAGCCCTACGGCAGCCCTTCATTGGACTTTCATCGGTCTTTCATCAACCTTTCGGTTGCTCATTCGATGGCGATGAAGTTGTTTTCGGGGAGCTTCTTGGGTTGCTGTTTGGGAACGGTGAGGGAGAGGATGCCGTTGTTGTACTTCGCCTTGATCTGTTCACGGGCGACGTCACCCACATAATAGCTTCTCGAAGTACTCTCATGGATCTCCCTTCTCAAATACTTCTTGTTCTCTTCCTTTCTCTGCTTTTCGGCGCGGACGGTGAGGTACCCATTCTCGAGCACGATCTTGATTTCATCCTTGCCGTAACCGGGAAGCTCCAAATCGAGTTCGTAATCGGTCTCGGTCTCCTTGATGTCCGTCCGAAGTTCCTTGCTCTCTTCGAAGAACATCGGCTTGAAGAAGTCATCAAATACGTCGAAGAGGTCATACGTTCCGTTTCTTGTCTGTAAATCATGTTTCATAGTTCTTTCCTCCTTTTGAGGGGAAGAGGGGTGCATTGCGCTCCGCTCTCTTCCTTTGTTCACTTCTTAATATACCGCATTTCCCATGATTTCAAACATACTCGGGAGGACGATTGCAAAATATTTTTCACGGTTACGGTTTTGGGGGGAGACGGGAAGAGGGAGGCATGGGGAAAAAGGGGAAGGCTTGAGGGGCAGGGGCATGTTGGGCAACGGAGGGGGAAGCAGTTGGAGACGGGTGCAATGGGAAGCAGAGGAGGCCCCTTTCGAAAAAGAGAGGAAAATACGCCGTTTGCGCTTGACTTTTTCCCTCCGCTCTGTTACAATGATGCCATTCTGATAATAGAATAAAACACGCCGCTGTGGTGGAATTGGCAGACGCGCGTCAGCGTAAACTGCGCCTTGGAGCGGTTTCCGCTTCGCAAAAACCGCACCTTGCTCCGTTACGCCTCCTTTTCCCAAAAAAATACTGCGTCTTTTTTTGGGAGCCCTGATATTTTTAAGTCCCTTGCGTCCCGTATAACGGATGATGCAGGTTATGGAACAATTCAATAATCTATGCCGCTGTGGTGGAATTGGCAGACGCAAGGGACTTAAAATCCCTCGAACGCGAGTTCGTGTCGGTTCGAGCCCGACCAGCGGCACCAGAAAACGGCACCCCTATCGGGGTGCCGCATTTACGGTAAACGGAGGAAATATGGACCTTGTTACATTGCAGGCAATCGTAAACGAGGCAAACTTGCGGGCCATCAAGAAGGCATTGAAGGCGGCAGGCTTTGCGGATTGCAGGCGGGATAGAAAGCTCAGGCGGGCGTCCCTCTACGACATCGCGACCGCTCCCTACGAAAAGACGGCCTATATTTCGGACGGAAAGGGGAACGAGTACAGCGGGGAGCTCTGCCGCGATGTGAAGGGGTATGAAAGTTACGAATTCGTTCTTATCCAACAGCTCTCTCCATATAGGCGTGGCGGCGAGGACCTTTCCACCAAGAGGCTGCTGATCTACAGCAAGAAGTTAGAGCATATTTGAATTACGGTTCCGCCCCGAAATTTCCTTAGAAATTTCGGGGCGGCATTTTGGAATGAATAGCAGGATCCTTATCAATCATGGAGTTCTTTCAACGCAGAAATTTGGTCGCGGCGGCCGTAAACAACGGCAGTCACATGCACCGTCTTATGTACATCATCGACAAGATAATAAATGAGGAATCCCTTTACGGTGAGCTTGCGGATCCCCCTCTCACGCCACGGTTGTTCCTCCGTCAAGGGGAAGCGGTTCGGCATGGAGGAAAGGGAAGTGATGGAGGTTTGCAGTACGTCGAGCCACTTTGCCGCAGTTTCGGGGACGAGTAACACTTCCGAAATATACCTCACCGTCTCTTGCAGTTGTGAGAACGCGAACGGCGTAACCTTAACCCTGTATTCCATGCCCTATCCCCCTTCGGAGCTCGCTGAAAGCGGCGTCGAGGTCCAGGCTTTCATCCGCGGCGGCTTGGGCATAGCCTTGCTCCATCATGGCGTCGAATTCCTTTTCGGCCATGGTATCCCTTGTGGGGAGCTTGGGCACGGTAAGCGGATAGGGGACGCCGCCCGTGTAGATGATTTGCCGATAGAGCGTATCGATGAGTACGGAAACGGGCAGCCCAAGTTTTTCGAGCACCGCCTCTGCCTGTTGCTTGATTTCGGGTGCGACCCGAACGGAAACGTTTGCACTCTTATTTGCCATACGATCACCTCCATAGATAGTATACCACATTGTATCGCAAATTGCAACACAAACGGCAAAAATTTTTTGGATTTTTCCCTGAAGATCGTTCGGTGGAGGGCTATAGGCGGGGCATGGGGGAGAAAGAGAACCTCTTTGGACGGAAGATAAAAAAGCTACTTGCCATATGCGCGGGTTTGTGCTATAATAGGAATACGGGGGCGGATTTTTCAAAAATCGCCTCGCACTTCGGTCATGGTAGGGAGGAAATCTATGATAATACAATTTGTAACGACAGTTCCCGCACCCAAAGGGGAGCAGGAGAGGACGGTAACCGTCTATCTTCCGGATGGGGAGGGAAGATTCCCCGTGCTCTATCAGTTCGACGGGCAGACGGCATTTTTCGACGACCGCGCTCCCTATGGGGACAGTTGGCGCATGGGGGAAACGCTTGAACGGCTCCGCGTCCCCCTCATCGTGGCCGCAGTGGATTGCGATAAGGAGGATCGGCTCACGGAGTATTCCCCGTTTTCGTTTACGTCGCCGTTCGGTTCTTCGGAGGGGAAAGGGTCTCTCTATATGGATTGGCTGACCCATGTCTTTAAGCCCATGATCGATTCCCGCTTCCCGACGCTGCCCGAACGGGAGCACACCTTCCTCCTCGGTAGCTCGATGGGAGGCCTCATGACGGCGTACGGTCTGTGCCGTTTCCCCGAGGTATTTGCGGGCGGAGCGGCGCTCTCCCCGAGTTTTTGGGTAGACCCCGAGGGCTGTGCGGAGATGATCGCAGAGGCAAATTGGAAGAAATTTCCGCCGACCCTCTATTTGGATTACGGGAGCGAGGAGCTGAAGGGGCATGGGGCACGGCAGCGGCAGGCGCTTACCGCATGCTTTCGGGAGCTCCTTGCAAAGGATGTCCCCTTCACCTTCCGCCTCATCGAGGGCGGGACGCATAGCGAGAGGTCGTGGCGGGAGCAGGTGCCCGTCCTTTTGGGTGCCCTTGGCCTCCTGAAGTAAAGTTACGGCGCAGTATAGCAGTATAATAGAAATGAGAAATATTCTTTTTGATCTATACGGCACCCTCGCCGATATTCGTACCGATGAAGCGAGCCCTTCCTTTTGGGAGCGCCTCAGGGAGAGGGGGGCGGCCTTCACGCGGGAGGAATACCTTGCCCGCTGCCGTGAGGAGGAGAAATGCCTTCCGAACGGGGGAGAGATCGACCTCCTGCGGGTGTTCTCCGCCCTGACGGGATACAGCGGGGAGAAGCTCTCGGAATTCGCCCGCTTTTTCAGGGAGGCCTCCCTGCTGCGGCTCAAGTTGTTCCCGTATGCCATAGAACTGTTGACCGCCCTGCATGCCGCGGGGGCGCACCTCTACCTCTTCTCCAACGCACAGGCCTGCTTTACGCGGGAGGAATTGCGGATCTTGGGATTGCAACATCGGTTCGACGGCATCCTGCTCTCCTCGGAGGCGGGGGTAAAGAAGCCGTCCGCGGCCTTTTTCGAGTACGGATTCCGTCAATTCGGGCTCACGGCAGGGGAGTGTATCTATGTGGGGAACGACCTTGCAGACGACGTAGGGGGTGCGCACGGCGTCGGCATGCGGTGCCTCTATTTGCAGACGGAGCAATCGGGCAACTATCCGGACCCGCCCGCCCCCGATTTCAGGGCACAAGATCTCAAGGATGCACTGAAGATCTTAACTGCACTTCTGTAATTCATGCTAAAGAAGAAGCTCCGCCGAACGGTTGCCGTTCGGCGGAGCTCTGTTTTTTATTCAGGCGCGGGGCGCCGTCGTTCCGCGGGAGATGAGCTTGTAGCCCACCATCGAGCGTTGGGAGGGCAGCCCCTTGAGGAGCAGTTCGAGCGTCTGGAAGCCGAGTTCGCCCGTCCGCTCGAAGTCCTGGCGGATGGTCGTGAGCTCAACTTCGGGATCGATGGCGATGTCGTCATAGCCAATGACGGAGAAATCCTCGGGGATACGCTTGCCCGCACGCCTCATACAGCGGATGAAGCCGTGCGCCATGAGGTCTGAAGCGCAGATGATCGCCGAGAACTGCTTATCGTTTTCGAGGTAGTACCGCGCCGCATCTTCCCCCGATTTGAGCGAATAATCCCCGAAGTAGGTGAGGTCGTAGCGGTATTCGATGCCGTTCTTGGCGAGCCCGAGAATGTATCCCGCAAGCCGCTCCGTCCCCACGCGCGATTGCAGTTCGCCGCCCAAGAAGGCGATGCGGTCATGGCCGAGCCCCACGAGGTAGTCCACCGCCTCTTCGACGGCGTGGATGTTGTCGCTCCCGACTGCGGAGATGAGTGGATGCCCGATGATGTAGTTATCGACGAGTACGATGGGGTACTTCGTCCGCTTGAGTTGGAAGTAGATGGGGGAGCGGAAGTTGATGTCGAAGAGGATGGCGCCGAGGAAGTGGTTTTCCAACATGTAGTCGTTCAAATCAAAATCCTCGTCCATGATGTCCGATTCCACGATATAGCGGGCATTCTCCGCCGCATCGCGGAAGGCCTGTGCGATCTCGGGAAGGGGTTCCCCCGCCCGCGGCTGCCTGCCCCACAGAACGGCGAGGCGCCCGATGATCGCGACCGATTTTCTCGAACGGTACCCGACCGACTGCGCGTAATCACATACGCGCTTTTTTGTGTCCTCCGCAATTTCCATGGAGCCGTTCAGCGCCTTGGAGACGGTGGGGACAGAGAGATTCAACGCTTTTGCAATGTCTGTCAATGTCATAAAAACGAACCCTATATCAGTTATTCTTTATTCTTGTATATATATTATAACATGTCACGCGCGGAGTGTCAAGCCCTAACATTTATTTTTCGAAAAAAGTTATGAAATTGCAATAGAATAAAATTTTTTTCATTTTTCGAAAAAACGCTTGCATTTTCGCAAACAATGTGCTATGATATTGTTAAATTGTGAAAGGGGGGAGGCAAGATATGAAAAATGCAGGCATTTTGATGCCGATTTCTTCCCTGCCCTCTCCCTATGGGATCGGGACGTTCGGCAAGGCCGCATACCGCTTTGTGGACTTTCTGAAGGGGGCGGGCTGCAAGATATGGCAGGTGCTCCCGCTCCAGCCCACTTCCTTCGGCGATAGCCCCTATCAATCCAACGGGGCACAGGCGCTCAATCCCTATTTCATCGATTTGGATTTCCTTGCAAGCGAAGGCCTGCTCCTGAAAGAGGAGTACGCAGGGTTAGATTGGGGGAGCGACCCGCGGCGGGTGGATTACGGCAAGCTGTATGAACACCGCTATCCCGTTCTCAGGAAGGCATTTGCGCGGTTCGATAGAGAGGACCCGCTCTTTTTGCTGTTCACGCGGGAGGAGCGCTACCGCGAGTACGCGATCTTCATGGCCCTCAAGGACCATCACGGCGGGGCTTCGTTTGAGACGTGGGGCGACTTTGCAAAGTACGACCATGACGCGGTGGAAGAATTCGCCCGTACCCACAGGGAAGATGTTCTGTTCTATCAATTCACCCAATTCGAGTTTCTCAACCAGTGGAGAAAATTAAAGAAATATGCGAACGATCGCGGCATCGAAATCATGGGAGATATCCCGTTTTATGTCGCGTGGGACAGCGTTGAGACGTGGAAGTACGGCAATGCGCTGTTTCTTCTCAAGGACGATGGTTCCCCGGCTGCCCTCGCAGGCGTACCCCCTGACGCCTTTTCCGCAACAGGGCAGCTTTGGGGAAACCCCGTCTACGATTGGGAGAAGATGAAAAAGGACGGGTATACGTGGTGGAGGCGGCGGATCGAGCACGGGCTCAAATTATACGACATCCTGCGCATCGATCACTTCATCGGCTTCGCGCGGTATTACTGTATCCCCGCCGATGGGCGCGATGCCCGCTTCGGCGAATGGAAGAAGGGGCCGGGCGCCGAGCTCTTCCGCGGCTATGAAACGGGCAAGATCGTAGCCGAGGATTTAGGGGTCGTCACCGACGAAGTGCGAGCCGTCGTAGAGGAGACGGGCTATCCGGGCATGAAAATTTTGCAGCATGCCTTCGACGGCGATCCGCACAACGAGCATAAGCCCTCCAATTACAGGGCGAACATCGTAGCCTACACGGGCACACACGACAACGAAACGCTCATGACCCGCATTGCGGGCATGCAGGGAAAGGCGCGCGAGCGCATGCTCGCCGATTTGCAGACCGAATGTATCCGGGCGGGCGTGCCCGTCAGGGGAAAATCGGATAAGGCCATCTGCCGCACGATCATGCGGCTGCTCTACGCGAGCAAGGCAAATACCGTCATTCTTCCCATGCAGGATATTCTCTTCATGGGGGAGGAGGGGCGCATGAATTTGCCTTCCGTCGTCTCCGAGCGAAATTGGTCGTTACGATTTTTGGGAAGAGAGCTGTCCTCGGCCGTCCAGAAATCCCTCTATGGGTTGGCGGCGGAGAGCGGCCGAAAATAAATCAAAAGGGGATATTTATGAGGAAACGGTTTTTCATGTTGCTTGCGCTGCTGTGTGCCATGGTATTCACGCTCGGCGCATGCGGAGAAACGCCCGTAGAGCCGACACCGCCCGACGACAGCACGGGCAGCGAGTATTCGCTCCCGCTCGAGGACGGCAAGAATCAGCTCACCATCTACTACAACAACCCGAACGGATACGACAACGCGGACGTTTGGGTGTGGTGGGACGGTTCTCCCGCAGGGATGGGCGGCCAGCTCCTGCATGAATGTGAGTACGGCGCGAAGATGGTAATCAACTTCCCGTCCAACATCACGCAGGTCGGGTTCATCATCCGCCTCGGCGGCGAACCGGGGAGCCCGAATTGGGATGGATTCTCCAAGGACGGCACCGATAAGGACCGCTACATCACCATCACCGAGCGCGAGACATCCATCTACACCAAGGCCGGCGACGGGAACAACTACATCAGCGACGACGGAGGGAAAACTTTGAAACGCGTGAAATATGTGATGTTGGCGGACATGGTCGATAAGAACACCATCAAAGTGTCCTTAAGCGATTCCTTTGAGCCCACCGTGGACAACGTCACGCTTCTCAACTACATCGGCACCAAGAAGAAGCCCGCAAGCGTAACGAAGAACTCCAAGGATACCTTCACCGTCAAGACGACTGAGGAAATGACGCTCGAGAAGGCATACAGCGTGAAGGTGGAAGGCTTCGGCGACGCCGTCACCGTCGTCCCGCTCACCTATTTCTCGAGCAAGGAATTCGGCGATAAGTATAATTACGAGGGCAAGCTCGGCGTAGAGCTTTCGGATACCGAGACCGTATTCCGCCTCTGGGCGCCCACGAGCTCGAGCGTCGTGCTCAATCTCTACGACAACGGCACGGACGGCGTCGCCAAGACGTATAAGCTCACCCGCGGCGAAAAGGGCGTGTGGACGTACACGGCTTCCGAAAACCTTTCGGGGAAGTACTACACCTACACCGTGACCAACTCTTCGGGGACGCGGGAAGCGGTCGATCCGTATGCGGTCTCCGCAGGGCTCAACGGCGTGCGCGGCATGATCCTCGATATGGATTCCGCGGCGACCAAGCCCGAAGGCTGGAACCACGAGCTCTTCAAGCCCGCCGATTCCGAAAATTACAGCTACAATAACTACACCGATGCGGAGATTTGGGAAGTGCACATCCGCGACTTCTCCAATCAAATTTCGGGCTCAAAATATAAGGGCAAGTACCTCGCCTTCACCGAGACGGGGCTCAAGGAGAACGATGTTCCCGTCGGCGTCGATTACCTCAAGGAGCTCGGTATCACGCACGTGCACCTGCTTCCCTCCTTCGACTACGCTTCCGTCGATGAATCGGCGAAGGACGGCTTCAATTGGGGTTACGATCCCCTCAACTACAACGTCCCCGAGGGAAGCTACTCCACCAATCCCGCAGACGGCTCGGTCCGCGTGAAGGAATACAGGGCGATGGTGCAGGCCCTCCACAAGGCGGGCATCGGCGTCATTATGGACGTCGTCTACAACCACACGAGCGGGCTCGACAGCAACTTCAACCGCATCGTTCCCTACTATTACTACCGCTTCGGTTCGGACGGCATGGCCTCCAACGGTTCGGGCTGCGGCAACGAGACGGCTTCCGACCGCTACATGTTCCGCAAGTTCATGGTGGAATCCGTTCAGCACTGGCTGCGCGAATACAACGTAGACGGCTTCCGCTTCGACCTCATGGGCATCCACGATATCGATACGATGAAGGATATCTCGGGCGCCGTCTATGCGGAGAACCCCAATGCGCTCATCTACGGCGAAGGTTGGACGGGCGGCACGGTCGGCATTCCCTCCACCCAACAGGCGGTGCTCGCCAACATCCGCACGCTCAACGGCACGGTGCAGACCAACAACATCGCCATGTTCAACGACGTGATCCGCGATGCCGTGAAGGGCTCCGTGTTCGATATCAACGATACGGGCTTTGCGACGGGTGCCAAGAAGGATTATATCGCAAAACTCATGTTCGGCGTCAACGGCGGCGTAAAGAACAGCGCCATCGGCACGGCGAGCGATGTCTCGTGGGAGGCATTCAACCCGACCAACGTCATTAACTACGTCTCCGCACACGACAACAACACCCTTTGGGACCGCATCTGCCACGTCTATGGGGAGGGGAGCGATACGCTTTCCGCAAGGCTCTCCCGCAACCGTCTCTCCGCGGCCATCATCCAGACGGCGCTCGGCGTGCCCTTCATGCAGGCGGGCGAAGAGATGCTCCGCCAGAAGAAGAATGCGGACGGCTCCTACAACGAGAACAGCTACAACGCTTCCGATGAAGTAAACAACCTCAAGTGGAATTTGCTCACCAAGACGTCCGATCAGTACAAGATGATGCAGTACTACAAGGGCCTCATCGCCTTCCGCAAGGCGCACCCGACTCTCCGCTCGGCAACGGCCACGGGCATCGTCTCGGGCAAGATCGAGAGCGACGCGCTCGTGGCATTCACGATGAAATCGGGCACCGAGGAGCTCTTCGTGGTGTACAACGCCAACACGACGGCGAAGGAGGTTACGCTCCCCGCGGGGTCCTTCGACCTCTACATCAACGGAACGACGGCGGGAACGATGCCCCTGAACACGGCTGCCTTGAGCGGACCGCAGCAAATCGACCCCATCAGCTGTTACGTTTTTGTGAAAAAGTAAACGATTTTGTAAAATAGCAGGCTTTTTTGTAAAAAAACGGGCATAGGAATCGTTCACTTTACAAATTATGAAAAATGGCAACATTTTTCGAAAAAATAGTTGACAAATTTAGAAATACGTGATAAAATAAAATAAAAAGAAAATTTGTCACAAATAGGCGGCGCGAGTCGCGCACAAGGGGGTGCCCCCTTTGTGCAGTAGTTGCGAAACAACTACTGAAAAACAACTAATAGCCCCCCACACTCGAACCCGTTCCCGCCCTCGGGCGGGGCGGGGGAGAGTTCTTATTCAGGACCGAACGGGCATGGCCCGTAAACAAAATTTTATATTCGGAGGACGAAACAATGAAACTCAGAAAGTGGCTCGCTATGGTTTTGGCTGTCGTTATGGCAATCGGAACTTTTGGCGCACTTGTGGGTTGCAAGCCTGAGGAAAAACCGAAGGATCCGAGCAACCCGAGCACTCCCAGTAACCCGAGTGACAGCGACGACGATGATACGTCGATCCAGTATTATCTCTGCGGGCTTGGGCTCGGAACCCTCGAGGCGAGCAACAATTGGGATAATACTTCTACCGACGAGAGCCTGAAGTTCACCCGTACCGGAAACACCGCGACGATCACGGCGGACCTCTATGAGGGTGACGAATTCGGCATCATCCACAACCAGGCATGGGACGGCCAAATGGGTATGAATATCGTTGCCAACGGCGGCAAGGCTACCGATGAAACCGTCATTTTCGAAGCGGGCGGCGGCTACGATGTCAAGAACATCAAAGTAGCGGCGGGGCAGAGCGGCAAGTATAAGCTCACCCTCACCCTCAACAGCGAATCCGATTTCGGTACGAACACCCTCACGTGGGAACGCCTTGAGAAGTACGACGTCGTATTCGTAACGTGGATCGATGTAGACGGCGAAACCGAACTCGCCAAGACGGTCGTCAAGAAGAATACTGCTGCTACCTCCCGCATCTATGATGTGAGCAAGCGCTTCTATGAGTTCGATAAGTGGGTCACCAAAGACGGCGACACCGAAACTGCGTTCGATTTCACGAAGAACCTCACCGAAAGCGTCAGCCTTTATGCGACCATCAAGGAATCCGCCAACGCTGCTTATGTAGAAGATACTTCCGAATGGCAGATCCGACCGGTGGGCGGCACGGCCATCAACTTCGAGCGGGATCCCGATTACAAGCAGCACAACGTATTTGTTGCAACCTATGAAATGGCAGACGGCGCCGAATTCTCCATCACGAACGGCACGATCCCGAATGCCCAAATCACGGGGTTGGAATCCTCGAGACTCTTCAAATACACCGCTGAAAAATACAAGACGAACACGGGTGCGGGCGGCAACTATAAGTTCACCATCATCACCGAAAAGACGGCAACCGAACTCAAAGTTTCTGCGCTCTACGCCGAGGCAATCGCACCTACCTTCACAGGTTATGCCATTATCGGCTCCTTTGCGGATGCAAGTTGGTCCTATGTGGAAGGCGTCAACCCGAAGATGGTAGAGACGAGCACGAAAGGTACCTTTACGGCTACCCTTGTCGTCGATACGGCCACGGAAGCTGAACCTTTCGAATTTAAGGTAGCAAAAGTTGAAAAGAACAATGTAACGTGGAACCCCGAATGGAACAACAACGGAGGCAATTATGAGATCAAAGCACCCGGCACCTATACTGTAACCGTGAAAGAGGGCGAAACTTCTATCACCGTTACGGCGGCAGAGACCGACTACTACCTCGTAGGTACGTTCGTCGATTCCACGGGCACGACGCAGAACTTTGTGTACGTCGATGGGCTTACCCCCAAGCTTACCAAGGGCACGGATGGCAAGTATACGATCGAATATAATTTCCCCGATGTTCATGAGTCCTTCGAGTGGTTAAAGGGTGGCGTATTTGCGTTCAAAGTTGTTTCCGTTGTCGGTGGCGAAATCAAGGATTGGTATAGTTGGGCTGAGAACAATGACAATGGTCTTATCCCCGCAGCAGGCACCTACATTGTGACCCTTGACCCTACTGCAGGAACGTTCACGTTCGCGGCGAAGAACTAATAGGAATCAGGAGGTAAAATTATGAAGAAATTTCTTTCGTTTGTGCTCTGCGGCGCCCTTGCCGTAACCGGTGTTGTTAGTTTGGCGGCGTGCGGCGAAAAGAAGCCCGGGCTCACCGTTTGGGGCCCCTCCGCACAGCAGGAATCCCTCACACAGATGATCGCCGCCTTCAAAGAGGCGAATCCCGATATCACCTATGACATCGCGGTGGGCGTATGCGCTGAGGGCGATGGCTACTCCATGATGAGCAACGACCCGCAGTCCGGCGCAGACGTATTCGCGTTCGCCAACGACCAGCTCGTCAACCTCTACTCCATCGGCGCACTTTCACCCCTTGCTCCCTCCACGGTGACTGCGCTCAAGGCGTCCGATGATTTAACTGCCGTGGAATCGGGCAAGCTCGGAGACAACTACTACGGCTATCCCTATGCGGCGGACAACGGCTTCTTCCTCTATTACGATAGCTCCGTCGTCTCCGCAGAGCAGGCAAAGACGGTGGACGGCGTGATCGAAGCATGCAAGGCGGCAGGAAAATCGTTCATCTTCGAAGGCACCAACTCGTGGTACGCGCTCTCCTTCGCCTATGGCGCGGGCGGCAAATATACCCCCACTTACGACGGTGCGACCCTCAAATCCGTTGAAGTCAACTTCGATCAGAAGCCCGATGGCGGCCAATATTCTTACGGCCAACTCGGCGGCTTCCAACTCGCTGAAATTCTTCAGGAATCGTGCACCAAGGTAGGTGACGATACCCTCATCGACAACGAGCTGACCAGCGGCACGTTCGGCGCCTGCATCCGCGGTACGTGGAAGGGCGATGCCATCAAGAACGCCCTCGGCGAACACTATGCGGCCACCGTGCTTCCCACTTGGGTCGGGATCGACGGCGAAACCTACAAATGGTATTCCTTCGCAGGCTGCAAGCTCTTCGGCGTAAACGGCTATTCCAAGCATCCCGAGGATGCGCACAAGCTCGCTGCCTTCCTCTCGAGCGAAAAGATGCAGGATAAGCGCTTCGACGACAACGCCATCGGCCCGTCCAATAAGAAGGTCGCAGCGCAAGAAAAGGTCCAGAAGAACGTTGCCGTCTCCACGATGATGAAGCAAATTTCCACCGCTTCCGTCATTCAGGTATCCATGCCCTCCAACTATTGGAGTGAAGCGGATGCCTTCGGCCAGGCGATGAACAAGTTCGACCTCAACGATACGGCGGAAAGTTTGCAAGAGCTCGTCGTCCAAATGGTCACCGCAATGAAGGCTGCCACATCGACGCCGGCGCAATAACCCGTTCCCGCCACGGAACATGTTTGTAAGAAAGGCGGGGCAAAGGTCTCCTTTGCCCCGCTTTGCAAATTCGGAGTAAAAACATGGAAAAGAAACAGAAAAGGGTCGTTACGGAGTTAGAATACCTCGGAATGAGCGGATGGGAGAAGTTCTGCTATAAGTTTATCAGCTTCTTCAAGAAACTTCCCACCGTATTCCTTCACTTCTTCACGGCGACAATTCCCGCGCTCGCGCTCCGCTTCTGGGATGCCTTTTCGGGTATCTTCAAGAAACTTTGGATCGCCATGAAGAATGGCGATTGGAAAACGAGGCTCTCCTTCCTCGTGATGGGCTTCGGCCAATTCACGCGCGGACAGGTGATGCGCGGCGTCGTGTACCTCGTCTTTGAAATTTTATTCATCCTCTTTATGGCTCTGTTCGGCGCGGGGCAACTCGCCCTGTTCGGCGGGCCGGGCTACACCGAGACCACCGCAGGCGGGTGGATCGTCGATCCCGTTACGGGGCAGGAAAAGTACGTTACTGCGGCCGTCGGCGACAACAGCCTCCTCGTCCTCCTCTATGGCATCCTCACGATGATCTTCATCGTCGCCTTCGTCTATGCGTGGTACTCCAACGTCAAAGCGGCGTACTATGCACAGGAAATGAAGGAGGCGGGGCAGAGGCTTCCCTCCGCAATGGACGATTTGCATTCCTTTGCGGATACCCAGTATCACAAGACGCTTCTCGCCATCCCGCTTTTGGGGCTCGTCATTTTCACGATCTTCCCCATCATCTTCATGGTATTCGTAGCCTTCACCAACTACGATATGCAGCACATGCCCCCCGCACACCTCTTCCAATGGGTCGGCCTTGCGAACTTCAAGGCGGTATTCGGCGGAAGCCTCTCGGGCGGTACGCAGTTCGGCATGGTGTTCGGCCGTATCCTCCTGTGGACGGTCATTTGGGCAGTCTTTGCCACCTTCACGAACTACCTTTTGGGCATGGTCGTTGCCATCATGATCAACAAGAAGGGGATAAGGCTCAAGAAGCTGTGGAGAACGGTGCTCATCATGACGGTCGCCGTCCCGCAGTTCGTCTCCCTGCTTTTGATGTCCCAAATGCTCGGCGACTACGGCATCATCAATTCGCTCATGCAAAATTGGGGGCTCACGACGGCACCCATCAAATTCCTATCGGACGGCACCATCGCGAAGGTCACCATTATCCTCGTCAACATATGGATCGGCATTCCGTATACGATGCTCATGGTCTCGGGCATTCTCATGAACATCCCCGCAGACCTTTATGAATCGGCACGGATCGACGGCGCAGGCGCCTTCCGGCAGTACTTCAAAATTACTTTGCCGTACGTCCTTCACGTCACCACGCCCTACCTCATCAGCAACTTCGTCGGCAATCTCAACAACTTCGGCGTCATTTACCTTCTGACGGGCGGCGGCCCGACGATGGCGATCGCGGGCGTAGACGGTGCGGGCGAGACCGACCTTCTCATCACCTGGCTGTATAAGCTCATCATGGATAAGAAGCTGTACGGCGTCGCCTCCGTCATCAGCATCCTGATGTTCCTCATCACGGGCATCATTTCGCTGGTGACCTACAACCGCTCCGCATCAGTGAAAAACGAGGAGGATTTCATGTAATGGCAAAGAAATTCAGGAGCAAGAAGCTCGTAGAGCGCGGCACCAACACCGTCATTTACATCATTCTCACCGCCATCAGCATCATTTGGCTCATCCCCTTCGTCTTTCTCATCCTGCAATCGCTCCGCGGGGAGCCCGGCGCCACGACGAACTATTTCTTCCCCAAACAGTGGACGATCGATAATTACGTCCGCCTCTTCAAGAACCAGGGCGTGAGCGCCTCCACGGGGGAGATCGTCTCCACGGGTTCGTATAACTTCATGAATTGGTACGGCAGGACGCTGCTCATCTCGGTATGCGTCACCGTCATTCAGACGGCCATCGTGCTCGTCACGAGTTATGCGCTCTCCCGCCTGCGCTTCAGAATGCGCAAGCCGCTCATGAACCTCATGCTCATCCTCGGGATGTTCCCCGGATTCATGGCCATGACGGCGATGTACTTCCTCCTTCAACTTCTCGGGCTCACGCAGAACATGAGCATCGTGGGGCTCGTCCTCGTCTACGTCGGCAGTTCGTGCATGGGCTACTACATTTGCAAGGGCTTCTTCGATACCATTCCGAAGTCGCTCGATGAAGCGGCCCGCATCGACGGCGCAAGCAGGCAAATGGTCTTTTTCAAGATCATCCTGCCCCTCTCCAAACCCATCATCATCTACACCGTCCTCACGGCGTTCATGGGCCCTTGGGGGGAATACATGTTCGCCTCGCTCATCGCAAACGGCGACCCGAGCTATTGGAACGTGGCCGTCGGCCTCCGCGATATGATCCAGCGCGAACAGCTCACGGCGTACAGCGATAGCTTCCAGCGCTTCTGCGCGGCCGCCGTCGTCGTATCCCTGCCCATCACCATTCTGTTCTTCCTGCTGCAGAGATACTACGTCGAGGGCGTCACGGGCGGCTCGGTAAAGGGGTAAGCGATGAAACGCGTTCTCAAGTCTCTTTCGGCGATGGCGCTGTGCCTCCTGCTGCTCCTGCCCATGGCGGCATGCGGCGGCGGGGGCCTGCCCGAGGAGAACCTCGTGGAGGACAGTTACGACAACTACTATGAGATCTTCCCGTACTCCTTCTGTGATTCGGACGGAAACGGCATCGGGGACTTAAAGGGCATCACGGAGAAGCTCGGGTACGTCCGCGATCTCGGCTATACGGGCATTTGGCTCACTCCCATCAATCCCACGGGCAGCTATCACGGGTACGACGTCACCGATTACAAGGGCATCAACCCCAAGCTCGGCACGATGGAGGACTTCGAGGAGCTCCTCACCGCGGCACACGCGAAGGGCATCCGCGTGATCATAGACCTCGTCGTCAACCATACCTCCAACAACCATCCGTGGTTTAAGGCGGCGCTTGCGGCGGCACGGACGGGGAACACACAGGACCCTCACTTCGATTACTACAACTTCTCGACTTCCCCCAAGACGGGGTACAGGCCGTATGGCAGTGTGTACGCCGAGGCGCAGTTCGCGGATAGCATGCCCGACCTCAACCTCGACAGCGAGGGGGTGCGCGGCGAACTTTCGGATATCATCGGATTCTGGATGAAGAAGGGCGTAGACGGGTTCCGCCTCGATGCGGTCCGCTACTACTACTTCGGGAATGCCAAGGAGAGTGCCGAATTCACGGGCTGGATCAAGCAAGAGGCCGTCAAGCACAACCCCGATGCGTACATCGTAGGCGAAGATTGGTCGTCCGTTTCGGAGATCGAACAGTTCTATGAGAGCGGGGCGGATAGCTTCTTCTGCTTCCCCGCACAGGGAGCGGACGGCTACGTCAACCGGGTGCTCTCCGCGGCGATGCATCCCGTCGATCCCGCACCCGTGCAGGCGGCGGACCAATACTATAATTCCATGCTGTCCGTCACCTCGATGGCGAAGGGGCACATTCCCGCACCCTTCCTCTGCAACCACGATACGGCCCGCATCGCAGGCGTCCTGATGCGCGATGTCACCCGCATCAAGTTTGCTTACGGCCTGCTCTCCATGTATGCGGGCAACACGTTCACCTATTACGGGGATGAGATCGGCATGCTCGGCTCCGCGAACGATCCCGCCAAGCGCGTCGGGATGCGTTGGACGGACGATACCAAGGCGATCTATCCGCCCGATGCGGATCCCAAGTTCAACTATTACGTGTTCGACAGCGTGGAGACGCAGCTCAAGGATGAGGATAGCATCCTCAATTACTACAAGGCTTGCAACCGTGCGCGGAACGCATTCCCCGCCATCATGCGCGGAGAGGCAGAGCGGATCCCGTGCGAGACGCAAGGGGTGCTCGCCGTCAAAAAGACATATCGGGATTCTTCGGTCACGATCGTCATCAACTTCTCTTCGGAGAACGTCAAGGTCGGCGGTCTTTCCGGTGAGTTGAAGCAGGGTATTTGCGTCAGCGGCAGCGTATCGGGAAGCGGTTCCTCGCTCTCGATGCCCCGTTTCTCTATCGCGATTCTTGCATAACGCAAAAAATCTAAATAAGGCAAGGATACAGGAAAAATGGCAAATTTAAGTTTGAAACACATCTATAAGGTCTATCCGAACGGCGTGAAAGCGGTAAACGACTTCAATATGGAGATCGAGGACAAGGAGTTTATCGTATTCGTCGGGCCCTCCGGCTGCGGCAAATCCACGACGCTCCGCATGATCGCGGGGCTCGAGGATATCACGGCAGGCGAGCTCTCCATCGGCGACCTCGTCGTCAACGATATGGAGCCCAAGGATAGGGATATTGCAATGGTCTTTCAGAATTATGCGCTCTATCCGCATATGACGGTGTATGAGAACATCGCGTTCGGGCTTCGGCTTCGCCGCGTCCCGCGGGATGAAGCGCACCCCAACGGGAAATTCACCAAGGAGGAGATCAACGCACGCGTCCTCGAGGCGGCGGAGATCCTCGGCATCACCGAATACCTCGGCAGAAAGCCGAAGGAGATGTCGGGCGGCCAGCGGCAGCGCGTCTCCCTCGGAAGGGCCATCGTCCGTGAGCCCAAAGTAATGTTGCTCGATGAACCGCTCTCAAACCTCGATGCGAAGCTGCGTACCCAAATGCGCGCGGAGATCTCCAAGCTGCATAAGAAGCTGAATACCACGTTCATCTACGTCACGCACGACCAAGTGGAGGCCATGACGATGGGTACACGCATCGTCGTCATGAAGAACGGCTTCATTCAGCAGATCGATACCCCCAAGAATCTCTACAATTATCCCGAAAACAAGTTCGTTGCAGGGTTTATCGGTACCCCGCAGATGAACTTCTTCGAGGGGACCATGAAGCGGGAGGGAGATAGCGTCCGCATCCGCTTCGCCTATTCGGAGGTAGAGGTTACCGTTCCCTATTCCTATTTCTATAAGGCCCGCCCCGATTACCTCAACGGGGAGAAGCAGGTCATTTTCGGGCTGCGTGCGGAGAACATTTCGCTTTCTCCCGAGGCGGTGAAGAATTCTCCCGCCGTCATTCGCTTCAAGGTCTCCCATAAGGAGGAGCTCGGCAGTGAGACGCTCGTATACGGCGATATCAACATGGAGGGGGACGGCTACGTAGAGAGCTCCACCCGTATCATCGTCAAGTGCGGGGAAGATGTCGATTGCCTGCCCGGGGAACTCGTGGAAGCCGCCCTCGACCTCGACCACATGCACATCTTCGATAAGGAGACCGAAGAGAGCATCCTCCCCCGGATCCCGCGGTACAACTATTTGCAGGCGGAAGTCAAGGGCGGGAAACTGCACTTCCTCGGCGAAGAGACAGAGCTTCCTCCCGCAATTTCCTGCGAGGACGGGGAATATGAACTGCTCTTGCCGAGCGATGCCATTTGCTCGGGCGGCTCCATCCGCGCCAAGCTCGTCTCTTCCGAAGTCATTGGAAACCGCACCCTCTCCAGTCTCGAAGTGGGCGGCACGCGGCTGTTCTCCGTAGCGCTTACGGAGGGCGACGCAGAGGGGATCCATATCGACATGAAGAAAATTGCACTGCTTCGGAATGGGGAAGAGGTCGTGCGGCCCATGCCGCTCACGGCGACCTTCGGCGGCAGCCTGAAGAAGTGCAAGGTCACGGAAGAGGTGGAGAAGAACGGAAAGACGGTGCAGGGGAAGGTGGTCCGCTTCTTCCTCAACATCGAGGGAGTGGATTTCCCCGCCCCCGAACGCATTTCCGCAAAGCTCATTTCCGCACTCTCCGCAAGGAAGGCCTTTGATACGCAGTTGCGCTACGAATGTTCCTCTTACGGCCTCTTCGTTACCGAGAGCGGGATCCCCGCAAAAGTACTGCGGATCGCCGATTACGGCACCGAAAAGTTTGCCGTCTGCGCAATCGGGGAGCGGGAGGTCTACCTCAAAACGGAGACAGAGCTCGAGGGAGAAATTTTCCTCACGCCCGATTTCGAAACGCTGAGCATCATCCAGGCCGATTTGGATATCCGCATCGTCTGAGCGCGAAAACTTCATCTCCATAACAAACAACGGGGGCATGTCCGAACAATGCCCCCGTTTTTATGCCTATTTTCCTCATCTCGAATATTTTCTTTTACACATCCCGAATATTTTCTTATCCTCATCCCGAGCGTAGCGAGGGGAGGGGGCATGTCTAAGCTATGCCTCCGATTTTTATGTCTCTGAGCGCGGGGCGACTGCAAAAGCAGTCGCCCCGCGCTCAGAATGTGGATTTTATGGAAGAAGCGCTGATCGAGCCAAGCTCACGCCCTGCTGCCACAAGATAAATTAAAAGACGAGGTGGCATTGAAACAAATTATTAA
>CANQMQ010000028.1 GCA_947625025.1 uncultured Clostridia bacterium
CCGAACCCGTCGCCAACAGGCACTACAAGGTTCGGATTATTATCATTTGGTACTCCCGACGGGAATCGAACCCATAATTAGCCCTTAGGAGGGGCTTGTTATATCCATTTAACTACGGAAGCGTACTATGAAAACGACATCATAACGGATATCGGTTTCAAGTATAGCGGAAGGGAGACGGTTTGTCAAGCGATTTTCGGGGCGGGGATACGTAAAAACCTTTCAAGGCCGTGATACACAAAAACCTTTCGGGGCGGGGACGTGTAAAACCTTTCAACGCCGTAATACGTAAAAACCTTTAAGAGCCGTGATAGGTAAAACCTTTCGGAGCGGGGATACGTAAAAACCTTTATGAGCCGTGGCGCTTCTTCCATTCCTTGATCTCCTCGAGGCGGTTCTTGAATTTGAGCTCCGCCCCCTCCTCGGTGGGGAAGTAGTATTCATGCCCGAGAAGGGAATCGGGCAGGCACTGCATATCGGTGAGCTTATCCTCCGCATCGTGGGCGTACTGATACCCCTTCCCGTAGCCGAGCTCCTTCATGAGCTTGGTGGGCGCATTGCGGAGGTTGAGGGGTACGGGTTCGGCGAGCATTCCGAGGGCGTCCTTCTTCGCCCGCTCGTAGGCGACGTAGAGCGAATTTGACTTGGGTGTTACGGACATGTATACCACGGCCTGCGTCAGGTGCACCGAACACTCGGGCATGCCGATGAGGTGGCAGGCCTCGTAAGCGGCCACTGCAATTTCGAGGGCACGGGGGTCTGCAAGGCCGATATCCTCACTCGCAAACCGCGTGACGCGCCGTGCGATGTAGAGCGGGTCCTCCCCCGCCTCCAACATGCGGGCAAGCCAATAGACGGCGGCATCGGGATCTGAATTGCGCATCGACTTGTGCAGGGCGGAAATGAGATTATAGTGTTCCTCCCCCGTCTTATCGTATAACAGGGATTTACGGGAGGTGCATTGCTCCAACACTTCGGGGGTTACGGTTACGGTATCCCCCTCCACATTCCCGTTGAGCACCGCCATTTCGAGGGTGGAGAGGGCGGAGCGGGCATCCCCGCCCGCAAACGCCGCGATGGCGGAGAGCAGTTCCTCCGAAATTACCACCTTTTGGGTGCCGAAGCCCCGCTCATCGGTGAGGGCACGGTGCAGAAGGGAGGTAAGCTCCTCCGTTTTCAGGGGTTGCAGTACAAATACCTTACAGCGGGAAAGGAGGGCCCCGTTGACTTCGAAGGAGGGATTCTCTGTGGTGGCCCCGATGAGCACGATGCTTCCCTTCTCCACATAGGGCAGGAAGGCATCCTGCTGGGCCTTGTTGAAGCGGTGAATTTCATCGACGAAGAGGATGGTCTTGGTGCCGAACAGCCTGTTCTTTTCAGCCTGCTCCATCACCTGCTTGATCTCTTTAATACCGCTGGTTACGGCGGAGAAGTCGATAAAATTGGCCTTGGTGCGGTGGGCGATGATGCGGGCAAGCGTCGTCTTTCCGACGCCCGGCGGGCCCCAGAATACCATCGAGGATATCTTATCCTCTTCGATGAGTCTCCGTAAGATCATCCCCTCCCCCAAGAGGTGCCTCTGGCCGTAAAACTCATCGAGGTCGCGCGGGCGGAGCCGAGCGGCGAGCGGAAGAGAATGGGTATCTTCAAAGAGTGTGCCCTGTTGCATGGTTACTCCTCTATTTCAGTCTCTTATCACATCAAATTATACCACACTCCGCCCCAAAAGAAAAGAGGCGGAGCAAAAAAATATCAAAAATATGTACGACAAAGAGGCAGACGGGCGTCTGCCTCCGTAAATCATTTGCTTACACCACGATATCGTACTTATCGAGGCTTAAAAGCTTTGCGGTGCCGCCCTCGGCGAAGAAGGCGATGCCCTCCCCATCCGAATAGACGTTGCCCGTCATGGTGCGCTCCCCGCCGTTTAAGAACACTTCACAGCTCGAGACATCGAGGAAGATGCGCATCTCGAGGCGGTTGTGTTCGGTGGATACCTTCACGCTCCGCACCGTTGCATCCTTCTCCTCGGCATCGTGGGTGATGTCGATACCCATGCGGGAGCGGTCGAATACCACCCTGTCCGCCGCGCGGTCGTAGTAGATGCGGGCGTCGTGCTCCCCGTTCTGATAGAACTTGATGCCGACCCGCTCTGCGGTGCCGAGGTCGAGGGAGAAGCAGAGCTCGATCTTCGTCCCGTTCACCTTTGTGAGCTCGTTGCGGTTGCCGATGGTGACATTCCCGAAGTGGACATGATTCCAACGATACCGCTCGATCTCACGGACGGGGCTCTGATACAGCCTCCCGTCCTTCAAGGTGAGCTCACGGGGCAGGATCATCGAGCCCACCCAGCCGTGCTTGGCGGTGGGAAACAGCCGTTGCCACATCTGCATCCATGCGATCATGATGGTGCGGCCGTCCCTTGCCTTGAGGGTCTGGGGGGCGTAGAAATCGAAGCCGCCATCGATCTCATCCTCATAGGCGACGTCGAAGGTGCCCTTCCCCTCATCGAAAGTGCCGAGCATGTAGATGGAGGATTGCACGTTTTCGAAGCGCCAATCCTGCGTCTGATACCCCTGGGGGCTTGCGAGCATCACATCCCGCCCTTCGAGTTCAAAGAAATCGGGGCATTCGTAGATGCCGCGGGTGGTGCGGGTATCCTTGCGGATAAAGTTTACGAATTTCCAATCCCGAAGATCTTGGGAGCGGTATAAAAGAATGCTCCCCTCCCCCTTTTCGGTGAGGCCGCCCGCGAGGAGATAGTAGCTCTCCCCCCTCTTGAATACCTTGGGGTCACGGAAGTCCGTCCTTAAACACCCCTTGGGAAGTTGGTCTCCCGAGATCACCACGCCGAGCTTTTGGAAGTGTACCCCGTCCTCGGAGACGGCGAGAGACTGCGTCTGCCGCTCTGCCGCGACCGAGGTGTAGATGAGATACAGCTTTCCGTCCTTCATGATGGAGGAACCCGAGAAGCACCCGTCTCCATCCTCCATTCCGTCGGGGGCGAGGGCGGTGGGCTCCATCTTCCACTTCACGAAGTCCTCCGTCGTATAGTGTCCCCAATGCATGGAATCCCACGAGGGGCTGTACGGATAGAATTGGTAGAAGAGGTGGTACTTCCCGAATGCCTCCCCGAAGCCGTTGGGGTCGTTCATCCAACCCACGGGCGGCATGACGTGGTAGGTGTGGCGGTTACTGCCGTTCACCGCCGCGAGGTTGTGCACGATGTATAGATCGGCAATGCGTGTGCCGTAAGATCCCCCAACCGTCGTCGTATTGTTCTTCATCGTTATGTCCATTACGTTCTGTTATAGGTATAGGTGTACTGTTTGAGCTCGGAGAAGGTTGCCGTGCCGCCGTCTGCAAAGAGCATCACGTTCTTGCCGCTCACGCCATAGAGGCGGACGGTGAGCGCATTCTGCCCCTCCACATAGAGGGTGCCGACAGACCCTTCCTGGATGTAGGTGAAGGAATATGCCTTGTTCGCATCGAGGTTGGCGGAAATGCTCGTTACGGGGTCCGCCCCCTTATTGAGCGCGAAGGAGATCGTGTTCTCTGCGGGAGAGAAGGTGATCATCTTGTACTCGGCTTCCTTGTTGCTGAAGTTGAAGGCGAGCCCGAAGGTGCCCTTCCCGCCGTGGCTCACCTTCCCCGTCACCATATACCGCTCAAAGCAGCGGAAGGCTTCGGTGAAGTCCCCGGAATTTACTTCCACCGTGGAGCCCGCTACGAGCACGCGCTCTTCGGTGTTCTGCGTGTAGGCGTCTACGGGCGCGAGGCGGATACCGCCGTTGCCGTCCGAGACCACCTTCTGCACCTGCATGTTGCCTGCCCAACCCTTGAGATGGCCCGTGGCCGAGGTATCGCTCGCACTCTCGGAGCGGCGCGTCCAACCCACCATGTAGGTATCCGTGCCGTTGGAGACGTGCTTTGCCGCGTAGAAGAGGTGCCCGTCGAGGGGCTTGGGATCGGCATACTGCCCGTACTGCGTCGTGCTCGTGGTATACCAGACGACGCCGTCTTGTGCGGAGAAGGTGAGGTACCACTTATCCCCGAATTTGAAGGTATCCGAGCATTCGAGGTTGTAGACGGTGCCCTTGATGACGGAGGCATCCCTGCTGTAGATGGTGCCGCCGTCGGTGGCATTGGTAAGGTCCTCGTTGAGGGTGTACTTCACGATGCTCGCATTGCCGCCCACGGGGGTGGTGATGGTGAGCACGATTTGATGGTTGGCCGCATCGTAATACGCCTGCGGATCGCGGAAATCGTGTACGCCCGAAGCTGTGGGCTCGATCTTCCAACCCTCCTTCCGCGTAAACGAGGTGGGGCTATCCCCTTCGGCGACCAAGATGGCCTCGCCGCGGTGCTCCTTCTTCCATTCGGTGCCGCCGTTGTTGCCGGTGTAGAAGAAGTAGTACTTCTCATTCACTTTGACGACGGACCCCGTGCCGATCATCATCTCCTGCCCGGTGCCCTCCGCCTTGAGGATGGGCTCCTGTTTCTCTTCCCAATGAATGAAGTCCTTCGTGGTGGCGAGGTAGACGGAGTGGTTGAAGGAATCTCCCCGATCTTTCAGGTAGTAGATGTAATACGTTCCATCCTCGTAGTAGGGCATGGTATCCCCGACATAGCCTTGGTCTCCGCTATCCGCTTCGGGCAGGAAGTTGAACTTGTAATCGTAGGATTTCTCCTGCTTGGCGGCATTGGTGAGCATGAGGGAGAAATCCTTATCCCCCGATTTCACATCCTCTTCGTAGTTCGGATTTTGGTTCCCGCCGCAGCCCGCCGTAAACAGCAGGGCGCCGCAGAGCAGGATGGTTGCTAACGACAGACGCTTGGTAAGTTTCATAAGATGTCTCCCTTAAAATACTTCTTTTCTTGTAGGCATGGCAGGGATCGCCCCCTCCCTTGAGACGACGCAGGATGCGGCACGGTTTGCCCTGTACAGCATCTCTCCGAGCTCCTCTTCGGTGAGCCCTTCGATGCCCCGCCCCAACAGTTGATAGAGGATGGTCCCGATGAAGGAATCCCCCGCACCCGTGGTATCCACCACGTGCACGCGCGTATCGGTGGGGCGATGGGCCTCCAATTCCCTTGTGTAGGCGGAGGCGCCGCCCGCGCCCTTGGTCACGAATACCAACTTCACTTCGCCCTGCAGGAGGTGTTTCACGCCCTCCCGCTCATCGGATCCCCCCGTGATATCGAAGAGCTCTTCATCGCTCACCTTCACGATGTCTGCAAGGGGAAGGAAGCGGCGCACGGTGGTGAGAAGTTCCTCCGCACTCTTCCAGAGCGAATAGCGGAGATTGGGGTCGAAGCTGACGATGGTGCCCGCCTCCCGTGCCTTTGCGATGGCGGCGACGTGGGCCTGCCGTACGGGGGCATCGCAGAGGTCTACGCTTCCGAAGTGCAGGATATCTCCCCTTTGGAAGGGAATGCTCACCACTTCCCGCTCTTCGAGGAGCATGTCTGCGGAGGGATTGCGGTAGAAGGAGAAGCTGCGCTCTCCCCTCTCATCGCGGGCGACAAAGGCGAGGGCGGTGTTGGCGGCATCGGTACGGAATACGTAATCGGTGCCCACGTTCTCCCGCATGAGAGTCTCCGCGAGGAAGTTCCCGAAGGCATCGTTGCCGAGTTTTGTTACGACGCTTGCCCGCTTGCCGAGCTTGGCGACGCAGACGGCGACGTTTGCAGGCGCCCCGCCCGCATTCTTACGGAAGGTGGTAGCCGTCTCGAGGACGCCCGCCTCCTGTGCGGTGAAGTCGATGAGCATTTCTCCGATAGCATAGAGCGTGTTCATAAATTACCTCTTTTTTACGCCTTACCTCCGCGATAGAGTTACCGCGGAGGCTCGGTCTTTGCATATTGGGCGGCTTAGGCGCGAATTTCCTTTACGCCGATCTTGATATCGCTGAATTCAACGGTGACATCCCCGTTCTTGGTTGCATCCGCAAGCCCTGCCGAACCGAATTCGAGGAGGAGCTCGCACTTGCAGGCGATGAGGGAATAATCGGACGTCTCAAACGTAAACGTCTTGTATTCGCCGCTGAGCGTCTCCTTCGCGCGGAGCAGGACGCCCTCATCGGAGGAGCCCCATGCACGGTTGATATCGTGCAAGCAGACGTTCATATCGATCGCAGCAGAGGCCTTCACCGTGATGGAGATCACATAGTACGCATTCGCCGCGAGGTCTACGGGGCTGACGACGATCTTGTTCTTGCCCTGGTCGTCCGTATCGCCCTCGTGTACGAGATAGACGAGGCTGTTCACGTTGCCGTTCTTTGCATAGTACGCCGTGCCGATGCCCTTGTTGTTGAGGCTTTCGTCGGAGCCGTTGAATACGTCTACCTTTCTATCCCCGAGCAGGGTGAACTTATCGATGGATACGCGGTCAACGTTCTTATTCCCCGTTACAGAGCCAAAGTGGAAGTCGCTGATCGTAATCTCATTGCTTGTAACGGCTGACTCATGCTTGCCAAGATAGAGACGGCAAACCGCATCCGATAATGTACTCTGCACCTGCTGGCCCGCACCCATTGTGAACGTAACGCTGAATTCTTTTTCTTCGCCTGCATCTAAGGTGATGTTGTCAAAGCTTGCACGGTTCTTATAGGCGTCATTCGTATCGCTCTGCTCTACGCAGACCTCACCGCCCGTGATGGCATTTTGCGCTTTGATCTTGAAGGAGTAATAGTATTTCTCACCCTTCGTAAGAGAAACTTCTTCACCCAAGCCGATGCTGACTTTGATTCTCCAAGCGTCATCTGTCTCCGTAGGATAGGTGATCGCAAGCTTGGTGCCATTTTCCCCATCGGTCATGGTTGCTTCATCGCTGAAGAGGCCCTCGTGGCCGTTTTTGAATGTGTGCTCCACGATCGGAGTTTTTTCCTCGGTGCCCGATTCTTTCCAAATGGCAACCTTTTCGACATAGACCTTGTAGGTTGCGGGTTGGGTATTATCATAGCCGCCGCCCAAGCCGAGACGGAAGTTCACATTCGTGCCCTCGCCCGTTCCTGCCTGCTGTTCCGTAAGGTCGAAGGTGTGGGAAATCCTCGTCAACTTGGTGCCGACTTCCTTGCCGTAGCCATCTTGCCCAGCGGCAAGGCTTTCCTTATCCCAAGTGTGGGTATCCCAATCGGAAGGCTTCTCGGCGCCCTTAGGTGCCCAAAGGGTACGGATGGTCGTCTTGATGGGAGCGGAAGCGTACAGCCAGAACGCAACCGTATAGGTGCCCGCCGTGAGTTTATCGAACTCGCGTGCAAGGGTAATCTTATCTTCCCCGCCGCCGGGCGTCGTCACGTTGACGGCAAGGGCGCCCTTTTCAAAGGACTTGGTCGCCGCAGCATCGTTGGCAACATTGAAATCCCAGTAGTGCATGTCGCCTTCGCCTGTTACGGCGGAGAAGTCTGCGGTATACTTGTTCTGGAGTTCGCCGACTGCGGGAAGCACGTAGAGGGTGCAGTACTCATTGGTCTCTTCCCCATCCGAATCCTTTACGGTGTAGATGATCTCAAAGCCGAGTTGGTCGTCTGCCTTCTTGGGCGTCGTCTTGCCGTTCGTGAAGGTGAGGTCCTCTGAGCTGACTTCTATTTTGGAAGTGAGGTCGCCATCCTCTTTATCGGAGGCGGTTACGCCTTTGAGGGCGTCAAATTCTTCATCGACGTGTACGGTAGCGGTCGGCTGTACGCCCGAAATGACGGGAGCTTCGTTTTCGCCGCCATCGTCCTCGGGAGCGCACCCCGCAAACACGGTGAGGGAGAGTACGGCCGCAAGGCCCAATGCCAAATATTTTTTCATGTCTTTCTCCTTATCCTGTTATTTTTATTTGCCGAGGTACCTGTTGTAGGCGGCCTGGTAAACTGCGGTAACTTCCTTGATGCCGACGGCAGCCGTCACGGCCTTGTTCTTATGCGTTGTCCAATCGGAATCCGAAACGCCTTTGCGGATCCATTTGAGCACGTTCTCCCTGAGATAGTTGTCCGTTGCGGTCTGATACCTCGAGAGGGTGGAAAGCTCTTCCTGCGAGAACTGAAGGTTGGGAATGGGCTTTATCTTATCGTGATCGTAATACGGGGTGGCATAGAGCTTGAGGCGGTCGAGGCGGACCTGTGCGCGCTCTTCCATTTGCACCGTCTTGCCCCACTGCTCGGCGGTGAGGTAGCAAATGCCGAGGGGCGCATTCTGAAGGCGGAGCTCATCGGCCGTCTTGCCGGCGGGCGGATCCTTCGGAACGAGCATGCCGTTCTCCTTCTCCTCTTCAAATGCGATGCCGATGGGCCCGTAGTTGATTTGGGCGGAGATTTCGGGGAGATAGTAGCGGTCGAAGTAGGCGAGGAGCACCTCGATGTTGGGAGCGCCCTTGAAGAATACGAGTTCGCCCGTGGAAATTTCGGGGTTGTTGGAGACGCACACCGTCTGGCAGTTCTTATACTTGCCGCCGTATGCTTCCTGCGGTCCCTTGAGGGGCTTGCAGCAAATGTAGTGGCTCTCATCGGTCACCACCGTCTTGCTCTCCCACCAATAGAAGGCGCCATACAGTTCATCGGGATTGCTCTTGCCCTTGGAGAGGAAGGTATCCTGCGAGATATCGAGGGATTCCTCTTCGATGAGCCCGTTCTCGAGCCAACCGTTGATGTAGTTGCAGGCATCCTTGTAGGCGTCGTCGAGTACGGTGTAGGTCACCTGCCCGTCCTTGATGATGCGGTGCTCGGTGTTGTCGTTGATGCCGAACATGCCGAAGAGGTCACACTGGTTGCCCTGCCAATTTCCCCACACGAAGTTGAGCGGACGTTCGTCGTTCTTCTTGCCGTTGCCGTTCATATCGTTGTTCTTGAAGTAGGTGAGCAGCTTTTCCATTTGGTCGGCATTGAGTTCGAGGCCGTTCTTTACGGCATCCTTCGTGATGCCGATGTTGACGCCGCCGTCGATGGCAGCTTCCGTCCATGCCTTGTTGAGGAAGAGCAGGTTGGGGTTCTGCAGAAGGCCCATCTCCTCCACGCGGGGAAGGGCATAGATGTGGCCGTCCGTGCTCGTGATCTGCTTCTTGATATCCTCTCTCTTCTCCAAAATCGACTTGAAGGTGGGCATGTAATCGAGGTATTCATCGATGGCGAGAAGGTTGTGCCGCTTTACGCCGTACGTCGTGATCTCATTGGAAGAGAGGCCGGCGTGATAGATGGCGTCGATACCGGTGTGGTTGCCGAGGGTGAGCGTCTTTTGTTCGCCGTAGACGCTCTCCGAGACCTGCTTCCACAAGACGTTGACATTGGTATCCTCAAAGAGGGTATCCATGATGTCCATTGCGCCGTATTCGAGTGCGGAAGCATTCTTGGAGGAGAATACGGTGAAGGTGATATCCTTCGCGCCATCTTTGTTCAGGATGGGCTTGGAGGTATCCGTCCACTGGAAGTCGTAATTCTTTTTGAGATCATCGACGGAGTGGCTCGTACGATTATCTTTGGCCCCGCAGCCCGCAAGCGCCATGATTGCCGCACAGCCGAGCGCGATCGCCACACAAAGTTTTTTCATAACTTTTCTCCTTAAAATTATTTTTGAAATCAATCCATACCGAGGGGAGCGAGGCATACAATTGGGGGGAAGATACCCCGCTTCCCTCGGGAGGAAACCTTTGGAAGCGGCTCAATCCTTGAGGGAGCCGACGAGCACGCCCTGTGCGAAGTACTTCTGCACGAAGGGGTAGAGGCAGAACACGGGAAGGCTCGAGACAATGACGGTGACGTACTTGAGCTGATTGGCGAGACGGAACTGTTCGAGCATGGTTTCGCCGCTGCCGCCCACCGTGGATTCGGCCGAGGTGAGGATCTCCTTGAGGACAAGTTGCAGGGGATACAAATTGCTATCGGTGAGGAAGATCATCGCGTTGAAGTAGCTGTTCCACTGCCCGATGGCGTAGTAGAGGGTGAGCACGGCGATGATGGGCGCCGAGATGGGCACGATGATGGAGACAAACAGCCTTGCCCTGTTGGCACCGTCGAGCTCCGCCGCCTCCACGATGGTATCGGGAACGCCCGTCTGGAAGAAGGTCTTTGCCATGAAGAGGTTCCATGCGGAGACCGTTCCGGGAAGGATGATGGCCCAAGGCGTATTCAGCATGCCGAGGTCGCTCACGACGTTGTAGAAGGGAATGAGGCCGCCGCCGAAGAACATCGTGATCGTGAAGAAGATCATGAAGAACTTACGGAAGGGAAGGGTCTTTCTCGAGAGCGCCCATGCCGCGGCGAGGGTGAAGCCCACGCTGAGCACGGTGTATGCCAACGTATACCAAATGGTGTTGGCGTAACCTATCCAAATGTCGCTGCGCTCAAAGCACTTCGCGTAACCCGAAAAGTCGATCTCAACGGGCCATAAGTACACTCTGCCTGCGAGCACGGCATCCGCACTCGAGAAGGAGGCGATAATGACGAACCACAGGGGGTAGAGCACGATGAGGGCCAAAAGCCCCAAGATGATATAGGTGATGATGTAGTAGGCGCGGTCTCCGCGGGTCTCCTTCACCTTCTTGCGCTTGGTTGCGGGCGCGGGTGCGGAGGGCACTTCGTTTTCCAATACGGGATCGTTTTCCATATGCTTCCTCCTTAGAAAAGTGAGTTCTCGGAGAACCGTTTGGACGCCGTGTTCGCAATGATGAGGAGCACGAGGTTGATGACCGAGTTGAAGAGGCCGACTGCGGTCGCGTACCCTGCGCGGGCGTTCTGGATACCTTGCTTATAGACGTACGTTGCGATGATCTCACTGACGCCGATGTTGCCGTCCGTCTGCAAGAGGAGGACCTTCTCGTAACCAACCCCCATGAGGCCGCCGATGGACATGATGAGCATGACGGAGATGATGGGCATGATGGCGGGGATATCCACGTGCAGAATTCTTTGGACGCGGGAGGCGCCGTCGATTTGCGCCGCTTCATGCTGGGATTGCTCCACGCCCGAGAGGGCCGCGATGTAGATGATGGAGCTCCAACCGAAATCCTGCCAGTTGCTCGAGAGGATGTACATGGGGCGGAAAGCGCCCTTCTCGAGGAAGAACATGTACCGCTCCCCTCCCGCACTCTCGATGATGTTGTTCACGAGGCCGTATCTTCCGAAGAAGAGATAGAGCATACCGACGAGAACGACCAAAGAGATGAAGTGAGGGCCGTTGAAAACGGTCTGCAAGAACTTCGTGATCTTCTTGTTCTTGGTGGTGTGCAGCATCACGGCCACGAGAATGGGAAGCGGGAAGCCGATGATGAACCCGAGGATGCAGAGCAGGAAGGTGTTGCCCATGAGATCCCAGAATACGTAGTTCTCAAAGAACTCCGTGAAGTTGTCGAACCCGATCCATGCGCCGTTTAAGATGTTGTCCCCGGGGACGAAATCCTGGAAGGCGATGAGGAGGCCGTACATCGGAATGTAGGCAAAGATGAAGGTGACAACGACTGCGGGGATGAGAAAGAGCAAATACGTCCAATTCTTCCGGAAGTTCCGCCCGAAGTTGCTGTACTTGATGCGCTTCATGAGTTCATTTACGCGCACCTTGAAGGACGGCTTCTCGGCTTGGACCGCATTCGGCTCGCTCTCGGCTTCAGAGGCGGGCACGGCCTGTTCTTCACTTTCAAGCACTTGCCCGTCTTGATACGAGTTACTCTCCATAAATTCCTCCTAAATCATTTTGTTAAAAATTTTCAAAACACGAAACTTCTAACCGTTTCCCATTATATTCGGGGGATAAGAACTGTCAAGAAAGCTTAAAAAACTTCTTTTTTATTTTGGCATTTGCCCAAACTCAATATATTTTTTGGGCAAAAAACTACGAATATTGTGACAAAATCGGATTTTTATGTTATACTGCCCGCAAGAGGTTTTTCATGAAAAAAGAGAAAATTACCGTACAAGACATCGCCGATTCGCTTGGGATTTCCCGCAATACCGTCTCCAAGGCCTTGAATGGGCAATATGTTCCCCCGCGCACCCGTGAGGCGGTCTTAAATGCCGCCATCAACCTCGGGTACAAGAGCTACCGCACGGTTGCCTCTTCGGATTCCGAAAACCCCCACCACAGGATCGTACTCATCACCTCCAAGATGCTGATGACCATGACCTTCTTCATCCATGTCGTGCGCGGCATCGAATCCGCCCTTTTGGAGAAGGAGAACGTGGAGCTTCTGCAGTTCACCGCCACCAAGACTTCCTTCTTCAACCGCCTCGTCGATTATTTGAATGAAAATAAGGTGGACGGTATCATTTGCATGGAGCTCTTTCAGGCGGATTACGTGCCCAAGCTCATCGAACTCGGGTACCCCATCGCCTTCTTCGATTTCCCCATCTACGTCTCCACGGCAGGCAACTACGATATCGTGCTGCCCGAAAGTTTTGTCTCCGTAAAGAATTACTGCCTGAACCTCATCGGCAACCAGGATTGCAAGACGTTCGGCTTCATCGGGGATTACACCCATTGCACCTCCTTCTACGAGCGCTTCCTCGGCATGCGGGAGGCCATCTTCCTCGCGGGGCTCGAATACGACCCCGCCTATTCCGTGATCGAAAAGGATTCCTTCCCCTATGGCAATGCGGAGGAACTTGCAAGGCTGTTTACCAAGATGCCCTCCCTGCCCGATTGCTTTGTCGCCGCCAACGATACCCTGGCCATTGCCGTCATCGAGGCGCTCAAACTCCTCAAGAAGAAGGTCCCGCGGGATGTGCTCGTGGTGGGCTTCGACAACCTCCCCGAGGCCAAATCGTTCGACCCGCAGCTCACGACGTTCAACGTCGATAAGACGGGGCTCGGCAGAAAACTGCTCTCCGTGCTCTTGGAGCGCATCGGGCACCCCCGCCAAAAGACGCAGAAAATTTACCTGCAATCCAAGCTCATCATCCGCCAATCGACGTAACTCATATAATAAGGAAATAAAAAAGAAAATAAAATCGGGGCGGCGGAACTCTTTCCGCCGCCCCACTCTTTGGGGTTCTTAATCCATGTTTAAGTTGTCATACAGGAAGAGTTCGGAATCGAGAAATTCACTCACCGTCATTCCGAATCCGAATGAAGATCGTAATCGTATGCGATGTTTTGGGGAAGCCGAACAACGGCACTTCACTTGCGGCGTATAACCTGATCGGGTTTCTCAAGGAGCGTGGGCATGAGGTGACCGTCGTCTGCGCAGACCCCGAGCGAAAGGGAGAAGCAGGGTTTGCCGTCGTCCCCACCAAAAATTTCGGGCCCCTCAACTTCATTCTCAGGGCCAACCATGTTACCCTTGCAAAGGGAGATAAGGCCATCCTTGCAAAGGCAATGGAGGGGGCGGACGTCGTACACATTCTGATGCCCTTCTTCTTGGGGGCCGCCGCCGCAAAGCTTGCAAGGGAGGCGGGCATTCCGATTACGGCAAGTTTTCATGCACAGGCAGAGAATGTTACGGCGCACTTCGGCTGTATGAACAGCCGCCTCGCAAATCACATCACCTATCTCGCCTTCTACCGTCTGCTCTATCGCCATGTGGATACCGTGCACTACCCCACACAGTTCATTCGGGAAGTCTTTGAGGGGATGGAAGAAATGCTCGGGGAGACGGCGGAGCTCCGCAAGGAGACGGAGCCCCGTGAAGAGGCAGAGTGCATGCCATGAAGGGAAAGACGTTCTTCTATTCAGACCCCCTTCGAGACGACTTCGCGGGGACGCATATCCGTAAAAAACAACTCCCCGAAACGTATTGCTATCTTCCGAAGAGCAAACTTCGGCACGGGGTCGCATGGGGATTGCATCACTTGATCGCAACGCCCGTCGCCTATCTCTTCCTCAAGATCTCCTGCGGGCAAAAAATCGTGGGGAGAGAGAAGCTCCGCCTTTACCGGAAGGAGGGATATTTTCTGTATGGCAACCACACGCGGAAGGCGGGAGATGCCTTCGCACCCACGCTTATCGCATTCCCGAAAAAGCCATACGTCGTCGTCGATCCCGATGCTCTCTCCATACCCTTTCTGCGGCGGGTCGTGGAAGATTTGGGCGGCATGCCTCTGCCAAATAGCCTATCGTTACAGAGAAAGTTCCTCTCTGCGGTCGAAAGGCGGGCGGAGGGCGGCGTAATCGTCATTTACCCCGAAGCACACATCTGGCCCCTCTACACGGGCATTCGTCCCTTCCCCGACGGCGCATTTTCCTACCCGCTCCGCACAAACAAGCCGATTTTTACCTTTACTACGACTTATGAAAAGCGTAGATTTTGGGGCGGCGTGAAGGCAACCGTATACATAGACGGCCCCTTCTTTGCAGAAGGGACCGCCCCCAAAGAGCAACGCAAGAATTTGAGAGACCAAGCCTATGCCGCCATGGTTGAGCGGAGCAAGCATTCCACCTATTCGCCCAACCGATTTATCAAATTGGATGTATAAAATCTCCCCCATACCGCAGACATGGTATGGGGGAATTGCATATATGTTACTTTTTTACGGTTATGGAATTGATTGCACTTAACGCCGAGAGACTGTCATTTCGACCGAAATGAGCGCAGCGAATGAAGTGGAGAAATCTCAATTCTAATCCGTCATTTTGTAAAATGCTTTTTGGGGAAGCGGATACGCTTGACGAAGTTTCCCGATTGTGGTAGAATCGTAAAGCTACTTTTAGGAGCTTGCCGTGATTTGGAATTCCCTGAAAATTTTCTTCAAAAACCTCGTCTATATCTTCCTTCCGATGGGCATCATCTACCTCTTTCTGCTCATCGCGGGGTATCATCTCCTCACCTCGCTCGGGCGGGATGCGGCCGCCATCCTGACGCCGCTTGCATCCCTCGTGCCCGAAGGAGCGGAGGGGGCATCCCTTTTGGATTTCCTCGGGTACCTCTTGGAGGCCCTCAACTTTGAGGACGGGCTGCTGAATGTGCTTCAAAGGCTATTGAGCACCGAATGGCTCACGGAGACCCTGCGAGGCTTTATGACTTCGGTGGGTACCTCGGAGGCAGACCTCGATGCCCAACTTCAGGGGGTGGTGAGCGCCTTCCGCCTGCAGGCGTTGAAGGAAGTGGGGCTCGCCATTGCCTTCTGCCTCATCGGCATCGTGCTTGCAAACTACATCACCCGTTTCGTGCTCAAAAGGCGCAGTGTGGTGAAGCGGGGCGTGGGCGGCACCGTGAGGCGGCTCGTGATCTCCCGCACCCTCGTCCCTCTCCTGCAATCCCTCCTCCTCGTGGTGTTCTTCATTTTGCTTCTATATATTCAGTACTACGCCGTTCTCGTGACCATTGCCCTCCTCATCTTCCTCGCCTTCTTCTCGCTCACCTCCTCGTGGCTCGTGTACCGCAGGAGCGGGCTCAAACTCAAGGAAGTGCTCACGAAGCGGAACATCGCGAAATACTTCGCCGTCATTCTCATCATCCTGCTTCTCAACTTTGCCGTGGCGGCGGTACTCCTTCTCATCAGCCCCCTCTTCGCCATTTTGCTCATCCTGCCCTTCGTGGTCTACTCCTTTGCGATTGCCGATATCAATACGGATTCCTATGTAAGTACCCTCGCCGAGAAGAAGAGAGCGGAGAAGGAAAGAGCGAAGGAAATTGCGAAGCAGACGAAAAACGAGGCCCCCATGTCCGAATCCGAGCCTCAAAAATCAGAGGAAACGGAATGATATGAAAAGGCACCCGTGCGGGGCATGGGTGCCTTAGACTTTGGTTACACTACGATTCCGTCACGATTCCATCATTCGGCAGAAGTACCGCTTGCGGGAGCTGTGCCCTTCTTGAAATCGTAAATATTGCTGTCGCTCATCGGATCATAAACACGAAGGCCGTTTTCCGTCTTTTCGAGGGTATACTGCGGCGCTCCTTCCACCAATGCAACGGCGTAGTTGCCGATATAAAGCATCGTGAACGTCGCACTCATACCGCCGCTGAGCGTTGCGTTCTTGCCGTTGACCTTCAGCGTCGTAACTTCGTCGTCGCCTTCGAATTTCGCCCAATAGTCACCGTCGAAGCTGACATTCTCGGGCAGAGGTGCATACGCCAAGGGGTAGCTCGTAGTTTCGCTGTTGGGGCCTGACGGGGCGGCATAGGAAAGCGTCTTATTCGTTTCAGACCATACGAGTGAAAGCCCGGGCACATCCTCAAATGTATACGTACCTGCCTTATCCGCTTCTTCGTTGCCCTTTATGTATCTGAGCGTTTTCCTTGTTTCGGCAGTTCCTGCAGTCGGCGTCCTCGTCATTGTTTGCGCCATCGTAGCGTAGATATCAAAATCATTGTCGCCTTCCATAATGGTGAATTCCATCGTGACCGCGATCACCACATCCTCTAAGCTATTATTCGCCGTCAACGACCATACGCCATAGAGCTGAGGCTGAGCTTCCCACTGGGCCTTGAGGGTGACATTCTTAGCGGGCATTTTGAAAGTGGCGCCTGCGGCAATGTCGGTTGTGCCGTCGTTCCACTTCGTGAAGGCATACCCTGTGTGGGTGAAGGTGGTGGCGGGTTTTACGGTGACCGTTGCCCCCTCCGCGTAGCTCTCCACGGCGGGAGCCGTACCCGTGCCGCCGTTGGCATCGTAGGTGAGGGTATACTTCGTCGGCTCAATGTTGTTACCCTTATCCTTGTCCTTGTCGTCGTCACCGCCGCAAGCCGCGAGGGCGCAGAGCGAGACTGCCATGAGCGCCGCCAATACGGCGCTTATGAATTTCTTCATACTATCCTCCAAACTGTGATTTTGGCCTTTAGGCCTAACTTCTATTATATCACCCCCCCCCGTTTGTCAAGCACTTTAACCATGTTTTTGGAAATTTTTGGAAAAAATTTTTATTTTGTCATATTTAGAAACACCCCTTCCGCCCCCTACGGGGGCACCCACCCCTCAAGGGGTGGGCAAGATAAGGAACCAAACAATTCAGAAAGAGAGCCGCGGGCGCAGAGCGCCCGCGGCATTGTTTCGGCCATACGAAGCAAGCAGGTTTCAGCAATACGAAGCAAGCAAATCGTAGAGCGTTTGGTAGAATTCCCCGAGATAGGTCCGGGCAAGCGTATCCATGCGGTACGCTTCGAGCCGCACGTCTGCGGGGCTGATTTCCATGTAGTAGCTGCGTACCACGAGAAATCTCTGCGAATAGCCCAAATTGTAGTTGGGATTCTCGGGGTAACGGTACGGCCCCTTCTCGTTGCCCTCCGTCCCCAAGGCCTCATACGCGAGCTGATACATGAGGTCGCTCCGAATGACTTCGATGTCCTTCTCGAGCTGTGCATCGATGGCGCTCTCCTCCCGTGCCCGCACCGAGGAATGGGCGAAGCCGTTCTTCAGGGTGATGTAGAGCAGTTCCTCCTTCTCGCTCTCGGCCTGTGCGGTGAGCGCATCCTTCTTGGCCTGTGCCGCCCGCACCATCGCAAGTTGCACGGGGTTGAGGTCGGAATACTGCGGGTCGCTGAGGTCGATGATATCAATCGTCATTGGGATCCTCCCTGAGGTACAATTCTACTGCTTCGGGCAATGCGGTGAGCGCCTTGAAGCTGATGGAGCACGATATCTCCCCCGTGAGGGTACGGGGCATGCGGTAGAAGGTATCCCCATCCGCAAAGATGCGGAGATCCCCCCGTGCCGTCTTGAAGAGGATGTCGTACGTCCCCGCGCCCACCATGCGGATGCCGTCTATCCGCCTCCGCTTGCGGAAGGTGCCGTCCGTGCCCCGAAGCTGCAGTTTGAATTCGATGAGAAAGTCTCCCCGCACGGGCAGGGCGGGCTCGCCGAGCGCCATCACGCCCTCCTCCGTCCTATACCAGATCCCCTGCTCCCCGCCGGTTACGCCGACTGCCTCTGCAGCGAGGTAGCGCACCCCATCCCGTTCGGGATCGTAGATGTAGAGGTACCGCTCCTCCCCGCGCTTGCAGGCGACGAAGTACTCCCCCTTATGGCAGGCGGCCTCGGCAATGCCGTTGCCGTTGTCAAAGACGTGGTCCAAGGGGGTGCGGATGCGCTTCCAACTGCGGCCATCGAAAGTGCAAATGCCGTGTTCGGTAAGGAATACGAGGTACTTCCCGCACACCTTGGGGGAACGGGCGAGGATCTCTCCCTCATCGAACTCCACTCTCTCGAGGGCGAAGTTGAGGTCTCGGGCGTCCGCACGGAGCACATAGATATGGGTACGGAGGAAGAGATAAAGCTTGCCCCCGAAGGAGCACATGCCCGCGATCCTCCCCTCTGCGGGCGGGAGCTCCACCTTCCCCGCGCCATCCGCCATCTCATCCCACTGTTCGGGTTCGAGGGGGGCGGAGTAGTGAAGAGTGTTCCCGTCCGCGAGGAACAGCCGATCCCTGTGGCTTACGAGGTACTCCCCGACAAGGGGGCTTACGGAGGTGGCACGGGACCCCTCGATGCGGAAGATGCCGTCGTAGGCGGCCCCGTAACACTTGGTGTCCCCCGTTTCGGGGAAGTATGCGGCGACGTCGAGGAGGGAGGTGAGCCCGCTGACGAGCGTCCCCGAATAGACGCGGTAGACCGCACTGCCCGCCCAGCCGTACAACGTGCCGTCCGCTTCATGGATGGCGCTGTACGCCTTCGGGCTCCCGTATTGCCGTGAACCCTCTGCGGGCTCGAGGCGGCCTCCGCGGATGCGCAGCCCGTACGTGCGGGGATCTTTGACGCGGCTGTCCTCTCCGAGGGATACAAAGGGCAGGCGGAGCATGGCATGCCGCGGGGCGGTGAATTGCAGTTCCGTCATTACGCCCACCGCCTTCCCCGCATCACGAGGCGCCTTCGGATGAGCCCCGCCTTGCCGAGCGCCTCGCGGTACTTCTTCTCGAAGTTGGAGGCCTCGGGGAAGTACCCCCGTGCGAGGCAAAATTCGGCGGCGACGCCGTAGGCGAGCAGCCGCTCGGAGACGGTGGCGGGAAAGCCCGTCTCCTCCTTCGCCGTCTTTTCCTTGGGGGCGTAGGCGTAGGATACCGTAACATGCGTCCCCGCCTCAAAGTCGATGCGCTCACTGTAGACGGTGAAATCTACCTCCCGCTCCCCCCGCTTCACCGAGAGGACGCGCACGGGGGCCTCCCGAAAGGAGGAGAACGGCACAGAGCCGCTCTCCCCGGAGAAGGTCTCCCGCGTCTTTAGGGGGAAGTAGTCGAGCGCAACCTCATTGGCGACGATGTTGTAGCAGCGGGTAAGGAGGGTAACTTCCGCATCCGATTCGGATGCCGCCGTAAGCTCACTCCGCCCGATGAGCTGCGCCGCCTGGTTGATTACATCCCGAACTGTGGACATGGGTGCCTCCTTTGTTATTTTTCGGTGATCCCGGAGAGCATCGCCTGCCCTGCGGCATTGTTTGTAATGTTTGTCCTTTCCCATTTTTCTAAAATCCGCCCTGTTGTTAGTCTAATTTGACGGCAAAA
>CANQMQ010000029.1 GCA_947625025.1 uncultured Clostridia bacterium
TACAAACTGATTGATAAACCCAAAGCGAAAAACAGGTAAAACCTATTTACTGTCCATAAATCAAGTTTACAAGCATTACAATTCCCGACAGCGTGACAGAGATTGGAGATTGTGCATTCGCGGATTGCAGTAGGCTGACGGGAGACTTGAGCATTCCAGACAGCGTGACCTCGATTGGAGATTCTGCGTTCTATGGTTGCAGCGGGCTGACGGGCGTGACGATAGGTAGCGGTGTGACTTCAATCGGATTTCAGGCGTTCCATAATTGCAGCGGGCTGACGGGAGACTTGAGCATTCCAGACAGCGTGACCTGGATTGGAGAGTTCGCGTTCGTGGGTTGCAGCGGGCTGACGGGCGTGACGATAGGTAGCGGCGTGACCTCAATTGGAGGGGGTGCGTTCAATGGTTGTAGCGGGCTGACGAAAATTATTGTAAGCAAAGCGAATCCAATCTACCACAGTGACGGCAATTGTTTGATTGAAACACAATCGAAAACCTTGATTTTGGGTTGTATGACAAGTATAATCCCAAATGACGGGAGCGTGACCTCAATTTTGGATTCTCCGTTCTGGGGTTGTAGCGGGCTGACAAGCATCACGATTCCAGACCACGTGACCTCGATTTGGAAATTTGCGTTCGTAGATTGCAGCGGGCTGACGGAAATTGTTGTAAGCAAAGGGAATCCAATCTACCACAGTGACGGCAATTGTTTGATTGAAACGAAATCGAAAACCTTGATTTTGGGTTGTATGACAAGTATAATCCCAAATGACGGGAGCGTGACCTCAATTAGAGAGTACGCGTTCTCGGGGTGTAGCGGGCTGACAAGCATTACGATTCCAGGCGGCGTGACCTCGATTGAAAATTATGCGTTCAATGGTTGTAGCGGGCTGACGGGCGTGACGATAGGTAGCGGCGCGACCGACATTGGAAATGGGGCGTTCAATGGTTGTAGCGGGCTGACGAAAATTATTGTAAGCAAAGGGAATCCAATTTACCACAGTGATGGCAATTGTTTGATTGAAACACAATCGAAAACCTTGATTTTGGGTTGTATGACAAGTATAATCCCAAATGACGGGAGCGTGACCTCGATTGAAATGTATGCGTTCTATGGTTGCAGCGGGCTGACGAGCATTACAATTCCCGACAGCGTGACAGAGATTGGAAATTGTGCATTCGAGGATTGCAGTGGGCTTGAAAGCGTAACGATTGGTAGCGGCGTGACCTCGATTGAAATGTATGCGTTCAAGGATTGCAGCGGGCTTAATAGCGTGACCATCGGCAACAACGTGACCACGATTGGATATGGGGCGTTCTATAATTGCAGCGGGTTGACAAACATTACAATTCCCGATAGCGTGACCTCAATTGGAGGGGGTGCGTTCAAGTATTGCAGCGGGCTTGAAAGCGTGACAATCGGTAGCGGCGTGACTTCGATTGGAGATGGTGCGTTCGAGGGTTGTAGCGGGCTGAAGGCTGTCTACTATAAAGGAACGCCTCAGAAATGGAGAGAAATTGCTATTAACTCCAATAATTATTACTCTCTTGCCAACGCGACGCGGTATTACTTCTCCGAAACGGAGCCGAGCGAAGAGCAGTGGACGGAGGGTGAAAATTGGTGGCATTACGACGATGTAACGGGTGAGATTGTGATTTGGGAAAAGGATGCTTAACAAAGGGATTAAGAAACTGCGGCGCGGGGCAGAGCCCCGCGCCGCATACTTTTTATTCAAACAACTTCCTTCTTTCTTCGATGAGTTTATCCACTTTTTGGAGGTAGGTGGGGATGTCTTTGGGGGAGCCGAGGCGTTCAATGCGGTTCTCTTGCAGGAACACCTTCTTGGAAATGGCGTTGCTCCCCACGGCGAGGTTATCCGCACTCTCCTCCATCACGTCCACATTGTAGACGCATGCCTTTTGGGGCTTTGTCCAACCCACATTTTCATGGGCGCCCGCCATATATTTCTGCCTGTAGAGGTAGTAAGGAAGGTACCCCGCCTCGGTGAGTTTTTTACGGGAATAGGCGATCATCTCAGACATGCCCCCCTCGGAGAGCGTCTTGCTCTCCTCTTTGAGCCTCGCGCCCTTCTTGAGGCAGAGGGTGTGCACGGTGATATTTTCGGGGGATAGGTTTACGGCCTCATCGACGCTTCCGCAGAATTCTTCGAAGCTCTCCCCCGTGAGCCCTGCAATCAAATCGCAGTTGATCTCGAAGCCGTAGGGCGAGGCCATCTCGAATGCCCGCTTCACGTCCTCGGCGGTGTGCTTCCTCCCGATGGCTTGAAGCGTCTTATCCGAGAAGCTCTGCGCATTGATGCAAATGCGGGTTACGCCGTACTCCCTGCACACGTCGAGCTTTTCCTTGGTGAATACATCGGGTCTGCCCGCCTCCACCGTAAACTCTACCCCCTCCCTTCTCGGAATGGCCTCGAATACCTCTGCAAGCTCTTCGGGAGAGAGCACGAACGGGGTGCCGCCGCCCACATACACCGAGCGGAGATTTCGGATGAGGGGCGCCGCCGCCTCGAGTTCCCGCTTGACTGCCCCGATGTAGGCGGGCACAAAGCCGCGGGTGCGCTCGATGGGGGCGGTGATGAAGGAGCAATACACGCACTTGGTGGGGCAGAAGGGCAGAGAGACAAAGAGGTCGCAGTTGCCCTCCTTGCGCTCGTACACCCCCCTCTGCCCCTCGAGGACACGGGCGGTGAGCGCGATATTCTCTTCGGATACGCCGAGTTTTCTGAAAAACTGCTCAAACTCCCCCGTCTTTTGGAGCTGTTGATAGGCGAGGCGGGTGGGGCGGATGCCCGTAAGCGACCCCCACGGCAACGATTTTTGGTAGAATTCGGAGAGAATTCGGTAGAGGCCGAGCTTGGCGTACCGCTTCACGAGGCTCTTGCGCTCCGTCTCGGTGGCGGCTACGTCCTCTTCGAAAAAGGAATACGGCCTGCCTTCCACCGTAAACACATTCGAAAATCCCCCCTCCACCTCGGAAGCGGTGTGGGAAATGGAGAGCGTCTCTGCCCCCTCGAACAGCCGCACCACGTCCATGAGTTCGGGCTCGAGCCAGCTGAGATTGGATGTCATACCGCACCTCCCCAAAATGCCCGCTCATGCGCGAGCGTCGTTGCTTCCCCGTGCCCGGGGTAGATGAGAAGATCCCCTTCCATACGGAGGAGCCGCCGTATACTTTCAAACAGGGCACGCCTGTTCCCGGTGGGAAGATCCGTCCTGCCGTATCCCTCCAAAAAGAGGGTGTCCCCCGAAAAGAGAGCGGTATCTGCAAGGTAGCAACAGGAGCCCGCCGTGTGACCGGGGGTACCCATGACCGAGATCCGCATGCCAAAACGCTCTAAGACCTCCCCATCGCGAAAGGTGAAATCGATGTGCACGGGCGGAAAATTTTGGATGCCGCCGAGCTCGGAGGCGAGGTTGTGCGTCTCTGCGAGCGGCTTCTCTCCCTCGAGGCACCCCACCTCGGCACCCGCCTCCCGTAGCGCCGCGCAGCCTCCAACGTGGTCGAAGTGCCCATGCGTGAGGAGAACTGTGTGCACGAAAAGTCCCCGCCGCGTAGCTTCCTCCAAAACTTGGGGGACGGCGGGGTCGATGGCAACGGCATTCTTGCCGTCTGCGGTGATGAGGTAACAATTTGCGGCAAAGCCTTGCGGCAAAATACGCAGGACGTTCATGTTCAATTTGCGAGCCGCCGCACCTCGATGATGCGCGGGAAACTGCCGATCTTGGAGATAAGCACTTCGATATCCTGCTTATTCCAGAGGCTTACGGTAACTTCAACGACGGCGTCCTCCTTCTTATCGTACCTTCCGTTGATGGAGATAATGGAGAGCTTCATATCGGTGACGCTCTGCGAAATTGCGGAGAGCGCGGTGCCCTGATCCTCGGCATAGACGACGATCGCGGCCTTGAAGCGCGCATCGCCCTGCTCTTTTATCACCCATTCGGCGGGTTGCAGGCGTTCGGGCTCCACGTTTCTCACATTGGGGCAATCGGCACGGTGAATGACGAGCCCGCGGCCCCTCGTTACGAAGCCCACGATGTCGTCCCCCGGGACGGGCGAACAGCACCCCGCGAAGGAGACGAGAAGGCCCGTCATGCCCTTCACCGTAACCGAACCCTTGGCGTTCTTCTCCTTGAAGGGGCGGATGGAGACCTCCTGCGGCACCTCCTTGCGGAAGTAATCGAAGAGCTTGAAGAGCACCTGGTTTACGGAGACCGAGCCGTACCCCACTGCCGCAAACATCTCCTCCTGCGTATCGAACTCAAACTTTTCGGAGACCTTCTTAAAACTTTCGGGGGTTAAGATCTCGGCAAGCGAGGTGCCCTTGCGCTTGGCGGCATCATCGAGCATGGAGCGGCCGAGGCGGATGTTCTCTTCCTTGGTCTGCTTCTTGAAGAAGGCTTTAATTTTGGCCTTTGCGGAGGGAGATTTGATGAATTTGAGCCAATCGCGGGAGGGCCCTTTGCTCGTGGGCGACGTCATGATCTCGACGACGTCTCCGAGCTCGAGGGTGGAATTGAGGGGCACGATCTTGCCGTTTACCTTGGCCCCCGTGCAGTGGTTGCCCACTTCGGAGTGGATAGCGTACGCAAAGTCTACGGGCGTCGCCCCTGCGGGAAGGGAAATTACCTTACTCTGCGGGGTGAATACTAAAAGCTCCGAGCTATACAGCTCCTCCTTTACGGTATTCATGAATTCCCGCGAATCGCGGAAGCCGCCCTGCAGCTCCATCATCTCGCGGATCCACGAGATACGGGCGTCGAGGGAGGTCTCGCTATCCCGCTGTTCCTTGTATTTCCAGTGCGCCGCGATACCGTACTCCGCCGTGCGGTGCATCTCCTCCGTACGAATTTGAATTTCAAAGGGCTGCCCGAAGTTGGTTACGACTGTGGTGTGCAGCGACTGATACATGTTGGGCTTGGGCGTTGCGATGTAATCCTTGATGCGCCCCGGGACGGGCTTCCACTGCTTATGGATCTTGCCAAGCACTTCGTAGCACTCATCCACCGTGCCCACAATGACGCGCACGGCGGTGAGGTCGTAGATTTGATCGAGCGTCTTTTGCTTGGTGGTCATTTTGCGGTAGATGGAATAGAAGTGCTTGGGCCTGCCGAACACTTCCCCGCGGATGCCCGATTCCGTTAAAATTTCGTTGAGCGCCCCCACCACCGAATCCACAAAGCGGTGCCGCTCCTCGAGTTTCTGATGGATGTTGTTGACGAGGTACTCAAAGGCGGCAGGATCGAGATATTTGAGGCACAAGTCCTCGAGCTCGCACTTGATTTGGCTGATACCGAGCCTGCCCGCGATGGGAGCATAGATATCGAGGGTCTCCTTCGCCATCTTCTGTTGGCGGTCGGAGGAGAGGTAGTTGAGGGAACGCATATTGTGGAGGCGGTCTGCAAGTTTGATGATGATGACGCGGATATCCTTCGCCATCGCAATGAAGATCTTGCGGAAGTTCTCGGCCTCCTCCTCTTCCTGAGACTTAAAGACAATTTTATCGAGTTTGGTGACGCCCGAGACGAGGGTGAGCACCTCCTCCCCGAAGGCATTCCGGATATCTTCTTCGGTGGCGGGCGTATCCTCTATGACGTCATGCAAAAGGGCGGCGGCAATGGTCTCCGCGTCCAACCCGAGTTCGACGAGGATCTCCGCAACCGCACACGGATGGATAAAGTACGGCTCCCCCGAGGCGCGCTTCTGGTTGCGGTGCGCCTCCTTGGCGTAGTCGTACGCGTGGAGCAACATGTCCCTGTCGCTATCCGTGTAGTATTCATAAATTTTCATGAGGATAGCTTCCACCGTTATGCCTCCTTGAGCCCTAAAACCGTGCGGTAGATAGCGGAATGATTGAGGTCCGTCCTGACTCCCCTCACAAAGGCGAGCCTGCCCTCCGAAAGGCGGATAAGGCCCAATTCTTCGAATACGGCGAGCCCGAAGCAGAGCTGTTCGGGCGGATCGCCCATCGCATGCAGGCGGCGGGCGGCCTCCGCATACGAATCCCCCGTCTCCACCCCCTCATATTCCTTCAGACGGGCGAACAGGGAGAGAAGGGCCTCCCGCACACATGAGATGCGATCGAAGGCACCCATGTCCGCAACGGACCCGTTCAAATACACTTTTGCATGGCCGAGATCGGCGGGGAGAAGGGCGGGCGCATCGAGGCAGACGACCTCGCGGTAGGCGGCGAGCGAACAATCGGGATCGGGGGCGTAGAGCACCGTGTTTCCCCCACCCGCGGAGGGGTGGAAGAGGTCTACCCCAACCCCCTTTAAGGCGGGGAAGCGGGCGAGGGTACTTCTATCGGAGACGACGGCGCACAGCCCGTAAGCACAGGCCTTCGTGCGCGTCTCGATGAGGCGGGAGAGCTCCTCTTCGGGAAGCACCGTCCCGCGGGCGGGCACAAGGCGGAGCATGCGTTCAAAGGCATCGAGAGAGACCTCTTCCCCGCTCATGCCGTCGTACAGCACACAGCGCACGAAGCCCTTGATGTATTCCTTCCCCCGGAATTTGGAGACGTTGTACTCGAATACGATATATTTTTTGACGTCACTGCGCAGGATCTCCAAATCCTTGAGGCCGCTGAAATAGACGAGGTCCATTCCCCCTACGGTCATGGAGAGGTGGGGCGAATCGGGCTTTAAGGGGCCTGCGGCGACGGCGCGGGCCTCCATTACGAAGAGCGGCCTGCGGTTGCCCATGCCGCAGGGCTCGAGCATGGTGAGCTCCTTGGCGACGGTGCGGAAATCGGAGGGGGCCTCCCCCGCAACGGCTACGGTGGGGGTGAAGTCCTCCCGCGTATAGTGGGAACCGATGTAGGCATCGAGGGCGGCTTTCAGGGAGGCGAAGTTCTCTTCGGAGACGTTGACGCCCGCCGCCTGTGCATGGCCGCCGAATTCTTCAATATATTCCGAGCAGCCCTTCAAGGCCTCGAAGATGTTTACGTTTTCAATGCTCCGTGCACTGCCCTTGAGCTGTTCCCCTCTCTTGACAAAGAGCAGGGTGGGGCGGGCGTATTCCTCTGCAAGGCGGGCGGCGACGATGCCCACAAAACCCGCATTCCAATCCTCCCCCGCGAGCATGACGACGTTCCCGAACGCCCCCTCCTCCGCGAGTTGGGCATGGGCCTGTGCATACACCTCATCGCAGAGTTTCTGCCGCTCAGAATTATATGCAATGAGGCGGGCGGCGAGTTCGTAGATCTCCGCCTCATCCTCACTCGTAAAGAGGCGGAGCGCGGCGGCGGCGTCCCCCATTCTGCCCGCGGCGTTGATGCGGGGGGCAACGGTGAAGGAGAGCGTCTGCGCCGTCACCTCCCCTGCCTTCCCGAGCAGGGCGGAAAAGGCGGTTCGGGGGGTCTCGTTGATCAACCGAAGCCCTTCCGCTACGATATCGCGGTTCTCCCCGAGGAGGGGTACGCTATCCGCCACCGTGGAGAGGGCGGCAAAGTCCGCAAGGCCGTAGGCTTCCTTCCCGATGAGCGCCTGTGCAAGTTTGAAGGCAACGCCCGCCCCGCACAGGTTGTCGTAGGGGTAATCGTCCTTGAGTTTGGGGTTGATGATGATGCAGTCGGGGAGCACATCGGGCAGTTCGTGGTGGTCGGTCACGATGGCGAACGCCCCCTGCTCCTTGATATATTCGACCTCTTCACGGCAGGATATTCCGCAGTCTACGGTAATGACGAGGTCGGGGAAAAATTCATCGAAAATTTTATCGAGTGCGGCTACGGAGAGCCCGTACCCATCCGTCCGTTCGGGGACGTAGAGATAGGGTTCGATGCCGAAGGCGCGGAGCGCACGGGAGAGCACCGCACATGCTCCGATGCCATCCGCATCGTAGTCGCCGAATACGGCCACCCGCCAACCCTCCCCGCGGGCACGGGTGATGAGGTCTACCGCCTCCCGCATCCCCTTCATGAGGTAGGGAGAGAGGTAGTTCTTCTCGGAAGGCGCAAGAAAGGCGCGGAACTTCTGCTCTGTATCCACGCCGCGCGCATAGAGAATGCCCGCCGTCGTCTCGGTTACCGAGAACGCCCGTGCGAGTTCCTCCACCGTATGAAGTTGTTCGGGCGAAAATTCAAATTCGCGGACGAGTTTCTTCATGGGTATCTCCGAGCCGTAATGCCGTAATATGGCATGCGGCGGGTCGCCCCGCCGCACATACAAACCTATTCAGCGGTCACTTGGTGGTTTCCGCTTTCTTCTTTCCGATATATCTTACCTTCTTATTCGCCTTGCGCTTCTCCATATCTCTGCGGATGGGAACACATACCTCTACGCCGAGCAGGAACACGGAGTAGAAGGGCACGGCCGCGGCGAGGACGAAGGCAAGGATGGTGAACAGGAAGGCGGCGGCATGCGTTACAATGGCCGCACCGACCGCTACGGCAAAGGCGATGAGCACGAGAAAGCCGAGGGGCAAAGCAAGCGATGCGAGCGGCCGCGTGCCTTCCTTGAGCGACTTGCGGTATACGAGATCCCGCGGAAGGGTAGCGTTATCCGCCGCCTTCAGGGCACGCTTGGTGCGGATGCAGTAATACGTCCACAGCGCCACCGAGACGAGCGCGGCAAACGCCGCACAGACGACGGGCATGAAGGAGAACACGGGGATCCTGCAAATGGCGAGAAGGGCAAGGGTGAAGAGCGCATCGTGCGCAACGCACACGAGGCCGCCGACGCCCATATCGATGCCATAGCGGATGGCGAGGTAGGCGAGCGCCACAATGACGCCGACCGCGATCGCGATGGCGCCCCGCCATGCGGGTTCGGTGAAGCGCTCGGAGGTCAGCTGATGGACGCTGAGCTCGATCTTGGCTCCCTCGAAAGCGGCATCCTCCGCGAGGCTGCCGCGGAGCGCCCCCACGAGGCTGTTGAGCTCGAACAGGTCCGTCCCCGCAGGGAGGGTGTAGACGAGGAAGCTATCGGTCGTCTCGGAGAGCGAGCTCGTCACGATCGCCTTGTGCATCTCCCGCTTTACCGTCCCGAAGCGGCTCAACATGGTATCGCATTGCCGGATGAGTTCGTCTTCCTTTTCGTTGACTTCGACTACGACATCGTATTTCACCTCGACGGTGCACTTCTGATTTTCATCGAGCGAAGTGTTGAACCCGAGGACGGCGTACAGAATGACGCCCACGATGATAATGACTGCGGAGAGCACCGCAAAGAGCAGCGTAAGTTTCTCTCGATTCAACTTAATCATCTTCGGTTTCCTCCCTCTTGAAGTGGCAGAACTTGCCCTGGTCCTTGGAGAGGCTCATCATGCAAGCCCAGAAGAAACGATTTACGGCAAGGGTGCAGAGTGCGGAGAGCACCACCCCGAGGCCGAGCGTGAACGCGAATACGGAGAGCTCGGTGAGGGCGATGAAGTAGGTGATGAAGGCGAAGAGTGCGAGAATGACGTGCACATCGAGCACGGGCAGGAAGATGCGCTTGTAGCCCGCCTTGACGGAGGCCGCCATCGTTTTACCGTTGGCGTAATCCTTGCGCGCACTCTCAAAGGAGACGGCGTTGCACACGGAAAGGAGCAGGGCGCCGAACATCAGGGCAAAGAAGCTCTCGATGCCGAGGTGCAGGGAGACGAGCCCGAGTGCGGGCAGCCCCCACAGGAGCACGATCATCAGGAAGAACCACAGCAGGAAGGTGTAGAGGTGGACGAAGCCGAGCGCGCGGTACCTCACGAAGAATACGACGAGCATCGCGACAAAGACGAACGCGAAGATGATGTAGAGATCGACGACGTACCCATCCCCGAGGGAGCCCTCCGTGCGGTAGGCGTTGCCCACCGTGAAGGTGAAGTCCTCCGAGACGCCGCCCTTCAAGGCGGTATCGAGGGTGAGCGCCATCACCCGCGCCGAATCCGCGGTGTAGCTGCCGCTGATGTACAGCGTGCCGTCGGTTATCGCCGAGGAGACGGTGAGCGAGATGAGGTGCTGATCGCCGAGGTTGACGTAGAGCGTCGCACCGTTTTCGGCGGCATCCGCCGTCCACGCGGTGAGCTTTTGCTTGCCCGCATCCGTAAAGTTGATCTGCACGTACGCCGTGCCGCCCCTCGATGCGGAGGAGAAGCCCGTCACGTAGTCGCCGATCGTTTCCTTCTTGCCTACCATGGATTCGGCAGAGGCTTCGTCTGAACCGTAAGCGATGTCGAGCCCGCCGAAGTAGGAGAAGTAGGTGAGGGCAAGAGAAGCGGGTGCGAGTGAGGAGACCGAGACTTCAACGGTGTAGTCGTCCCGCACGGCGACCCGTGCGCCCTCGTCGCGGAGGCCGCCCACGCGCTCACGGAGCACGGCGACCGCCTTCCCGAATTCTGCCTTGAAGGCCTCGGTGGGATCTCCGTTCTCATCGAGCTTTTCCTTCTCGATGTAGAGGCGGGGCATCCAGATGCTCTGCTCGTTCTTCCCCTCTTCCGCCTTTTCGGGAACCAATTGATCCTCGATTTTCCCCGTTACGGGATAGGGCTTGTACTTCTCTTCATATTCCTCTACTTCGTCCGCATCGGTGAGGGCGTCGAGGTTGTCCTTATACTCCTGCACGGAAATGACGCCTTCGGGATAGTAGACCGCCGTATAGCCGCCGCCGAGATAGGTCTCCCCGTCGGCGAGCGTATCGCCGAAGCGATAGTCCTTTTGGAGCATGCTTACGACGGAGTTGAAGGTGTGCATCCCGTCCGTTCCGTATGAAAAGGAAACTGTGCACATGAAGCACAGGCCTACAATCAGAATGGTAGCCAGGATGAGCGCGACCGTCGATTTAATCTTGCCCATTGTATCCTCCTGTATCGTGAGCGGGGAAATTCCCCGGGTTTGGGCTCTTAAAACTTTTCAAACCCACTTTTACAATTATATAGGAATTGCGCGCGCTCGTCAAGAAGAAACGCGCCGCTTTCCTTAATTTTCTTAATTTTTTCCGCCGCTTTCGCGGGCTTTGCGCGCCGCGAGCACGTGCATCGCGCACTCCACCCGCTTTTTGAGCATCGCGCAGGTGAGCTCGTAGGGGGTGTTGATGTCCCCGCAGTAATGGTAATTATTGGCGCTGCACCCGCCCGAGCAGATGAACTTCGCAAAGCAATCCTCACACTTCTTGCGGGTGAAGAGGCAGCTCTCGGCAAAGCGGCTCCGGATATTCTCATCGAGCTTCCCTTCAAAGACGTTGCCCATCTTGAAATCCTTATCCCCCGCGAATTGGTGGCAGGGATAGATATCGCCGCTGGGCACCACGGAGAAGTATTCGTTGCCCGCACCGCAGGCGGAGACCCGCTTGGAGAGGCAGGGCCCGCCCTCGAGGTCGATGTAGAAGTGGAAGAAGAGAAATCCTCTCCCCTCCTCCTCACGGCGGATATATTCCTCGCAGAGCGTCTCATATTCCTTCTCGATGACGGGAAGATGCTCTTCCCTGATCTGCAGATCGGGGAGATCGGTGACGACGGGCTCCATCGAGATGCTGTCGAAGCCGCTATCCGCAAGGAAGAGGACGTCCTTGGAGAAATCGAGGTTCTTTGCGGTGAAGGTGCCGCGGACGTAGTAATGCTTGTCCCCCCGCGCCTTCACGAACTTTTGGATCTTGGGGAGCACGGCATCGAAGCTGCCCTTGCCGTTTACGGTCTTGCGCACGGCATCGTGCACTTCCTTCCTTCCGTCGAGGGAGAGGACGACGTTCTCCATCTCTTCGTTGAAGAATTTGATGGTGTCGTCGTCGAGCAGCAGCCCGTTCGTGGTGGTGGTGAAGAGGAACTTCTTTCCGAGCTTTTCCCCCTCCTCCTTCGCGTAGTACACCGTCTTTTTTACGACGTCGAGGTTCATGAGCGGCTCTCCGCCGAAGAAATCCACCTCAAGCACCTTCCTCGAACCGCTCTCGCGGAGCAGGAAGTCGATCGCCGCCTTGGCCGTCTCAAAGCTCATCACCTCGCGCACGGAGTGGTACGCCCCCTCATCCGCAAAGCAGTAGCGGCAACGGAGGTTGCAATCGTGGGAGACATGCAGGCAGAGCGCCTTGATCTCATGGGATTTTATGGGCCGCGCCGTCGTCTCGGGGGCATCAAGAAGCCCCGCCTCTTGAAGGGCGGAGATATCCTCCATCGTCTTTCGAAGCTCCTCTTCGGTGAGCTCGGTGGGCTTGCCCTGCAAAAGGAGGGCGGTCTGCTCATCGCAGGTGTGGAGGGCTCCGCTGCCCGAATCGTAGACGTAATATGTATCCCGAAAATGAAAAACGTGTCTCATATGCACCGTGGTAACGCCAAAAGAGCGGCGCGAAACCGCCGCTCCCGAGTTTTCAAAAACTTACTTCTGTTCGTCGATTTTCTGCTCTCTGGTAACGCGTTCGCAGGATTGGTTGCCAACGGTACAGCTCGTCTTGCAGGCGGATTGGCAGGTGCTTCTGCATTCGCCGCAGCCCGTGATCTTCTTTTCGGCAGGCTTTGCTATCGTCTTGATCATAACAAGTTCTCCTCGTCTTTTTTCCCATTATACTACGTTTGAAAAGGTTTTGCAAGCATTTTAATCCTCTTTCCGCAATTTTACGGAGAGAAGGGCGCCGACCGCCCCCATCGCGGCGGTGAGGAGGAGCTCTAAGGGAAAGAGTGCGGTGAGATGGAAGCCGCCCCCGATGGCGGCAAATAGCAACATGGCGATGATGCACCCCAAAACTCCCGCCGCGGCGCCCTTCACGAGCGTCGCCCCCCGCCGTACGAAGATCAGGGAAAAGACGAGCGGGAAGATGGCTTTGAGGATCCAATTGACGGCAGTCACCACCCCCTGCGAAGGGGTGTACGCCTTCACAATGACGGCAAAGATCGCCGCCGCAAAGAGATACGCCGCCGCCCCGCACACGGCCGCGAGCAATACTTCTTTCGTTGCCCTTGCAAGCTCTGTCCTTTCCATAAAAAACCTCCGCAACACGGTATTACCGTATGCGGAGGACAGGCACAATATGCGTTACTTCTCTTCGGGATCTTCGGAAGATTCGGAAGATTCAGAGGGCGCGGGCGCTTCCGAAGGCTCCTGAGGAACTTCGGGTGCGGACGTTTCGGGGGCGGGAGCATCCTTTTTCTCCGCCTTTGCCTCCTTCTCTGCCTTTCTGCGGGCTTCCTCCGCCTCACGGGCGATCTGGGTGGGGCCCTTCGCATCCGTCTGGGCGATGCACTCCTTATCGAGCTTCAAATAGGATTTGCCCGAAGCATCCGTTCCCGTCTCAATGACGACGGTGTTGTCGTCGCACACTTCCACGACGATGCCACAAATTCCGCCCACCGACTTCACCTTGTGGCCGGGACGGATGGCCTCTAACTGCTCCGTGTACTCCTTCTGCCGCTGCTTATTCTTTCTTCCCGAGAAGAAGAACCACACCACGAGCAAGAGAATGAGCACCACGATGAGAATGGGAAATAGATACTTGTTGATGGGATTGGCCTCAGCCTCTTCCGCCAAAATGTTCCAATTCATATTGATATCTCCTTTTGCAACCATGATACCCCTTTCGGGGGATTTTGGCAAGCGATTTCGTGCTTCGATTGAAGTTTCACTCACTTTTCATCGCAAAAAATGCAGTTTTACGTCGAACTCCCCTGCTTTTCATAGAACTCTTTTGCGAATTCCTTGACGTATCCGCCCAAGATGCTCTCCCGCAGGCCGTGCATGAGGGAATGCAGATAGGCAATGTTGTGGAGGGATAGGAGCATGCCGCCCATCATCTCCCCAACGTTGACGACATGCCGAAGGTATGCCTTCGTATAGTTGCGGCAGGTGTAGCAGTTGCAATCGGGATCGAGGGGGGTGAAGTCCTCACGGTACTTGCCGTTGCGCACCACCACCTTGCCGCGGGAGGTGAGCGCCGTCCCGTTGCGGGCAATGCGGGTGGCGAGCACGCAGTCGAACATATCCACCCCGCGGAGCACCCCCTCCACGAGGCAATCGGGGGAGCCGACCCCCATGAGATAGCGGGGCACATCGGTGGGCAGGCGGGGCTGTAAGAAATCGAGGAAGCCGTACATCACCGATTTGGGTTCCCCCACGGAGAGCCCGCCGATGGCGATGCCGTGCTTCACATAGGGCAGGCACCGCGCAAGGCTTTCGGCACGGAGGTCCTCGAAGAAGTTGCCCTGCACGATGGGAAAGAGCGCCTGATGGGGGTGATCCTGCACCTTGTAGCACCGCTCGAGCCAGCGGGACGTGCGCTCCATGGCCGCCTTGGCCTCTTCATAGCTGCAGCCGTACTCCGTGCATTGGTCGAACGCCATCACGATATCCGCCCCCAAATTCTGCTCGATCTCGATGGCCTTTTCGGGGGTGAAGGTGTGGTAACTCCCGTCCACATGGGAGGAGAAGGTCACGCCGTCGTCGGTAATTTTATTGAGCTTGGAGAGCGAAAATACCTGGAAGCCGCCGCTATCCGTGAGGATGGGGCGGTGCCAATTCATGAAGGTATGCAGCCCCCCCGCCCGCTTGATGAGTTCATCCCCGGGGCGCATCGCGAGGTGGTAGGTGTTCGCGAGTACGATTTGGGAGCCCACCTCCTCGAGGTCGCGCGGGAGCATGCCCTTGACGGTGGCTTGCGTCCCGACGGGCATGTAGACGGGGGTCTCGATGTCCCCGTGGGGCGTGTGCAGAATGCCCGCCCGTGCCCCCGTTTCGGGGTCCGTCTTGAGAAGTTCAAAGGAAAAATATTCGTTGTTCATGATACGATCTTTGCGGTCCCTTCGGTCACGTCGTCGAAGTGAAGGGTATCTCTATCGTCACGGTAACGCTCCGTGCAGGTGAACGGGTGCTCCTCATTGGGTTTCAAGAGGAAGTCCTCTGCGATGAGTGCGACAAAGGGATTGTGCGCCACGGTGAAGCGGACGCCTCCCCCCTCCGCGGCAGTATGCCATGCGGCAAAGGTTTCCCCTGCCTCTATCACATCGCCCCGCCGCACCACGCTCTCCCGCTTCCCCTCACGGTACCGCTCGGTCTTGTAATTCAGTAAAATTCGCATACTCAACTATCCTGAAAGAATTTTTACGCTCAAAATAAATCGGCATGCGTCCCCGTACGGGAGAGGAACAGGATGAGCTCTTCCTCTTCCACCCTGTAAACGAGGAGCCAATCGGGTTGAAGATGACATTCGCGGAATCCCGCATACTGCCCCGTAAGGTTATGGTCTCTGAAATTTTCGGGCAAGGGTTCCCGACATGCCAACTTTGTAACCACCGAATCCAACAGGTCCAAATCGTAGCCACGCTTCTGCGCGAGCTTCAAATCCCGCCTGAATCGGTTTGACATAACGATCTCAAGCATCTTTCAAAGCCTCTTCCATCGCCGCCTTGAAGGTGGGATACCGCTTGTACGCCTTCGGGTTCCGCTTCATCTCTTTGAATTCGTCCATTGCCGCTACCGTCTCGGCATTGGGAACTTCCCTCGAAACCGCAAAGGGAATGCTCTGCATTGCAATCGCCTTCTTGAGGTAAATGTTGATTGCGGTGGAAAGATCGAGGCCCAAATCGGCAAAGAGCTCCTGTGCCTGCCGCTTGACGTCCGCGTCGATCGTGATGTTCGTAGATACCTTCGCCATCCTGCTTCCTCCTTTCTATTCTGATACAATTCTACCATATTCTATGCGGTTTGTCAATATGTTATGCGCATGTTCTGTTAAAATTTCAATAAAAAATGCCGAGGGTTGCCACAGCGCGACGCCGTATTGCGAAGGCTATAACTGTTTGGCCTCTTCTTAGAAGCAAGCAGGTCGAGGAGCGCGCGGATTTCCCGAAGGGAGTTTACTAAGAGGTAAATGACCGAGGGAAAACGCAAGCGCGACAAAGAGATGCGCCGCTTATAAGAAGAGGCAAGCGTCCCCGATACTTACGGGAGGCAGGATTTCTCTCCCTATATATACAATATATAATTAGGTGCTTCTCATTTGCTCGGCGGGACCTCTATGAGAAACCTCTTCATGACCGCCGCGTCGTTGATGTCACCGATTTCCCTACCGCATATCGGGCAAAATGAAAACTCCCTGCGCGTGAACGTAATTGAGCCGGTCGGATGACCATTAAAATAGCTTTCCTTTACGAGAGCAATTTTGTATAGGTCCTTTATGTCATCACGCCTATTCTTTTCCTTTGCCGAAAAATACAATCCTAACGCTATATTGTCAGCGAGACCTTGACAAAACGGGCATTTCTGATTCATTCTGATCCTCGAAACTATTATACATGGTTTCTTGCCAAAAAGCAAGCGGTTTGACGTGCCTGTAACCTCCGTAGAGGCCTTTTGTCGCTCCCGATGAATAGTTGGGTGGCACGGACAGACGGGGCTTAAATCGGCATTTAGAGGTCGAGTTCGTCGTACTCTTCCTGCGTGATTCCGATTTCTTCTTCGAGGTCCGTTCCCATGATGCTCTGACACATCCAGTACTCGGCTTGCCTGATAAGGTTTCGCGTGAGCGTCTTCCACCTTTCGAGCTTCCGTCCGTCGTCGCATATCTCACAGGGCAAATCGAGTAGCCTTTGGAGCCGTTCGGGGAGACTGACGTGCGCCGGAACGATGCCGGCGGTCTTGTCCTCAATCATGCGGATCGTTTGCTT
>CANQMQ010000030.1 GCA_947625025.1 uncultured Clostridia bacterium
CCGATTGGCTCTTTCCTTTGTTTTGAATTTGGCTGCCGTTTTTGGTGACTGTCCATTTTTCAGTTTTACACTCGTCAGCCCGCTGCAACCCAAGAACGCATATGCGGGAATAGTTTTGACATTCTCTCCGAAGGTCACGCTGCTTAAATTTTTGCAACCTTGGAAGATGTAAGTCGGTTGGCTTCTAGCCTCAGTGCAATTTTCCGCATTCCAAATAACACTTTCCAGCCCACTACAATTCTTGAACGCATAACTTCCGATTGAGGTCACACTGTCTGGAATCGTAATACTTGTCAGCCCGTTGCAACCATAGAACGCATCGGCGGGAATAGTCTTGACATTCTCTCCAAAAGTCAAAGTACTAAGATTTTTACAATGACCGAAAATCGGAGACCTATATGAACTTGCGCTGGTGCAATTTTCTGCATTCCAAATAACGTTTTGTAGTCCGCTACAATCATAGAACGCATAACTTCCAATTGAGGTCACGCCGCCTGGAATCGTAATGCTTGTCAGCCCGCTACACCCCGAGAACGCAGAACTTCCGATCGAGGTCACGCCGCCTGGAATCGTAATGCTTGTCAGCCCGCTGCAACCATAGAACGCAGAATCTCCAATCGAGGTCACGGGATAGTCGTTATAACTTTCGGGCACTAAAATATTCATTACGATATGATTGCAATCCGATGAAACTCCCGTAACACAATATGACTGTTTATCGCTATTCAAGCTGTATGCAAGATGATCGCAAAAATTTACCCAATTGTTGTCAACGTAACCATTTTGAAGAACATCTAGGATCAAAAGCTTTGCCGCGGTTTTGGGATCATCAAGCCCTTCAATATCAATGTATTTTACTATGTCAGTTTCTTTATTTACTTTCCAACCCGAGGGGTATTCGAAATATGCGGTTTGTAAGCCCGAACAATCGAATGCATATTGCCCGATAAAGGCAACCGAAGCGGGAATCGTAACTTCCTCAAGGGATGTGCATTCCTGAAAGACACTTTTTGCAATACCCGTCACTTTTTCTCCGAGTATCGCCTTAACCAGATTAGCACACTTGTAAAATGCCTTCTCGCCGATTGTTTCAACGTTATTTCCAATCGTGATACCCGTTAACTTGTTGCAATTCTCGAAAGCGCTCTTCTCAATTTCTTTGACGGGTTTATTTTCCCATTCATCGGGGACTTCAACCTCGCCTGTGAGCTTTCCAATGCCCGTAACGATATAATATGATTGGTCGTCGCTCAATTTATAGGCAAGAGATTTTTCTTCAACGGGATCCTTGACTTGTGTGTCGCCTTGACTGCCGCTACCTGATCCACCTTGCTCTCTGCCATTCCAATTGCAAGCAGCAAGGCCGAGGCATAAGCACAGAGCTGTGAGGGTTGCCAAAAGGATCAACCAAAATTTTCTTCTCATAACGTTACTCCTTTTTCTTTGCATAGAATATTATATAAGATAACCTATTTTTTGTCAATAAATTGCAAAAGAAATCTTTATCGGCTACGCATCTCTGCGGATTACTTGCTCGGAAGGAAGGATGTTTGAATTTTAAGCCTCCGTTTCGGACATGGGAGGTAGCAAATGCGTAGGGCATCAAAAAAATCCGCTACTTGGCAGCGGATTTTCGTATGCCTCTTTTCAAGGGGCTCAGCCGAGCTTTTCTATGAGCTTGAAGTCGATGCCCTTTTCCCCGATTTTGATGATGCGGACTTTGACGACGTCGCCGATGGCGAGCACGTCTTCCACCTTATCGATGCGCCTATCCGCCATCTTGGAGATGTGGATCATGCCGTCTTTGCCGGGAGCGAACTCGACGAATGCGCCCGTCTGGGAGAGGATGCGCACCACTCTGCCGATGAACAGATCGCCGACTTCGGGGTCGTGGACGATGCTCTCGATGATGGCCTTGGCCTTCTCGGCGTCTGCGCCGTCTCCATAGGAGGCGATGCATACGGTGCCGTCGTCCTCGATATCGATCTTGGTCCCCGTCTCCGCAATAATCGAATTGATTACCTTGCCCTGCTTGCCGACGACGTCCCCAATCTTTTCGGGGTCGATCTTCATGAAGAGGATGCGGGGGGCATACTTGGAGAGCTCGGGCCGCACTTCGGGCACCACTTCAAGCATCTTGGAGAGGATGAACTCTCTGCCTTCGTTTGCCTGGTTGATGGCCGTGTGCATAATTTCTTCGGAGATACCCTTGATTTTGATGTCCATCTGGATGGCGGTGATGCCCTTTACGGTGCCCGCTACCTTGAAATCCATATCGCCGAGGAAGTCCTCGAGGCCCTGGATATCGGTGAGGACGCGGAATTCACCCGTTTCCTGATTCTTGATGAGGCCCATGGCGACGCCCGCTACGGGAGCCTTGATGGGAACGCCCGCATCCATGAGGGCCATCGTGGAGCCGCATACCGAAGCCATGGAGGAGGAACCGTTGGAGGAGAGGATATCGTTGACGACGCGGATGGCGTAGGGGAATTCCTCTACGGGAGGGATGACGGGGAGCAGGGCGCGCTCCGCAAGGGCGCCGTGGCCGATCTCGCGGCGGCCGGGGCTACGCAACGCCTTCGCCTCACCCGTGCAGTAGCCGGGGAAGTTGTACTGATGCATGTAGCGCTTCTCGGTCTCGTCGTCCAAGCCCTCCAATTTCTGTGCCGCGGCAAGCATATCGAGGGTGCAGGTGGTGAGGGTCTGCGTCTGGCCCCTCGTAAACACGGCGCTCCCGTGTGCACGGGGGAGAACGGCGCGCTCACACCAAATGGGGCGGACGTCTCTGAGGCCTCTGCCATCGGGGCGGATGCCGTCGTTGAAGATCTTGGCACGGACCTTCTCCTTGGTGAAGTAGTAGACGGAATCGTTGATCTCGCGGGCCTTATCGGGGAAAATTTCCTTGAAGTGCTCCAAGATCTCTGCGCCCACCCGATCCTGCCGTGCCTGTCTCTCCTGACGGTCGAAGGTATCGAGCGCCCAATCGAGCTTGTCACTCGAATAGGCACGGACGGCGGCATCGATTTCTTCGGGAATGTGATAGAGCTCGATCTCGCGCTTGGGCTTGCCCACCGCGGGGACGATGGTCTCCTCGATGTAGCGGCAAATGCGGGCGATCTCTTCCTGCCCGAACATGATGGCGCCCACCATCTCATCGTTGGTAACTTCGTTTGCACCCGCCTCGATCATGAGAATGGCATCCTTGGTGCCCGCGAGGTTGAGGTGAATGGTGCTCTTCTCGCGCTGTGCGGCATCGGGGTTGATGACGTAGTTGCCGTCTACAAGGCCGACTACGACCGAACCCGTGGGCCCCGCCCAAGGGATATCCGAAATGGCGAGGGCGATGGAGGAGCCGATCATGGCAAGGGGCTCGGGTGCGACATCGGGCTCTACCGAGAGGGCGGTCGCAATGACGACGACGTCATTGAAGAGGCCCTTCGGGAAGAGGGGACGGAGGGGACGGTCGATGAGGCGGGCTGTGAGGATGGCCTTATCCGAAGCCCTGCCTTCCCTTCTCTTGAATCCCCCGGGGATCTTGCCTACGGCGTACATCTTCTCTTCGTAATCCACTTGAAGGGGGAAGAAATCCATGCCGTCGCGGGGCTTTTCGGACATACATACGTTGACCATGACGGCCGTTTCCCCGCATCTTACGACGCAGCTCCCGTTCGTCTGCTCGGCGTACTTGCCCGTCTCGACGACGACTTCTCTGCCGCCGACCTGAAAATGAAATTCTTTGTAGTTTGGTGTCATTGTTTCAATCTCCTTATGCTCCTATTCTTTGCCCCCGTACCCCGTGGCACGGGAAGCGACAAAAAAGGGCGGAATAACCCGCCCTTTCAAGTTTTACTTTCTGAGTTCGAGCACTTCGATCAGCCTTCTGTAGCGCTCGATGTCCTTCGCTTTGAGATAGTCGAGCAGCGCGCGGCGCTTGCCTACCATCTTCAACAGACCGCGGCGGGAGTGGTTATCCTGCTTGTGAACCTTGAGGTGCTCGTTGAGGTGGTTGATCCTCTCGGTGAGAAGCGCAACCTGAACCTCGGGAGAACCCGTGTCACCCTCGTGCTGTGCGAACTTTGCGATGATTTCAGACTTTTCCATTTGCGTTTATCCTCCTATGGAATTTGCCCTGCGGCATAAGACGCGAACGCCAAGAGGAGCGTGGAGAGCGCTGTTCCTCGCGTTCGTCAAAGTAAGGATACCATATTTCGGAAGGAAAGTCAAAGGATTTTCAACCCCGCTTGCAATTTTAAGAAAAATTTCTGTTACGGAGGGCTCCCGTAACCCCGCTTCCCGATCTTTTGGGTACAACCTTTGCAAAGCGTAGGAATTTTTACGGGAAAATCGTTTGAAGAAAGCCTCGGGATGTGATATAATAGGAAGGGAACCTCCGCCATGGGGGGCTTCCGTCCACGCAGGAGGTAACAACAGTGGAGCCCATATCCTTCAAACTTCTATCCGTCATTGTCATGCGGACGCAGACGGTCTTTCCCGATACGACGAATACCTTCGATGTCGGGCGGGGATTTTCGCTGGCGGCGGTAGAGCGTGCCGCGGGAAATGATTCTCTCGTCTTTATCACGAGGCAGAACGGGGATAAGGAGACGCCGAGTGCAGAGGACCTCTGCACGGTGGGGACGGTCGCCGTCGTCCGCCAAAAGACCCGCTTTGCGGGAGACAGGCTCCGCATCACCGTAGAGGGGCTGTACCGCGGCTGTGCGCGGGGCTTCCGCATGGAGGATGGGTGCATCTATGCCGCAGTGGACGGCCTCGCCCCCATTCACGGGGACCCCAACCTCGAAGAGGCGTACCTGCGTACCGCCCAGAGCATGATACAGGAGGCGGCGGATAGCGGTGCCAAGTGGTGCAAAGATCTGCTCCCCACCCTGCCCAACTACCCCGATCCCGATGCCTTTTTGAATGTGTGCTCCAATGCCATCAGCGTGAAGCCCGAGACCAAACAACAGCTTCTCGAAGAGCGGGAAGTGGTGCGCCGCTTCCGCCTCTTCGAGCAGTGCATGGGCGCCGAGATCGAGATCTCCCGCTTAGAGCGCAAGATCGCCGCGGACGTGCGGCAGAGTATCGATAAATCGCAGAAGGAGTATTACCTTGGGGAACAGCTCAAGGCCATTCATCGTGAACTCGGAGACGACGTCGAAGAGAGCGAAAAACTCCGTGAGCGTATCCTCGCCAAGGGCATGCCCAAAGAGGTGGAGGAGAAGGCGCTCACCGAGCTCTCCCGCATGGAGAAGATGCCCGCATCGTCTCCCGAATACACCGTCCTCAGAAACTACGCCGATTGGCTGTTGGACCTCCCGTGGAAGGAGGAGACGCAGGATACCGAGCTGCTTGCCGATGTGGAGAAGGTGCTCGAAGAGGACCACTACGGCCTCGAAAAGATCAAAGAGAGAGTATTGGAATACCTCGCCGTCTTAAAGCTCACGGGCAACCTCCGTGCGCCCATTCTCTGCCTCGTGGGGCCGCCCGGGGTGGGCAAGACGAGTATCGCCAAGTCGGTAGCCCGTGCCCTCGGAAGAAAATTTGTGCGCATGTCCCTCGGGGGGCTCAAGGATGAGGCGGAGATCCGCGGCCACCGCCGTACCTACATCGGCGCCATGCCGGGGCGCATCCTCTTTGAGATGAAGAATGCGGGCTCCGTCAACCCCGTATTCCTCCTCGATGAAATCGATAAACTCTCCTCGGATATGCGGGGAGACCCCGCCTCCGCCCTCTTAGAAGTCTTGGACCCCGAGCAGAATCCCACTTACAGGGACCGCTACCTCGAGGTGCCGTACGACCTCTCCAAAGTCATGTTCATCGCCACCGCCAACACCCTCGATACCATCCCCGTCCCCTTACGGGACCGCATGGAGATCATCGAGCTCACGGGGTACACCCCGCAGGAGAAGGAGGAGATCGCCCGCCGCTACCTCGTACCCAAGAAGTGCACCGAGAACGGGCTCTCCCCCGAGAATATCAGGTTTACCGAGGGCGCCATTTCGGCCATCATCGATGGTTACACCATGGAATCGGGCGTCCGCACGTTGGAGCGCACCATCGGCTCGGTATGCCGCAAGCTCGCCGTGCGCACCGCAAAGGGCGGCAAGGCCGAAACGACCGTCACCGCCCAAATGGTGGAAAGGCTGCTCGGCGCAAAGCGGTTTACGGGGAGCGCCATGGCGGAGCGCGATGAAGTGGGTACGGCGACCGGCCTTGCATGGACGGCGGTGGGCGGCGTCACCCTCTCGGTGGAGGTCTCTGCCGTGCGCGGCAAGGGGGATATCGTGCTCACGGGCAAGCTCGGCGACGTCATGCAGGAATCCGCCCGTGCCGCCATCAGCTACCTCCGTGCCCATGCGGATGCGTACGGAATTGATTCGGAGGATTTCAGGAATAAGGATATCCATGTCCACGTCCCCGAAGGCGCCACCCCCAAGGATGGACCCTCCGCGGGCATCACCATCGCCACTGCCATTTTATCGGCCTTCACGGGCAAGGCGGTGCGGCGGGACATCGCCATGACGGGGGAGATCACCCTCCGCGGCAAGGTCCTGCCCATCGGCGGCCTCAAGGAGAAGGCGCTCGCCGCTTCCCGTATCGGCATCAGGGACATCATCATCCCCAAGGACAACAGAAAGGATGCCGAGGAGATCCCGAAGGCCATCCGTAAAGATCTCAATTTCATTTGCGTACAGGAAGTGGATGAGGTGTTCCGTAACGCCATAGTGGGGCTCAATCATGCGGATCAATGCTAAATTTATTACCTCGGCAGCGACCGAGGCACAGTTTCTCCGCCCCGAAAAGCCCATGATCGCCGTCTGCGGCAAGAGCAATTCGGGGAAGAGTTCGCTCATCAACCTGCTTGCAAACCAAAAAAATCTCGCCAAAACGAGCTCCGCGCCCGGGCGGACGAGGCTCGTGAACTATTTCGACTTCGGGGAGTTCCTGCTTGCCGATTTGCCGGGTTACGGCTATGCCGCCGTCTCGAAGGCGGAGAAGGTGAAGTGGGCAAAGACGCTCGACGCCTTCTTTGCCCATAAGGAGGAGATCGCCCACGTCTTTCTGCTCACCGATATCCGCCGTGACCCCTCCGAGGACGATCTTTCCATGGTAACATTCCTCCATTACCACGCCATTCCGTTTTCGGTGATCGCCACCAAGTGCGATAAGCTCTCCCGCATGCAGAGAAAGGTGCGGGTGCGGGCGGTCGCCAACGGATTCGGCTTGGGGGAGGGGAACGTCGTCGCCACCTCCGCCCTCACGGGTGAGGGCAAAGACGCCCTTCTTTCCAAAATCTCCGCCCTCTTGAACCTCGCCCCCTGATTGATGCGGGGTTCTTTTTTACGGGAAAACCGATAAAAATTCGTATAATATTGAAAATATAGGCTCAAAATCGGCAGTGAAAAAATTTTTTTGAAAAATTTTCGGAAATTGTTGCTCAAATAGTTGCAAATTGGAAAATACCCGTGATATAATGAACTCATTCATAAAAACAACTATTATTGTGTAGTTTGTTTACAAATGAGGAGGAAAGAGGGATGGGTTCGAAAAAATACCCTCGGAAACACGGGGCCGTAGGAATTGTTGGGAGCTTGTTGGCAACGGTGGCGATCGCCGCTTTGCTGACGATGGCATTCGGGGGAATATCGGAAGATACGCCGCGGCTTCAAACGGAAGAGGAGGTGTATGCCCGTGCGCAAGAGCTCGGCTATTCGGGCACCCTCGAGGAATTTTTGGAGAGTTTACGCGGTGCAGACGGGAAGGATGGTCAAAACGGCAAGGATGGATCGAACGGCAAGGACGGGAAAGACGGCGCAGACGGAAAGGACGGAAAGGATGGAAAAGATGGGCAAAACGGCAAGGACGGCGTAGGAATTACGCGCGTCTATTTTGATAATAACGGCAATTTGATTGTGGAATACAGCGACGGCACCTCCGTCAACCTCGGTCCCGTGGAGGCCGCAAAGGGCGACCGGGGCGAAAAGGGTGAAAAAGGAGACAAGGGCGATCAAGGCATCCAGGGAGAAAAGGGAGAGCAAGGTGAGAAAGGCGAAAAGGGGGATCAAGGTATCCAAGGTGAGAAAGGTGAGCAGGGAGAAAAAGGAGAGCAAGGTGAAAAAGGCGAAAAGGGGGATCAAGGTATCCAAGGTGAGAAAGGTGAGCAGGGAGAAAAAGGAGAGCAAGGTGAAAAAGGCGAAAAGGGGGATCAAGGCATCCAAGGTGAGAAAGGTGAACAGGGAGAAAAAGGAGAGCAAGGCGAGAAAGGAGAGAAGGGTGACCAAGGCATCCAGGGGGAAAAAGGAGAGCAAGGTGAGAAGGGAGAGAAGGGTGACCAAGGTATCCAAGGCGAAAAGGGCGAACAAGGTGAGAAAGGCGAAAAGGGTGACCAAGGCATCCAGGGAGAAAAAGGAGAGCAGGGAGAGAAAGGCGAAAAGGGTGACCAAGGTATCCAGGGAGAGCAGGGCGTAAAAGGGGAGAAAGGTGAAAAAGGAGATAAGGGCGAGCCGGGTGAAAAAGGCGACAAAGGAGATAAGGGAGACAAAGGCGATAAAGGAGAGAAGGGTGACAAGGGCGATCCCGGTGAGGATGGCAAGGACGGCGTAGATGGCAAGGACGGCAAGGATGGTGTAAACGGCGTAGACGGAAAAGACGGCCTCAACGGAAAGGATGGTAAGGATGGGAAGGACGGCGTAAACGGCGTAGACGGCAAGGATGGCGTAGATGGAAAAGACGGAGAGGATGGAAAAGACGGAGAGGATGGCGTAGACGGAAAAGACGGCGTAACGCCCCACATCGGCCCCAACGGCCATTGGTGGATAGGCGAAAAGGATACGGGCGTTTTGGCGGGCTGTAACCATGCTCCCCGCGAAGAGGATTGGAAGTGCGTCGTTGCCCCCACCTGCACTTCCATCGGTTACGATATCTGGACATGCCCCCTCTGTGGGGAGTCTGAATACCGCCTTCGGGAGGCGACGGGCCACGGCGAGGGGCAGCTTTTGCATACGATTACGGAGAGCACCTGCACCGAGCAGGGCGAAGGGCTGTTCGTATGCCCAAATTGCAACCTCACCTACTGCGCGGCGCTTCCCTTAAAGGTGCATGATTACGGGGCAGACGGCGCTTGTACCCACTGCCATGCCGTAAACCCCGACCTGTTTCAATATGAAAATTATGCGGACGGCGTCATGATCACGGGGACCAACGGGTTTACGGGTACCAAGCTCACCATTCCCGAAGAGCTTGGCGGGTTGCCCGTCGTTGCCATCGGGGAGAGCGCGTTTGCGGAGTCCGAACTTGCAGAAATTATCTTGCCCGATACGGTGGTAACCATTGGGAAGAAGGCATTTTACAGTTGTAAATCGCTCTCTACCGTCACGGGGTTGGAACATGTGAAGGAAATTGGAGAAAAGGCATTTGGGAGCTGCGATTCGCTCAGTGAGGTGGTGCTCACGGCCGCAACTTCGATTGGCGAAAACGCTTTCTTCTCATGCACGCAGCTCTCTTCGGTAACGCTCGGAGCGGGACTTGTGGAAATCGGGGACGGAGCATTTATGAGTTGTACGGAGCTTACCGAAATCACCATACCCGCAAGCGTAGAGCGCATCGGCGCAGGGGCATTTGCGAGGAGCGGTTTGCAATATGCCCACTTCGAACAGCCCGAAAATTGGATGCGGGAGGACGATGTGGCAATGACGGAATTCGGGGACGATTATTCTGCCGCAGAGCGCCTCAAGGAAGATACTTACGGCTTCTCCCGCGAGGCGTAACAGCGGGATCCCCAAAAAACATAAAAACCGCTGTTTGAGGGCGGCACAATGCGGGTACAATAATATGGAAAGGTAAAATAAGGTAAAAACTATGAAAAACACGACGCAACTTTTGCAGGATCTCAGCTACCTCGGCGCCAACGACAGGCGTATTGCCCTCTTCGAGAGCGCCTTCCCCGTACCCCGCGGCGTCTCCTACAATTCCTATCTCTTGAAGGACGAAAAGACGGTGCTGTTCGATACGGTAGACAGCGCGGTCGCCGAGCAGTTCTTCGAGAATTTGGAGGGCGAACTCGACGGGCGGCCCCTCGACTTTGTGGTCGTCCACCACATGGAGCCCGATCATTCGGCTACGTTCAAGCGGCTCATGGAGCGCTACCCCGATACCACGGTGGTGACGAGCGAGAAGGCGCTCAAGATGATGGGATTTTACTTCGGATTTGAAGGCAAAAACGTGCATATCGTGAAAGACGGGGATACCATGTCCGTTGGTAGGCACACGATTTGCTTCGTCTCCGCCCCCATGGTACACTGGCCCGAGGTGCTCATGAGCTACCTCCCCGAGGAGGGCGTGCTCTTCTCCGCGGATGCCTTCGGCACCTTCGGCGCCCTCGATGCCGTCTTTGCGGATGAACTCAACTTCGAGCGGGACTATTTGGATGATGCGCGCAGGTACTACTTCAACATCGTGGGAAAGTACGGCCAGCAGGTGCAGGCCGTGTTGAAGAAGGCGGCCAACCTCAAAATTTCGATGGTCTGCCCGCTCCACGGCCCCGTTTGGCGGAAAAACTTCGGGTGGTACCTCGAGAAGTATAACACGTGGAGCAGTTACCGCCCCGAAGAGCGCGGCGTCGCGGTGTTCTATTCCTCCGTCTACGGCCACACGCAGAATGCGGCGGAGCTCCTTTCCGCAGAGCTTGCCAAAAAGGGCCTGCCCGTGCGGGTCTACGATGTCTCGGTGCGGGATACCTCCGAGATGCTCTCCGAGGCCTTCCGCTATTCCCACCTCGTATTCGCGACGACGACGTATAACAACGGCATCTTCGTCTCGATGGAGCGGCTGCTCGCCGATTTGCGGGCACACGCCATGCAGGGCCGCAAGTATTCCCTCATCGAGAACGGGAGTTGGTCTCCGCAGGCGGGGAAGCTCATGGATGCCGAGATCATCGGATGGAAGGGCATGGAGAAGGTCGGGGAGACCGTAACCGTGCTCTCAGCCGTAAACGAGACTTCCCGCACGGCCATTCTGCGCCTTGCGGAGGCAATCTTTGAAAACTTTGAAAGAACAAGGGAGGTATAACTCATGGCCAAATTCATTTGCAATGTGTGCGGTTACGAGTACGACGAGGAAGCGGGCGACCCCTCCAACGGGATCGCTCCGGGCACGAAGTGGGAGGATATTCCCGACGACTTCACCTGCCCGCTCTGCGGCGTCGGCAAGGAAGAATTCTCCGCAGAATAAGGAGAGAAGAGGGGCCTCCGAGCATTCGGAGGCCCTTTTTCATGCCCATTTCAGGCTTCTTCGGGGTATCCGTTGACATCGCCCCCAAAATGTGTTACAATACAGGGCGAAAAAACTCGGGAGGGGCGTATGGCACACGATCTGAAGATTTTTACGGACAACGTTGAACCGGAGGCAGTCAACCAGATTTATAACCTCATCGTACAGCCGCCCTTTGCGGGAAGCCGCGTGCGCATCATGCCCGATGTGCACTACGGCACGGGGTGCGTCGTGGGGTTTACGGCCTCCGTCGGGGATAAAATCATTCCCAATGTGCTCGGCGTGGACCTCGGCTGCGGCATGCTGTGCGCCGAACTCGGCAAGGTAGAAATCGATTTGGAAGCGCTCGATGCCTTCATCCGCGAAAAGATCCCGAGCGGCGCCCGTGTCCGCAAGGAAGTGCTCGCCGAGGACCTCATCGATTCGCTTAAATGCAGGAAGGAACTGAACGCCCTGCCCCGCCTCTACGGCTCCCTCGGCACCCTCGGCGGGGGCAATCACTTCATCGAGATCGATGGGGATGAGGAGGGGAATAAGTACCTCGTCATCCACAGCGGTTCACGGAATGTGGGGTTGCAGGTGGCGAAGATCTACCAGAGGCTTGCGGTGGAGAAGTGCAAGAATGCCGCAGAGGAGGAGCGCCTCGCCCTCATCGCCTCCATGAAGGGGCGGCCCGCCGAACTCGCAGAGGCCATCGAGGCCGTCAATAAGAAGTACGCTCACCGCACCAAGATCGCGCCCGAATTCTGCTATCTCGACGGCGCGGATAGGGAGGATTACCTGCACGACCTCAAAATTTGCACGGAGTTCGCTTCGCGCAGCCGCAAGAAGATGTGTGAAGAGATCGTAAAATTCTTGAAGATCTACAAGTATTCGGTATACGAGACCGTACACAACTACCTCGGGGAGGACGGCATTCTCCGCAAGGGCGCCATCGCCGCCCACGCGGGGCAGAAAATTCTCATCCCCATGAACATGCGGGATGGGTGCCTCGTCGCCATCGGGAAGGGAAATGAGGATTGGAATTGGTCTTGCCCGCACGGGGCGGGCCGCCTCTTCCGCCGCAGTGAGACGAAGGAACTCTTCACGGTGGAGGAGTACAGGGAGGAGATGAAGGGAATCTACTCCACTTCCATCGGGGAGGGCACCCTTGATGAGAGCCCGATGGTATATAAGCCCATGCAGGAAATTATGACCCTCATAGAGCCCGCCGCAGAAGTCGTGGGCATCATCAAGCCCCTCTACAACTTCAAGGCCGGCGGCGAGTGAGCCGAAAATTTGAGAAATATTCCCCGCCCCGCTTTACTTTCCGCTTGCCGTATGGTATAATACTTACGGTTTTGGGCCCATGCGGGCAGGGACCGCATTTGCGACTTTCATCAAAAAGGGAGGAACAGGTATGTCAGAACAGGGAAACGGCACGTTATTTGAAGATGAGGACGATATCATCACCTTGAAGTCTGCAGACGGAGAGGACATTGATTTCGTCGAGATCGCGGGCATTGCCTACAAGGGGACGTTCTACGCCATTTTACAGCCCGTAGAGCTGCTCGACGGCATGGACGACGATGAGGCGCTCGTATTCAAAGTTACGAGGGGGGAGGACGGCAAAGATACCTTCACCATCGAACTCGACGATGCCGTCATCGATGCCATATTCGCAGAGTACAACAGGCTGCTCGATGAGGCAGTCGCAAAGCAGGATGATGCGGACGGGGAGGAATAAGCATGCCCTTTATCGATAGCAAGGTGACCGTATCCGTCACCGAAGAACAGAAGGAACACATCAAGGCCAAGCTCGGCAGGGCAGTATCCATCCTCCACAAGGGGGAGACCTACCTCATGGTGGGCATTTCGGAGAACTACGACCTCTGGCTCGGCGGCAGGAAGTTGGAGCGCGGGGCATATGTGGAAGTCAGCCTGTTCGGCAAGGCCTCCTCTTCGGATTACGCCCGTATGACGGGCGAAATTTGCCGCATTCTCCATGAGGAGCTCGGCATCCCCGCAGAATGCGTATACGTCACCTATCACGGCCTCTCCGATTGGGGCTGGAACGGAACAAATTTCTGAAAATTTTTTGTTTCCCGCTTGAACTTCACAAAAAGCGGGTATATCAAGAAGTGATTCCAAGGAGGTCTCTATGTTAAACAAGAAGATTGCAGAAATGCTCAACGACCAGGTCAACAAGGAGCTGTACTCCGCCTACCTCTACCTCGACTTCGCCAACTACTATGCGGACGAAGGGTTGGATGGTTTCGCCCATTGGTATGAAGTGCAGGCACAGGAAGAGCGCGACCACGCCATGATGCTCCGCAGGTACTTGCTCAACAACGGCGAGAAAGTGGTGTTTGAAGTTGTTGCAAAGCCCGATAAGACGTTCAAAACCCACCTCGATCCCCTCGAAGCGGGGTATGAACACGAGCAGTACGTCACTTCCCTCATCACCAACATCTATCATGAGGCATTCGCCCAGAAGGACTACCGCACCATGCAGTTCCTCGATTGGTTCATCAAGGAACAGGGAGAAGAGGAACAGAACGCAGACGACATGATCAAGAAGTTCAAGCTCTATGGCTCCGACGCAAAGGGGCTCTACGCCCTCAACCAGGAGCTCCTCGCCCGCGTCTACGCTCCCTCCGCCACCGGCCCTTCCACCTGATTTTGGCTGAGAATTTGTAAAACCGGACAGACTGCCCTCCGCCATGGAGGGCTGTCTTGCTATAAGGGATGCGGTTAAGAGGCCGCGCCGCCCCCGCGGGATCCCGCGGGGGCGGCGCGGGACCTTATTTTGCGGGCGGGGCATATGCGGAAGAGTGCAGGTAGAAATAACAAACGATCCGCATATGTGCGCATACGAAAACGGGGGAAAATTCGCCGTAATTTCATATGCGGGCATATGCGGGGCGGCCCATATGCAGAAGAAGGGATGAAGCGAAGAAGTGTAGATGTCCCCCGCGGAAAATCGGGCGGAAACAGTTGCAATTCCCGTGCGGCCGTGCTATAATACTATGTAGAAAAAATACAGTTGAAAGAATTGGAGGGACCCATGTCTGAAAAGAAGAGCAAGGGGCAGGAGCTCCAGAAGGAGCTTGCCTACAAGAAACAAAATTACTACGAAGCCGCGGGCAAGGAAGAGCGCAAGGCGATCTTCGAGTACGCCGAGGGTTACAAGGCCTTCCTCGATGCCGCCAAGACGGAGCGGGAGGCGTGTGATTACGCCGTCGAGGCCGCAAAGAAGTGCGGATTCTCCGAATATCGGTTCGGAGACCCCTTAAAGGCAGGGGATAAGAAATATTTTGTCAACCGCGGCAAGTCGGTCGTCGTGTTCCGCGTGGGGAGCAAGAACTTGGAGGAGGACGGCATGCGGCTCATCGCCTCCCACATCGATGCCCCCCGTATCGACATCAAGCAGAATCCGCTCTACGAGGACAGCGGCATGGCCTTCCTCAAGACGCATTACTACGGCGGCATCAAGAAGTATCAGTGGACGGCAATTCCGCTCGCCCTGCACGGCGTCGTGGTCTTAAAGGACGGCACCAAGGTGACGGTACGCGTCGGTGAGAGCCCGAAGGACCCCGTATTCTACATCAACGACCTTCTTCCCCACCTCGGCGGGGAACAGATGAGCGGGCATGCCAATAAGCTCATCGACGGCGAACAGCTCAACGTGCTCGTGGGCGGCCTGCCCTATGACGATAAGGATGTCTCCGAGAAAATCAAGCTCTCCGTGCTCTCCGTGCTCCATAAACAGTACGGCATTTGCGAAGAGGATTTCCTCTCCGCAGAGCTCTCCGCAGTACCCGCTTACGGTGCCCGCGACGTCGGGTTCGACCGTGCCCTCATCGGGGCATACGGCCATGACGACCGCGTATGCGCCTATCCCGCCCTCACGGCCCTCCTTTGGAACGAGACCGAGCATACCGTGCTCGCCATGCTCGTCGATAAGGAAGAGATCGGCAGTGAAGGCACCACGGGCATCCAGTGCAAGGTGTATGAGGACCTGATGGAGGAAATTTCCCTCGCAATGGGCGCCAACTTCCGCAAGGTACGCATGGCTTCCAAGTGCCTCTCCTCGGATGTGACGGCGGCGTACGACCCCAACTTCGCAAACGTCTACGAAAGGAACAATTCCGCCATCCTCTCCTGCGGCACCGCGATGTGCAAGTTTACGGGCGCGCGCGGCAAGAGCGGCTCCAACGACGCCAACGCCGAATTCGTGGGCGAAGTACGCAAGATGTTTAAGGAGGGCGGCGTCGTATGGCAGACCGCCGAACTCGGGAAGGTGGACGTCGGGGGCGGCGGCACCGTAGCCAAATTTGTGGCACAGCTCAACATCGATACCGTGGACTTGGGCGTGCCCGTCATTTCCATGCATGCGCCGTGGGAGGTCGTCTCCAAGGCCGATGTCTACAGCAACTACAAGGCCTTCCTCGCCTTCATGAAGTAAAAAAAGTTGACGTAAAAGGGTTGACAAACACGGAAAAGCGTGTTACAATAAAATCACAACAAGGGTTTTGATCCTACTTTGCGGTCAGCCCCGAGTTATCAAAAAATAACCGCTGAGCTTATCACACTTTGGGCGGTTATTTTTTTGTACGCTTTTTTTGAGTTTTTTGAGATGTCTCGACTCCGCTTCCCCTCAGCTCCTACGGAGCTTCGGGATGAGGTTGGGGGGGGCGGTGCTTCGCCGCGTGGCGCAAGGGATCCCCCACCCCGCCCCTCATCCCGAACCCCCCGAAGGGGGGTGAGTGGATTCTCTCACTCGCTTCGCTCGTTCGGAATGAGGGGAGAGTCTGTCATTTCGACCAAGCCGCCATAGGCGGCGCGTGGAGAAATCTCATTCCTTGCCCACCCCTTGAGGGGTGGGTGCCCCCGAGGGGGGCGGAAGGGGTGAATTCTAATTGGAACCACATTGGAATCACCCCCTCACCGCCCTACGGGCGGAGCTCCCC
>CANQMQ010000031.1 GCA_947625025.1 uncultured Clostridia bacterium
ATTTCTAATATTGGAAGCAAAAATATATTGAAAGTTATCTTTTACTAACCGGGCCAATCCTTTGAGCGGAATTTCAGCAACAACTGTTGTGCTATCACGGTTTTCAAAATAACGCGCCAATACGAGTGTTGATTGAGCTTTTTTTGCCGCCTTGGGTAATTCAAGTAAAATGCCTGTACGAATAGAGGCATACTTTTCATATCCAATTATTTCCCATGTGACATTTTTATCCAAAATGTCACTATACTTCTTATTGAATTCAGAACATATACTGCTATATTGATAATTGCGAGCTTCATTCTCCAAATAATTATTGGTTATGTAAAATATTTTGATTTCCCTAATATCTTCGTTAGTAACAAGAGAAAATATAGGAACCAATTTTTCTCTTATGCCACGAGCATTTTTCAAGTCAAAAAAGGCAGAAATATTTGCTTCGAAAGCAGGAATATTATCGTGATTGTGTTGTTTACGCTCTTTCCCTTGAAGGATGTATAATACATCGCCGTCTACAAAAGCGCAATCAATGCCGAAGTCCTTTGTGCCATCCGTAAAGGTAACCCCATCAGAAACATCATCGTTCAACAAATCCGTTTCTGTTCTGTTAAATAAATTTAGAAGCACCCATTCTAAGAAGCGGTGTCCCAACTCAAATGTGGTGCCTGTTTCGCCTTTGGAAAGGTACTCATTGATTTCTTGCTCGTAATTCATACTTTTGACCCTCAAATGAAATTATATATATTATAACACAAATCCTACTAAAAATCAAGGCAACACTTTTACAATTATCGCAAATTTTTTCAAATGGCACTTTGACGGGTGCTTGCGGTTTATGAGCACAACGATTGATGTTGTAAATTGCCTGCATTAAACCCTGCCTGAAATATCAAATGGAAGGAACAGATAATTGAAGTCGCAATTGCAAGGTAGTGTATCCGGTTGAGGGATATATGTATAAGTTTTTTTGTTTTGCAATATTTGTATAGCAAGAAATTGATTTGTTCCCTCAATTTCGAAGGGAGAAGTTATATATGTAAATCCGCCATCTTCAGCATTATCAACAATCGGTAGCGTTGCTCCACTTGGTATGTATCTTTCTTTTGTGACAAGGGAATCAAACGTTTCGGTATATTGATATTTTTGCTTGATAACATTATATTCAAGTTCTGTGCAAAAGCCGCCCACCCTATTATCGATTATTTCATCTTTGATCAACGACCTTATAATGGGAAGAACAATGTTAGGTGAAATGGGACGGTTATTCCTACGTTTTTGTAATTCTTCAAAAATATCGTGCGAGCCGACGTAACAATTTTCCCGTTCTTCTACGATGCCGTTTTTAATCAAGTAAATGTTTTGGTTTTTATATGCTAATATATATTCAGAAGCGTCATCATTCTCTCTTGAAGATTTAACTAAAATGTTGATGATATCTTCAAGCGGTAATGTATTGTTGAGAATAGATTTCAGCGCGCAATTAACATGTTTCAAATTATCACTCGCAAAACCTAAAGCGATTTCGTCATGCAGAATTATTGTTTTCAATATTCCATATTCCTCTATCAATCGCCGCATACCCTCAAAAGGCTTCCCGCCTTTTGTATCGTCAATGGTCACTTTGGTATCACCAATCATATAAATGCTGTTCTCAGACTTAAATGCGTAAACAAAACTCATAATTCACCGCTAAATGTTATACCACAAAATAAAATAACCTAAACCGTACCTTTCTGTGGTTCGATTTAGGTTACACTTGGCGGAAGGTGAGGGATTCGAACCCCCGGAAGCTTGCACTTCAACGGTTTTCAAGACCGCCGCATTCGACCGCTCTGCCAACCTTCCTGAAAGGCGGAAGGAGCAATCCTTCCGCCGTTGAATTTGGTCGAGGAGACGGGATTTGAACCCACGACCTCTTGGTCCCGAACCAAGCGCGCTACCAAACTGCGCTACTCCTCGAAAGCTGCGGGAATACCCGCAAGCCGTTCTTTCTACTGAAACGGGGCTGGGATATCCAGCCCCGTTCTTGGTTGAGGTGACGGGACTTGAACCCACGACCTCTTGGTCCCTAACCAAGCGCGCTACCAAACTGCGCTACACCTCAATTTGCTGTACCCGCCCGCCGAACAGGCTCTGCGGGGCAGGCTACGCCCTCTTTTGGGAAAGCATATTTTATTATAGAGAAAATTCGGAAAGTGTCAAGTGATTTTCTCTGCTTTTCCGAAAATTTTTTCGGGATACGGATGGGTTACGGTTACGGGTTTGGGTTACGGTTACGGGGGAGGGGGGTAGAGGCTTCTCAAAATTGTCATACTGAGCGGAGGCACGAAGTGCCGAAGTCGAACGTATCACATTATTATAATGCGGTGATACTTCAACTCCGCTTCGCTCCGTTCAGTATGACGGATTAGAAGTGAGATTTCTCGACTTCGCTTCTCCTCCGCTCCTTCGGAGCGTCGAGATGAGGAGGGGGGCGGAGCGTCGAGATGAGGGGAGGGAGGAGCTCGGAATGGGGGAGATGTCACCCCGACCACGCGAGGCTTCTGTTACTTCTAAGCGTGACACGAGCCCGCAGGGCGAAGTAGCGTAGTCGAGGGGCCTCGGGCTTCTCATTATGAGATTTCTCCACGCGCTCACTTCGTTCGCTTGGTCGAAATGACAAACCACAGCGCAAACCGTATCCATGAAAACCGTTCATTCCGTGCGGGGAATTACAATTTCTTACATTTTACGAGTTTTTTACAATTTGATAAAAATTGCGTGACAAGTCCTTACGGAACTTGGTATAATGGACATACTGAAAGGGGCCGTAAAAAGAGGACGTCTCTATGAGCGCAATGGATATCATCGGCATCGTCATGCAAATTTTGGGAGGGATGGGTACCTTCCTCATCGGCATGAAGATGCTCTCCGAAAACTTGACGCAACTTGCGCATACCAAGCTCAAGAACATCTTGGGGAAGACGGCGAAGAGCCGTTTTGCGGGAGTCGGCATCGGCTCTGCCGTAACCATTATCGGGCAGAGTTCTGCGTTTACGACGGTCATGGTCGTGGGCCTCGTGAATGCGGGGGTGATGACGCTCTTTCAGGCAACGGCCATCATCATGGGGGCCAACATCGGGACGACCCTCAACGCCTGGGTGATTGCCCTTGCGGGTTCGGATATCACCGCCCTCTTCTTGGTGCTCGCCGCAGTGGGCATGTTCATCAACATGTTTGCAAAGAGCGAGCGGCTCAAATCGGTTGGCAACGTCGTTGCCGCATTCGGGCTCATCTTCGTGGGGCTCAAGTTTATGTCGAGTGCGCTCACCTTCGAAGAGGGGACGGAGGCCTTCGAAGCCGTAAAGAACATGCTCGGGGCGGTCAAAAATCCCGTCCTTTTGCTCCTCTTGGGCATCGCGATTACGGCGCTCGTGCAGAGTTCCACTGCCGTAAACGCCATCATCATTACGATGGCCTCCCTCGGGATGGTGATCGGCGGGGGAGGCAACGCTCCCTTATACATCATCATCGGCTCCAACATCGGCACCTGCGTGACGGCGCTCATCTCCTCCTTGGGGGCAAGCCCCAACGCCAAGCGGGCGGCGCTCATCCACTTCATGTTTAACCTGTTCGGCGCCCTCATCTTCATGATCATCCTCGTCTCGTGGAGGGGCTTCGCGGAGACCGTGCTCGAAGGCATCTTCCCTTCGGATATCACCGTATTCGGCAAGGCGGGCCTCGGGCAGACCATGCAAATTGCCACCTTCCACACCCTCTTCAACGTCGTCAACACCCTCCTCTTCCTGCCCTTCATCAACGGCTTCGTATGGCTTGCGGAGCACATCATTCCCGCAAAGGAGCAGAAGGAGGAGCCCGTGCTCTTTGCAGACCTCGATGAGCGCCTCCTCAGAAGCCCTTCCGTTGCCCTCGATTACCTCTACACCCAGACGGGGGAGATGTTCTCCTACGCGATGGAGACCCTCAACCGTGCCTTCGGTGCCTTCCTCGAAAAGGACACCTCGGCGGCTACCGACGTCGCAGAGCGCAACGCCGTGCTCGCGGAGGCAGACAGAAGGGGGATCTCCTACCTCGTGAAGCTCTCTGCCGCCCACCTCGTCTTGGAGGACGAGCGCACCGTCTCCACCCTGCACTATGTCTTTAACGACATCATGCGTATCGGGGAACTTGCGGACAACGTCACCAAGTACACCCGCCACTATGCGGAGGATGAGCTCGTATTCTCGGGTGAATTTCTCGAGATGATCTCGGGCATGTTTGAGAAGATCAGAAAACTTTACGTGATGGCGCTCGCAAGCTACCTCTACCGCGACGTCAACAGTTTGGGAGACGTGGAGAAGCTCGAGGATGAAATCGATGCGGACCGCCGCGACCTCATTGCCCGCCACATCAAGCGGCTCAACGAGGGCAAGTGCCAGCCCGAAAATTCGGGGGTATTCATCAACCTCGTGGGCAACCTCGAGCGTGCGGCAGACCACATCAACTACATCGCCCACTCCATCCTTCCGCGGGAGGGGGCGTAAGGGTACGAATACGGAACCCGTAAACGTAATCGTAACCCGTAACCCAACCCCATAGCCCCGAAGCGTTTGGGGAAACCCCAAAAACACTTGCTTCCAAAAATTTTTGTGCTATAATAATAGATACTGAGCAAAATTCGATTCAGAAAGGAGACAGCCATGAAAATAACCATTTCCTCGGAAAACAAGGTGCCCGTGAAGGCGGGCGGCGTCGGGCTCTTTTTTGAGGACCTCAACTACGACCTCGACGGGGGCCTGTATGCCGAGATGCTTGAAAACAGGAACTTTGAGGCAAAGGATGTCCACGGTGAGTGGGATCGTTACATCGTGGATGCGGACGGCGGCTACGCGTGGAGCGCCTACCCGAAGGAGGGGAGCGCGGCGCTCAAAATCAAGACGGACCGCCCGCTCTTCTTTGAGAATCCGCACTACATGCGCGTCGTCGCCAATGAGGACGGGGCGGGCATGAAGAACAAGGCGTACGACGGGTTGTACATAAAGGCGGGGATGGAATACCGCGGTTCCTTCTATGTGCGTTCCTATGAATACAAGGGCGGCGTCCTCATCCGCATCGGGAAGGACGGAGCCGTTATTTTCGAGAAAAAATTCAAGGTGCGGGCAGACGGAAAGTGGCACCGCATCACCTATAAATTCAAAGCGAAGGCTGACATGGATAGGGCGGATTTCATCTTCGCCTTAAAAAAGGCAGGTCTCGTGCATGCCGATTGCTTCTCGCTCATGCCCTCCAATGCGGTGCTCGGCGTATTCCGCCGCGACCTCGCGGAGCTCATGCGGGAGATGAAGCCGGGCTTTTTACGGTTCCCGGGCGGGTGCGTCGTCGAGGGGAACAGCCTTCAGAACCGCTACCTCTGGAAGGAATCGGTGGGCCCCGTGGAGCGCAGGCGGCATAATTGGAACCGCTGGGCGGTGCATGCGACGGGCCCCGACAACAACTTCCGCTCCGAATTTTCGCACTACGGGCAGACGCTCGGCGTAGGATTCTATGAATACTTCCGCCTCTGCGAATGGCTTGGGGCAAAGCCGCTGCCCGTCGTCAGCGTAGGCATCGCATGTCAATATATGTCTACTGAATTCGTGCCCCTCGAAAGCCCCGAACTCGAGACCTACATTCAGGAAGCGCTCGACCTCGTGGAATTCGCCACGGGCGGCCCCGATACCGTGTGGGGGAGCCTGCGGGCGGAGCTCGGGCACCCCGAACCCTTCCCCCTCGAATATTTGGGAGTGGGCAACGAGCAGTGGGAGGCCGAGCCCGTGCAGAAGGATACGGGAAAGCCCGCAGCCAACGAATTCTACAAGCGCTTCGAGCTCTTTGAGCGGCGCATCCATGAGAAGTATCCAAGCCTCAAGATCGTGGGTACGGTTGGCCCCACGGTGGATACCGATTCGCACAGGAGTGCATGGAAGTGGACGCTCGAGAACCTCAAGGCCAACCCCAATTTCGTCTACTGCTCGGATGAGCACTTCTATGTCTCCCCCGAATGGCTGTATTCGCATGTGAATGTGTACGATAGCTACCCGCGGGAGGGATTGGTGTATGCAGGGGAATACGCCGCCCATGTACCCGGCTCGGGGTGTGCGCTCTTCAACGCACCGCAGGCCAACTGTTGGGAGGGGGCGCTCGCGGAGGCCGCCTTCATGACGGGCATGGAGCGCAATGCGGACGTGGTCGTGATGAAATCGTATGCCCCGCTGTTCGGGCGGCTCGGCTATACGCAATGGAGCCCCGACCTCATTTGGTTTGACGGTAAGTCTGCTTACGGCTCCGCCAACTACTACGTTCAGCTCCTGTATTCCCTCTACACGGGGGATGTCTCCTACAAAGTAGCGACGGATGCCGAAAAGACGTATGCCTCCGCCACCGAGCGGGATGGCTTCACCTATGTGAAGGTCGTAAACGCCTCCGAAGGGACGTTGGAGGCCGAAGTGGATGCCGATTACGACTTCGGCGCCCTCAACCGCATCATCCGCATGGAGGGGGAGTTGGGGGATTACAACACCATCGAGGAGCCCAAGAAAATTATTCCGAAGGACGTGGCGCCCACCGCTTCCCGCACCGTCACCCTCCCGCCCCACAGCTTCAGCGTGTTGGTATTCAGGAAGTAAGCCTTCTTCAAAATTAAGTTATGTACGGCGGGGAGCCGTACGGAATTGAAAAGTTCTTTCAAAACGGCGCGGTTTTTCCCGCCGTTTTGCTTTACAAAGTGCGCGTAAACTATTATAATAGAAGCATGATGCGCTTGGCTACCGGCTGGAAAGATTTCTCCGTCATTGCCACGGGGGACGGCATGAAGCTCGAACGGTGGGGGGAACATATCCTCCTGCGCCCCGATCCGCAGGTTATATGGCATGCGGAGCGGGACCTTGCCGCCTATCCCAACCTTTCCGCCATCTACCGTCGCAGTGAGCGCGGGGGCGGGCAGTGGGAATTCAGAAAGCCCCTTCCCGAGAGCTGGGTGGTGGGCTACGGAGAACTCAGGTTCAAAGTCAAGCCGATGGGCTTCAAGCACACCGGCCTCTTCCCCGAGCAGGCAGTCAATTGGGAGCGCACGGCAGAGCTCGTAACGAAGGCAAACCGCCCCGTAAAGGTACTCAATCTCTTTGCCTACACGGGCGGGGCGACGGTGGCGCTCGCCAAGGCGGGCGCGGAAGTGGTGCACGTGGACGCGGCGAAGGGCATGGTCGAGCGCGCGGGGGAGAACGCCCGCCTCTCGGGCATCACGAGCGGCATCCGCTACATCGTGGACGACTGCAAGAAGTTCGTGACCCGTGAAATACGCAGGGGCAACCGCTACGACGCCGTCATTATGGACCCGCCCTCCTATGGCAGGGGCCCCGGGGGAGAGCTCTGGAAGATCGAGGATAGCCTCTTCGACTTCGTCAAACTGTGCGCCGAAGTGCTCTCGGACGATCCGCTCTTCTTCCTCATCAACAGCTATACGACGGGCCTGCAGCCTGCCGTCTTAAGCAACATACTTACCCTTGCCCTGAGGGGCGCAAAGGGCGCCGTGGAGGCATACGAGGTGGGGCTTCCCACCGAGGAAGGCATTCCGCTTCCGTGCGGCGCAGGAGGAATTTTCATCCATGCTTGATTTCCAACCCACCATCCTCTATGAGGACAACCACCTCCTCGTCGTCTTAAAGCCGCAGAACGTCGCAAGTTGCCCCGATGAGACGGGGGACGACAACATGCTCGACCTCTTGAAAGCGTACATCAAAGAGAAGTACCAAAAGGAAGGCAACGTCTTTTTGGGGCTCGTGCACCGCTTGGACCGCCCCACGGGCGGGGTGATGGTGTTCGCCAAAACGGGCAAGGCGGCGGCACGGCTCTCCGAACAGATGCGGACGGGGGACTTCGAGAAGAAGTACCTCACCGTCCTCAACGGTGCTCCCCGTGAAGAGATGGGCAGGCTCACCAATTGGCTCAAGAAGAGCACGGTGAACAACACCGTCTACCTCTGCACACAGGGCACCGATGGCGCCAAGCTCGCCGTCCTCGATTACCGCATCCTCGAAAAGCAGGGGCCTCTTGCCCTTGCGGAAGTCAAACTGCACACGGGCAGGAGCCATCAGATCCGCGTCCAAATGGCGGGCATCGCCCATCCCGTATACGGGGACATGCGCTACGGCGGGGAGCGGGCCCAGAAGGGAAAACTTGCCCTGTGGGCGTATAGCCTCTCCTTCACCCATCCCGTACGGAAGGAGCGCATGCGCTTCGTCTCCGAGCCGCCCACAGAGGAGGCTCCGTGGAGCAAATTCGATGTCGCTTCCGTCATTGGCCCCCTGTAAGCGACAAGTCAATTTATATTTTCTTTGAAAATAAGGCGTTTGCGCTTGACTCATCGCGCAAATTCGTGTAAAATAGATAAAGTCAATTTTGCAAACTCGGGCGCCATGCGCCCTATGGAGTAGTTACATGGTTAGCAGTAAGAGAAAACTTCGTTTGACGACAATCATCACCCTCGCCGTGATGTTCGTGCTCACGCTCGGGCTGGCGATCGGCATGTTGCCCTCGGCCTCCAAGGCGCAGGCGCTTACCTTCTCGCCCTCCTCCATCTTTTCGGCGGGCTCGGGCAGCGAAGTCGGGCATTCCGAAAAGGGCACCGAGGAGGGGGCAGAGGCTTACCTCGAATTCTCCTTCACCCGTGACGGCAGTAAGGTCTATTACCGCCGCGACCTCGCCCTGAAGTGGTTCGAAGCCGCCGAGGCTGCATCCACGCCCTCGGCACAGGCAACGTCCCTTGCCAATCCCGGTGCGGAGAAGTATTTCAGCATGAGCTTTGCGTTTGCCTCCCTCGACTTCACCAAGTTTACGGTCTCGTTCGAGGCATCCGAGGAGAACATCTCCAAGGACGGCATCTCGACGAACGCCATCGTGTTCGAGTATAAGGAAAATGCGCTCACGGCGGAGCTCCGTAACACCAACTATGAAGAAGAGGTTACGGCAACGCACCTTACCGCCGTCACCCTCACGGGATACACCGCGGGCACCGATGTGACGCTCCGTATCGATGAGACGCGCCTCAACGAACAGAATGAAAAAGTCGCCTGTGTTCCCGGCGAGTTCTCCCTTTACCTCAGTTGGGGTGCGGATACGGAGACCTGCCTCGGGCAGCTCACCAACGTGGGCGGCAACTTCCTCGAATACCGCAGCTCCGCGGCGACGACGCCCTCTACGCCCATCACCTTCGAAGTCAACCTTCCCGAGCCCGCTGAGGGCGCGGAGCAGGCGGCAGTCAAGGTAGATATGAAGTCCCTCAACGGGCAGACCTTCGTGCTCAATGCCGATAATCAGGTGGAGGACAACGCGAATCCCGTGCTCGTATTCAATGAGAGCATCTACTCCTTCCGTTTGGGGCAGCGCTATAGCCTCACCCATGAGGCGATCGACGTCTGCCACGATGTCGATGTCACCCGCAGCTATTATATGCTCAAGAAGGAGGACGGCAAGTACGTCAAGCCCAATGAGTACAACAGCGACGACTATCACACCCTCACGACTTCCACCTTCTTTATGCCGACTTCCGATGATTTAGGTGAGGAGGAGAAGGCTTACGTCTCCATCCGCTTCAAGCTCGACGACGGCACCAACAAGGATTACTACGTCTACCTCACCTGGTATGCCGCGAACGACAGCGTGGTAACAACGCTCGGAAACGAAGGGGATGGTTATTGGGTTTGCAGCAAGTGCGGCGCCCACTACACCAAGGCCGAATACGGCAATTTCGCCGATGATTGGACATGCCCGCACACCGAAGAGGGCTCCACGACGGCATGCGGCGCCAAGAAAGAGGACCTCAAGGAGGTCAAGACCGATTACTTTGATTATATTGTGGTAGACCGTGAGGCAGAGGGCCCCGCCTATGTCGGGCTCACCGCCACCGAAAACAACGCACCTAACGGGAAGAATGAAAACGTTTCCACGCAGGCGCTTACCGATGCCGTAGAGCGCTATCAAGACGACCTCGATAAGGCCGCCGAGGGCGTGAGTGCGGGCGACGGTGCGTATATCTACCTCCCGTCCCTCCGCGGGCTCATCACGAGCGACTACGCCGATTACCGTAACCTCCGCTTCAGCATCTACTATTATAAACCCGGGCAGGCCACGGGCGCAACCGCGTCGAGCGCCACCTCCCTCCGCTATAGCGGGCTCCGCCTCGAGGTGGATGAAGAGGGGCAGTACCGCTTCCGCGTCATTGCGCAGGATGCTGCGGGCAATGCGATGAAGTATTACGATGAGGACGGCGAACTCGTCACCCTCACCTCTTCCAACGTATGGGATATCGAGGGGATCCCCGAATTCAACTTCTCCATCAACTACGATGGGCCTTCCATCGAGGATGCGGGGGAGCAATCGCAGGGGCACCGTGACGATACCTATTCCATTTCCGATTTCGATGTCATTGCCCTCGACGGTTACAAGAAGGACTATGAGCTCTACTACTTCGACCAATCCTTGGATAAGGGCAACCACACCATTCCTTCCTATTCCACCCTCGTCGATATGCTCAAGGACGGCAAGGCTCCCGAGGAGTGGATCCAAAAGTGCCTCCATAAAATCAACGTTTACAACAGCGACGTCACCGAAAGCGACTCCGAATGGGTAAAGACCGACAACGCCTACTATTGGGATCCCGATAGCTCCTTGAGCTTCGTGCCGCAGGAGACGGGTTACTACTACGTCAAGGTGACCGTCACCGATGCCCGCCTCATCAATACGAGCACCACTGCCTATCAGGTGATCGATATACGTAACCCTACCGACTATATCCCCGGCTCCTCCGATTGGATCCAGAGCAACCTCACGGCAGTCGTGCTCTTCAGCATCTCCGGCGTGCTCCTCATCGCCATCGTCGTGCTGTTCGTCGTCAATCCTTCGGATAAGAAAGTCGAAGAGGTAGACCTCACCACCCTCAAGGGTAAGAAGTCCTCCGAAAAACCCAAGAAACCTGCCAATAAAAAGAAGTAAACAATAAATAGGGCAGGAACAGCGAAAAATAGTTCATTTTGGTTGAACGAAAAGGGCTCCCTGTGGGCCCTTTTTGCAACAAATAAATATAAGGAGGTTGTTATGAACAAGATCAGAAGGATGCTCCTTGCAGTGCTTACCGCAACGCTCCTCGTGTGCTTTGGGCTCTTCGTTGCCGCCTGCAACGGGACGGAGACGTACACGGTAACCGTCGCCACGGCAGAACACGGCACGGTTGCGCTTGCACCCGAAGCAAAGGACGGCAAGTACGAAAAGGGCACAGAGATCACGGCAACTGTAACCCCCGATACGGGCTACGCAGTCGATACGTTCACCGTGGGCGGCGAGAACAAGCTCAGCGCGCTCAGCGGGAATGCGTATAAGTTCAAGGTCGAGAAGGATACCGAAATCAAGGCCACCTTCAAATCCACCGAGCCTGCAGTAGCGACGCATACGGTTACGGTTGTGAACAAAAACACGGGGGGGGGTATATCTCACTGACTCCCGCCGCGCAACCCGCGGATAATGTCTATACCTACAACGATAATACCGACATCACCGTGACGCTTACGCCCAACACGGGCTACCATGTGAAGAGCCTCAAGGTGGCGGGTACCACGCGGACGGACGACCTCACGGATGGCGCAAACGGGAGCAAGACGTATACCTTCACGCTCAAGAAGGATACCACCGTCGAGGCAGACTTCGAAGCCGATAGCACGGGCCCCGTGGATCCTACGCCCGTAACCCACACGGTCACCGTCAACAAGACGGGCAACGGCACCGTTACGCTTGCGCCCGCCGCAACGCCCGAAGAGAATGTCTATACCTATAACGAAAATACCGAAATCACGGTTACTGTAACGCC
>CANQMQ010000032.1 GCA_947625025.1 uncultured Clostridia bacterium
TCTTGTGCTCTTTCTCTCGCAAAAATCCTCAAAAAATCTTCCCGCTTTTTACTTGACTTTTATTTGCAGGTCTTTACTTCTTGCCCTTACCGGAGGTCTTGCCTTCCTTGTGCTCCACGTGTTCACCCTTGTAGCGGATGCCGTACCCATGGTAGGGTTCGGGGGTGCGGTATGCACGGAGGTCGGCCGCGACCTGCCCTACGAGGACCTTATCGATCCCCGAAACGGTGATATCCGTAGGGCCGGGGCACTCGATCTTGATGCCTTCGGGCGGTACGAAATCTACGGTGTGCGAATAGCCGATGTTCATCACGAGCTTGTTGCCCTGCATCTGCGCCTTCCAGCCGACGCCCTTGATCTCGAGGTTCTTCACAAAGCCCTCGGAAACGCCCTTCACCATGTCTGCGATCAGGGCGCGATACAGCCCGTGGAGGGCATTGGTCTGCTTCTGTTCGTCGAGGGCCAACACGTGCACCTCGGCGCCTTCATGTTTGACGTCGATCGCTCCCTTCACTTCACGGGTGAGGGTGCCCTTGGGGCCCTTTACCGTAACGACGTGGTCTTTGAAATCCACACTGACGCCTGCGGGGACCGCAATCGTCTTCTTACCGATTCTCGACATATTGCCTTCCCTCCTTTACCAGACGAAGCAGAGCACTTCGCCGCCGACGCCGGCCGCCTTCGCCTGCTTATCCGTCATGATGCCCTTGTTGGTGGAGACGATGGCAATGCCATAGCCGCCCAATACCTTCGGCATCGTCTTAGCGCCGCTGTAGGTGCGAAGCCCGGGCTTGGAAACTCTCTGAAGCCCTCCGATCGCGGGCTTGCCGTCCGCCGTATACTTGAGCGTGACTTCGATGAGCCCTTCATGTCCGTTTTCCTTGAAATCGACGCCCGATACATACCCTTCATTCAAAAGGATGTTTGCGATCGCCTTCTTCATGTTGGAAGCGGGGATCTCCACCGTCTCCTTGCGGACCATGAGTGCGTTCCTGATTCTTGTGAGCATATCTGCGATAGGATCTGTCATCTCATGCCTCCCTTACCAGCTCGCCTTCTTCACGCCGGGGATCTGCCCCTTGTAGGCAAGTTCTCTGAAGCAAATACGGCAAATTCCGTACTTTCTGAGCACCGCGTGAGGTCTGCCGCAAATCGAGCAACGCGTATACGCGCGCGTCGAGAACTTGGGCTTTCTTTGCTGCTTATTGATCATTGATTTCTTCGCCATAACTCTTCTCCTTACTTCTTGAACGGCATACCGAGCGCCTTCAAAAGCTCTCTCGCCTCTTCGTCCGTCTGCGCCGTCGTAACGATGCATACGTCCATGCCGCGGATCTTCTCAACCTGGTCGTAGGTGATCTCGGGGAAGATGAGCTGTTCTTTGAGGCCGAGGGCATAGTTGCCTCTGCCGTCGAACGCCTTATCCGAGACGCCGCGGAAGTCGCGGACGCGGGGAAGCGCGATGGATACGAGTTTATCGTAGAAATCGTACATTCTTCTGCCGCGGAGGGTAACTTTGAGCCCGATGTTCATGCCTTCGCGGAGCTTGAAGTTTGCGACCGACTTCGTGGCCTTTCTGTAGATGGGCTTCTGCCCCGTGATGAGCATGAGCTCCTTCTCCACCGTCTGCATGGCCTTCTGATTATCCTTGATGTCGCCGAGGCCCGTATTGATGACGATCTTCTCCATCTTGGGCACCTGCATCACGGAGGTATAGCCGAACTTCTTCATGAGGTAGGGCACGACTTCGGTATCGTACTGCACCTTCACTCTGCTCGGCCCTAAGGGAGCGGCGGGCTTTGCGGGCGCTTTGCTTGCTTTCTTCTCTGCCATAACCTTTTACCTCCCCCTTATTCCTGCGTTTCTTCAGCCTTCTGGCTGCGCTTTCTGGTACGCTTCTTGGGCGCCTCTTCGGCCGCGGGCGCGGCTTCCTTGCCCTTCAGCTTCTTGGCGTATGCCTTATCGAGGGCGGCGCCGCACTTCTTGCAGACGCGGACCTTCTTGCCGTCCACTTCCGCATGGGCAACTCTCGTTGCCTTGCCGCACTTATCGCATACGACTTCGACGTTGGAGGCATCGATGGGGCTCTCTTCGGTGACGATACGGGAGGTATCGTTGGCCTTTCTCGCTTTCTCGTGCTTGTGGACGATGCCGACGCCCTCCACGACTACGGTGTTTGCCTTGGGGTTGGTCTTGAGGACCTTGCCCGTTCTTCCCTTATACTTGCCCGTCAGCACGAGCACGTTATCTCCGACTTTGATCTTCATGGCTTACAATACCTCCGGTGCAAGGGAAATAATTCTCATGTAGTCCTTTTCCCTGAGCTCTCTTGCGATGGGCCCAAAGATACGGGTGCCCTTCGGCTGTTTTTGGGCGTCGATAATGACGGCGGCGTTGTCGTCGAAGCGGATGTAGGAACCGTCCTGGCGGCGGATGCCCTTTGCCGTTCTCACAATGACTGCCTTCACGACGTCGCCCTTCTTGACGGCGCCGCCGGGGTTGGCCGTCTTGACGCTGGCGACAATGACGTCTCCGATGTTGCCGCACTTGCGGAAGCTGCCGCCGAGTACGCGGATACACATGATCTCTTTGGCACCCGAATTGTCTGCCACTTTCAGTCTCGTTTGAGGTTGAATCATAATTCTCTGTGCCTCCTCATTACTTCGCCTTTTCGATGATTTCGGCGACTCTCCAATTCTTATCCTTGGAGAGCTTTCTCGTCTCGACGATGCGGACGGTATCGCCTACGCCGCAAGCGTTCTCTTCGTCATGCGCCTTGAACTTTCTCGTGCGGGTGATGGTCTTCTTATAGACGGGGTGCTTCGCCTTATCGGTGACGGCAACGACGACCGTTTTCTCCATCTTATCGGATACGACGACCCCGACTCTTTCCTTTCTCAAATTTCTTTCCATACCTGTCTCCTTACTTCGCCTTCCGTGCACGGAGCTCGGTGTTCACCCGTGCGATGTCCCGCTTGCAGGTTCTGATAGAAAGCGGATTTTCGAGCTGTCCGCTTGCGTGACGGAAGCGGAGATTGAAGAGCTCGCTCTTTAAGTCTTGCAGCTTCTTTTCGAGCTCAACGTCGGTCATGCTGCGAAGTTCATTTCCTTTCATTGCGCTTCACCGCCTATCTCCGTATTCTCGACGGGCTCAGCCGTCTCTTTCTTGACAAATTTGCACTTGATGGGGAGCTTGTGTGCGGCAAGGCGCATTGCCTCGCGCGCCGTCTCCTCGGGGACGCCCGCCATCTCGAACAGTACTCTGCCGGGCTTCACCACGGCGACCCAAAATTCCACGGCGCCCTTACCTGAACCCATACGGGCTTCGGCGGGGTGACGGGTGATGGGCTTGTGCGGGAAGATATCGATCCAGACCTGCCCGCCGCGCTTGATGAAACGCGTCATTGCGATACGGGCGGCTTCGATTTGGTTGGACTTGATCCAGCCCGCCTCTTCCGCCATGAGGCCGTATTCGCCGTAAGCGACTTTATTGCCCTTGTGCGCGGCGCCCTTCAGCGTTCCGCGGTGCTGTTTTCTCCGCTTTACTCTCTTGGGGATTAACATTATCTGCCTCCTTCCTTCTTCGCGGCCTTGAGGACGTCTCCCTTGTAGACCCAGCACTTCACGCCGATCATGCCGAACGTGGTGTGCGCTTCCGCGAAGCCGTAGTCGATATCCGCACGGAGCGTCTGAAGGGGAATGGAACCCTCGTTGTAGTGCTCCGTACCCGCGATCTCGCGCCCGTCGAGACGGCCCGAGACCTGCATCTTGACGCCCTTGACGCCCGCGCGCATCGTCTTGCCGATGGCCTGCTTCATGGCACGGCGGAAGGACGTACGCTTCTCGAGCTGGGCCGCAACGCTCTCTGCAACGAGCTGTGCATCGGCATCGGGCTTGCGGACTTCGGTGACGTTGATGCTCACCTGCTTGCCCTTCGTGAGCTTCGCAAGGTCCTTCTTAATGACGTCGATCTCGGCACCGGCTTTTCCGATGAGCACACCGGGCCTGCCCGTGTGGATGGTGACGACGATCCTGCCCGCCGCCCGCTCGATGTAGATGCGGGAGATGGCGGCCGCGTAATACTTCTTCTTGATGAACGTGCGGATGGCGTAGTCCTCTTTGAGGTAGGCGGAGAATTCCTTCTTGCCCGCGTACCACTGCGTATCCCACGGCTTGTTGATTCCGACTCTCAATCCATGAGGATTAACTTTTTGTCCCATTACAGTTCTCCCTCCGCTTTTTTCACGTCCAAAATGACGGTGATGTGGCTCGACCTCTTCAAGATCGCATGGCCTCTGCCCTTCGATACGGGCTGCATCCGCTTGAGATGCATGCCGCCGTTCGCAAAGCACTCGGCGACGTACAGGTCGTTCCGGTCCATCCCGAGGTTATGCTCTGCGTTCGCTACTGCGGAGAGGAGCACCTTCTTGGTGGGTTCGGCACCCGCGTTGGGAAGAGCTTCGAGGATGGCCTGCGCCTCTCTCACGCTCTTGCCGCGGATGAGAGCGAGCACCGTTCTCACCTTGTAGGGGGAAACCCTGATATACTTTGCAACCGCGTAGGGGCGCTTCTCGCGCTTTTCCTCGACCCGCGCTGCCTTCTTCTTCATATTGCCAGCCATTGCCTATTCTCCTCCTTATTTCCCGGGCGACGTCGTCTTGGCCGTGTGGCCCCTGAAGGTTCTCGTGGGTGCGAATTCACCCAACTTGCAACCGACCATGTCCTCCGTGATGTAGACGGGAACGTGCTTTCTGCCGTCGTATACGGCAATCGTGTGGCCGACCATCTGAGGGAATATGGTAGACGCTCTCGACCAGGTCTTGAGCACCTTCTTCTCGTTGGCCGCGTTCATCGCCTCGATCCTCTGCAGGAGTTTGGCTTCGACGTAAGGTCCTTTCTTTACGCTTCTCGACATTTCTCATTCCCTCCTTAATTGATCCTCTTGAGGATGAACTTGCTCGTCGGGTTCTTCTTCTTTCTCGTCTTATAACCGAGAGCGGGCTTGCCCCAAGGGGTTTCGGGGCCTGCATGGCCGACGGGGCTCTTGCCTTCGCCGCCGCCGTGCGGGTGATCGTTCGGGTTCATAACGGAGCCGCGCACCGTCGGGCGGATGCCGAGGTGGCGGGTCTTGCCCGCTTTGCCGACGCGGATGATCTCGTGCTCGACGTTGCCCACCTGCCCGATGGTCGCACGGCAGGTGACGGGGATGAGCCTCATCTCACCCGAAGGCATACGGACGGTGGCATACTGCCCTTCGCGCGCCATGATCTGCGCCGCGATCCCCGCACTGCGGGCGACCTGTCCGCCGCGGCCGGGCTTGAGCTCGATGTTGTGCACCATCGTACCGACGGGGATATCCGAGAGGGGAAGGCTGTTGCCCACCTTGATATCGGAGCCCGCGCCGCTCGTGACGACGTCGCCGACGTTGAGCCCTATGGGAGCGAGAATGTATCTCTTTTCGCCGTCCCTGTAGACGAGCAGAGCGATATATGCGCTGCGGTTGGGGTCGTATTGGATGGACTTCACGGTGGCGGGGATGCCGTCCTTATCCCGTTTGAAGTCGATGATGCGGTACTTGCGCTTGTTGCCGCCGCCGATGTGGCGCACGGTGATGCGGCCCGCACTGTTTCTGCCGCCCGACTTGCGCTGGTCCTCGAGGAGGGCGCGTTCGGGCTTTGCCTTGGAAATCTCTCCGTAGAGCGGCACCGTCATCAGACGGCGCGCCGAAGAGGTCGGTTTATATCTCTTGACTGCCATGTTCCTATCCTCCGATTACTGCAACGCGCTGAAATACTCGATTGCCTTGCTGTCTTCCGTCAGGGTGACGATTGCCTTCTTTCTGACGGGCGTGTACCCTTCGTTTCTGCCCATTCTCTTGAGCTTGCCGCGCTGGGTGACCGTGTTGACGCTCTTTACCTTGACTGCGAACATCTTCTCGATGGCGATCTTGATCTCCGTCTTGTTCGCATTCCGCTTTACATAGAACGTGTATCTCTTATCCGCGATCCCATCCGTCGCCTTCTCGGTGAGGACGGGCCTCAAAATGATATCTTCGGGTGCCATCAGCAATAGACCTCCTCCAATTTTTTCACGGAGCCCTTCGTCAGAACGACGACGGCGTTTGCAACGACTTCGTAAGTGTTGATCTCATCCACGGAAATGGTGGAGAGGGTGGGAAGGTTGCGCGCCGCGAGAATGACGTCTGCATTCGCTTCGTCCATCACGACGACGGTGCGCTTCTCGAGGTGGAGGGCCTTTCTGAAGGCTTCCATCTCCTTCGTCTTGGGGGCGCTCACCTTGAGCTCGTCCACGACGAGCAGTTCCCCGTCCGCTACCTTCTTGGAGAGGGCGGAAAGGAGCGCTCCGCGGCGGGCAGCCGTATTCATCTTTTTGGAGAAATCGCGGCTCTTGGGTGCGAACACCACGCCGCCCTTCGTCCACTGCGGTGCACGGATGGAGCCCTGGCGCGCACGGCCCGTGCCCTTCTGTCTCCACGGCTTCACGCCGCCGCCCCGCACTTCCGTTCTCGTTAAGGTAGACTTAGTGCCCTGCCTCTGGTTGGCGAGATAGGTGACGACCGCCTGATGGATGAGGGGTTCGTTGTATCCGACGCCGAAAACCGCATCGTTGAGTTCGATGGTGCCGACTTCCGCGCCCTGCATATTGTATACTTTTGCGTTTGCCATTGTTGTCGCTCCCTCCTTACTTGACGGTCGTTCTGATCGTAACGACGCTCCCCTTCGGCCCGGGGATCGCACCCTTGATGAGGATCGCGTTCCTCGCGAGGTCTACGCGCACGATCTCGAGGTTCTGGATCGTCACGTTCTCGACGCCGTATTGGCCGGCGAGTCTCTTGTGCTTGAATACGCGGGAAGGGCTCGAGTTTGCGCCCATGGAGCCGGGTTCCCTGTGTACGGGCCCGACGCCGTGCGTTTCCTTCAGGCGGTGCTGGTTCCATCTCTTAATGACGCCCGTGTACCCGTGGCCCTTCGTCACGCCCGAGACGTCTACCTTGTCCCCTGCGGCGAAGATGTCTGCCTTGACTTCCTGCCCTACCTCGTAGCCCTCGAGGCCCTTGACCTCTTTGAGCACCTTGCAGGGCTTGACGCCCGCCTTCTTGAACTGCCCGAGGTCTGCCTTGTTGAGGGATTTCTCCTTTGCAGGCAGGAATCCGAGCTTGAGGGCGGCATAGCCGTCGCTCTCCACCGTCTTGACCTGTACGACGGGGCAGGGACCTGCTTCCACGACTGTGACGGGGATCACTTTCCCGTCTTCCGCAAAGATTTGCGTCATGCCTACTTTGCGTGCGATGATTGCTTTACTCATTCGATAAAGTTCACTCCTTATTTTATTTGTGAATACCGCTTTTTGCAGTATTACTGTTTCTCTTTGAACGTTTCTCAGCTGAGTTTGACTTTGATGTCTACACCCGCGGGAAGGTGGATGGTATCGAGCAGCTTCGCATTGGGAGAATAGATGTCGATGATTCTCTTGTAGGTACGAAGTTCGAACTGCTCGCGCGAATCCTTATCTTTATGGGGACTGCGGAGGATGGTGACGATTTCGCGCTCCGTGGGAAGCGGAATGGGGCCCGAGATTTTTGCCCCGCCCTTTTGCATCGTCTCTACGATTCTCTGTGCGGCCTGGTCTACGAGGACATGGTCGTATGCGCTCAGCTTGATGCGGATCTTTTGACTTGCCATTTTTGTTACTCCTTTTTTCCGAACTATTCTTTCGCTGCGTCAACGCATCCGTGCGTGTCGAGGTTTCCCTATCAAAAAAACATCGCGGTGCGGTGCTTTCCCAAAAAAGGAAGCCCTCGGTTCGTCGCAGGAATCTATGTCCCGCAATTGTCAGCGGAAATTACCTGTCGGGGGGCTTCTCCCCGTTTTGCAGCAACTTCCCGCCTCAACCCAACGACACACGGACGGCACGAAAAAGCGCCTGCCCGATGTGCAGCTTTGTTAGCATACCATAAAAAAACCGAACTGTCAACGATTCGGCGGCGGTTTTAGAAAATTTTTCTGAAAATTTTGTCGGATGAGGAAATTTTTTTGGTTTCTTGCATACGGGAGGCGCGTGCGTTTGACAAACCCGCCCGCGCGTGATACAATGTAGCGCGGTTTTCCCCTCACCCCATAGGGGTGAGGGGGCACACTTAGGAGTACACCCCTTCTGCCCTTTCAGGGCACCCACCCCTTGAGGGGTGGGCAAGACGGCGGGCAAGCCTCGGCTCCCCCTTGAGGGGGAGCCGTCACCGAAGGTGACTGAGGGGGTGTTCTCCCCGCTTTCGGCAAACTCAACATGCCAATTCCCTATACATTATTATAATATATATGCTCTTATCCGTATTGCTCTTTGCGGGGGTATGCCTCGCCATGATATGCTCGGTGCTCTTCTTCCCCGCCATCAAACTCGGGAAGGTGCGCATCTCCACCTATTGGGTGGTGACCTTACTCGGCGCCGCCCTCGTCCTCTTTACGTCCTCCGTCTCCCCCGTCCGCGTCTTTGAGGACCTCACCGCAGACACCGCCGTAAACCCCATCAAAATTCTCGTGCTCTTCCTCTCCATGACGGTGCTCTCCGTCTTTTTGGATGAACTCGGGTTCTTCGAATACCTCGCGAGCCGCGCCCTCCGCCATGCGGGCAAGGGGCAGAAGCGGCTCTTCCTATCGCTGTACGCCGTCGTCTCCGTGCTCACCGTATTCACCTCCAACGACGTCATTATCCTCTCCTTCACCCCCTTCATCTGCTACTTCGCAAAGAATGCCGAGATCGACCCCGTGCCCTACCTCGCCGCCGAATTCGTTGCCGCGAATACGTGGAGCATGGCGCTCGTCATCGGCAATCCCACCAATATCTACCTCGCCTCCTCCCTCGGGATCGACTTCGTCTCCTACCTCGAAGTGAGCATCCTTCCCACCGCACTTGCGGGAGCGGTCTCCCTGCCCATGCTCCTCTTGCTCTTCCGCAAACAACTCAAGGCTCCCCTCGGGGGGCACGCGGAGCCCGTGGTCGTCCACGATACCCTCCAGCTCACGGTGGGCATCGTGCACCTCACCGTATGCACCGTGCTGCTTGCGGTGGGCTCCTACATCGGGCTCGAGATGTGGCTCGTCGCCCTGTGTTCTGCGGGGAGTCTCTTCGTGTGGACGGGCATCATTTCGGCGGTGCGGAGGACGAAGCCGAAGGAACTCTTGGGCTGCCTCAAGCGGGCGCCCTACCCCCTCGTGCCCTTCGTGCTCTCCATGTTCGTGATGATCGTGGTGCTTACGGAGACGGGCGCGACCCAACTCTTTGCAAATTTCTTGGGGAACGAATACCCCGTGCTCACCTTCGGAGTCTCCTCCTTCCTTGCGGCAAACCTCGTAAACAACATCCCGATGAGCGTGCTGTTTTCCTCCATCCTGAGCGCAAACGGGCATACCATGCCCGCGGGTGCGGTATTCGCAACGGTCATTGGCTCCAACCTCGGGGCGCTGTTTACCCCCATCGGGGCGCTTGCGGGCATCATGTGGAGCACCATGCTGAAGGAGCACGGCGTCAAATTCGGATACCTCAAATTCCTTAAAATGGGGTGCGTCGTCGCCCTCCCCGCCCTCGCCGCCGCCCTCCTCGGCCTCTCCCTCGTGCTGTATGTGTTTTGAGGGCTTCCCGTGACCCGCTTTATCGAAATTATATTGAAAAGCGCCGTGCTTTTGAAAGCACGGCGCCGTATTTTTTATTGTTCCCCGAAGCCGAGGCTGATGAGAATTGCACGGTTGACCCGCGACATGGTGGCCGCCGGCAACTCCCCGATGCGGGACATCAGCCGTTTTTTATCGATCGTCCGTATCTGTTCCAAGAGAATGACGGAATCCTTTGCAAGCCCGAATGCCGAGGGGAGTTCGATGTGCGTAGGCAGCCTCGCCTTATGGATCTTACTCGTCACCGCCGCCGCTATGATGGTCGGGGAATACTTGTTGCCCGTATCGTTCTGCACGACGAGCACGGGGCGTACTCCGCCCTGCTCGCTCCCCACGACGGGGCTCAAGTCCGCATAGTATAGTTCACCGCGCTTGACCGTCATCATACCCTTCTCCTTCGTGAATAGCCCCCCGCTATCATGGTATGTAACGGGGAAAATTGCTGTTCACCGCAAGAGAAGTTTTCCCCCGCGCACGGGTTTTTATACCTCACCGCCTTAGTCCGATTTTTTCTTCTCTACTACAAAAACTTCCGAAAAATCAGAAGTTTTTCTTTTGCACTGTAAAAACTTTCCCTTGATTTATATATGGAATACGGCGGATGTCTGCATTTTTTTGAATTATAGCTTTTTTGCTATTAACAAATCATGAGTTATATGCTATAATCAAGAAAAAGCAATCGAGAAGAGGACATTCATGTTTATAAAAATTACCTCAGTGGCCGCATTGCCGGATTACATTCTTCTCATCGGATTTGCCTCGGGAGAATATAAGCAATTCGACTTAAAACCACTCATCGTAAAATATCCCCCCTTCCAATCCCTCACCCGAGTGGAGGGGCTGTATCGCCAAGTCAAAATCGACGTGGGCGGTTACGGCTTGGCCTGGAATGACGACCTCGATCTCTCTGCCGATGGTCTCTACGAGCACGGCATCCCCTGTTCACCGCCCAATGACATCGATTCTCTTCGGCAGAAGATCCTCGAAGAACTTGTAAGGGCAAGGAAGAGCGTGGGGCTATCCCAAAAACAGCTTGAGATCCTCTCCGGCATCCCGCAGACTTGCATTGCCCGCACGGAAAAGGGGGTTACGGATCCGCAACTGACGACCCTTCTGAAACTTCTTGAACCGCTTGGCTTAACGCTCTGCATCACGGATATATGATGACGGCTATCGGATATTCCGATAGCCGTTTTTGATACATTTCTATAAGGGTACGGAGCAATTTATCTCGCTCTGTCTGTGCGCTTTTTGTGGAAAAGGACAACCAATGTCTCGACATCGGAATTGCTTTCACACATAAATTTTCTGACCTCCTCCCCGTTACGGTAGATAGGAAAGTTAAATTCTATGTATTTCAGCGGGGACTTGCTCTCCCAATTCGGATTGAGTTGAATTTCCTTAACAAGGTAAGTCAACAGATTCTTTTGCTCGTCCTCTTCCATTATATCAAAAAGCTCTGTAAAATTCAACAGTATTTTACGGATATTTTCCAATGTTATGGC
>CANQMQ010000033.1 GCA_947625025.1 uncultured Clostridia bacterium
CTGAAATTCCGCTCAAAGGATTGGCCCGGTTAGTAAAAGATAACTTTCAATATATTTTTGCTTCCAATATTAGAAATATTAGACGATAAAATCGAGGCAAGGAAAGATGATGTATTTGAATAAAGTACGCTGATATGATATTCATTTAACTATCAATTTTCCGTCAAGCAAGGCAATCATAAAAAGCACTCTCGGAGAGAGTGCTTTTCGTTTTTATTTTGCGGGGTGGGCGGGGAATCCCGCGGTCATGGTGTCCGATGTTGGGTCACACTTTCCGTTGTCCGCCGTAGGTCCCCCATTCTCGGTATCTGCCGTAGGTCCCCCTTTTCCGTCGTTCGCCGTAGCAACATTGCCGCTCGCCGTAGTAACACCGTCTCCCGCCGTAGCGATATCGCCGCCCGCCGCAACCAAGCTCTGTTTCCTTCTGAAGATGAGGTCGAGCAGTTTGCAGGCGAGGTCGTTTACGGGAGTGATCTTAAAGATGTTGTAAAACGTCTGATTGAGGGCGTAAATCGCACATGCGACCACGCCAACGTATGCAACCGTAAACTGCTTTACAATCAATAAATATACGACGGTGGCGGTTACCGAGAGCCCCACCGAGATCGCAAGGTACACATAGTGCCGTCTGCCCTCTTCTAATTTTTTGAAGAGGTTGCAGTATTTGAGCACCCCGAGGATGGCGATGCCCGCAAGCGCGATCAGCGTGATGGGCAGGCCGTGATCCTGAAAAAATGTTACAAGTTCTTCCATGGTTACCCCCTTAGCTCCCCTCTTCTGCCTTGGGCGGGGGTTCGGGCAACTGAATGACTTCATTGTAGAGGTCGGTCATGACGCCGTTGCCACCGAGGGCATGGTATGCCTCATAGACACGGCGGAGCGCATCTTTGGCGTATACGGGGCAATACCCACGTTCAATATACTTCTCATTCTGACGGATGATCTCTGCACGGAGGAGGCTCTGAAGGCCCTCCTGTACGGCTCCGTATTTGATCTTACCGAGCCTTGCGCGGGCGATCAATGCGGTGACGCCCGCCCCCACGACTGCGCTTATGATCGCCGTGAGAATTGTGATTCCGATATCCATTGTGTTTCTCCGTTCTCGGGCGATCCGATCTGCCGCCCGAATCCATAAAAAGTTTTTTCATATGCTCTTATGCCGCATTTATTGCAATGTGGCGGGGGTTGATTTCTATGATTCCTCTGATTACGGTTCCCGTTTGGGTTCCGATCTGCATTCTGTGTACATTCAATTTTATGCAATCTCTACGATCTTTGCGCCTTTTTACGGCGCCGTGGCCAATTCGGATGAAAATGTTGATAAATGAGAGTGCGCGGGCGGGGCATAAAAATGCCCCGCCCGCGCCGTTGAAAAAATCCAAAAATCGCTTGACAGGTCGGTGGAAATAGTATATAATGTTGGGAAAGTATTACTTATGGGAGGAATCAAGATGGAAAACTTTCCTGAAGGCAAGTATCTTGCCACGGTTAAGATCGGGCCCAAGGGGCAAATCGTCATTCCCAAGGAGGTGCGGGATATGTTCTCCCTACAGACGGGAGACGCTCTCCTTCTGATGGCGGATAAGAATCAGGGCATCGCCCTGCAACCGTTTGCGTATGCAGAGGCCTTCTGGAATGCCGTAAACAAGATAAAGGGAGACGGGGAGGGCTGAAGATGAAGGCGCTTGAAGTGGAAGCCCTCAAAAAGGTTTACCCTGATTTTACGCTCGGTCCCCTCTCTTTTGGGGTGGAAGAGGGTCAAATTACGGGGCTCATCGGAAGAAACGGTGCCGGCAAGAGCACTACGCTCAAGGCCATGATGGGGCTCATCTCCTGTGAGGGGCGGGTGCGGGTATTCGGAAAGGACTTCTCCGAGGAGGAATTTGCCGTGAAGGAGCGCCTTGGCTATGTTGGAGGCGGATTCCGTTTCTATCCCGCAAAGCCGCTCTCTGCGGTGGCAAGGGCCGCCGCCCGCTTCTATCCCCATTGGAATGAGGAGACCTTTTTACATTCCTGTAACGAATACGGGCTCATCCTCTCAAAGAGGGTACGTGAACTCTCGGAGGGCATGAAGATGAAGTTCTCTCTTGCCCTTGCACTCTCCCACGGGGCGAAACTGCTTCTATTGGATGAGCCAACAAGCGGGCTCGATCCCCTCTCCCGTGAGGACTTCTGCGATACCCTCCTCACTTTGAAGGGGCAGGGCGTAACCATCCTCTTCTCCACCCATATTACCTCCGACCTCATGCGGGTAGCCGACCACATCCTCTACCTCTCAAACGGAAAACTGCTTGCAAACGAGCCCCTTGCGGGGCTCTTGGGGCGGTATCGGGTGCAACGGTTTGCCTCTTTCGAGGAGGGGCATGCGGCGGGGGCAATCGGCGTAAAACCCACAAAAATGGGCTTGGAGGGACTGGTTACGGGGTTCGAGGGGCGGGAGGCGACCCTCGATGAGGTCATGATCCACCTCGAATACGCCCAAAAGGAGACCATATGAAGGCACTTCTTCAAAAGGAATTTACCCTCTCCCTGCACCCGATGGCGATCGTATTTTTATGCTTTGCCGCGCTCGTCTTTGTACCCAACTACCCCTATGAGGTCATCTTCTTCTTTTCGGGGCTTTCGGTATACTTTATCTGCATGACGGCACGGGAGAACGGAGACCTCCTCTTTACCTGCTCCCTGCCCGTAACCAAGCGGAGCGTTGCCCTCGCCCGCATCCTGACTGCGGTCATTCTGCAATGCGCTCTCCTGATCTTTACCGCCCTCTGCATCGGCGTAAAACAAATTGTGTACCCCCGAGAGCTCCTCGTAAACCTCGCCGCAAACAGCGCAAACCTCGCCTTCTGCGGGTTCGGAGGGCTCCTCTTGGGCACCTTTAACCTCGTGTTTTTCCCGCTCTACTACAGGGACCCCAACAGGGTGGGCATCCCCTTTCTCATCGCTACGGCGGTGCAGTTCGGGCTGATCGCCCTCATGATCATCCTGCGGCATATGCCGTTTTACGCGCCGCTCACCGTGCCCGACCCCACAGGTTGGGGAGCAAAGCTGACCGTGCTCCTCTGCGGCCTGACGCTCTACGCCGCCATGACGTTCTCCGCCGCCCGCCTCTCCTTACGCACCTTCGAACGAGTAGATTTGTAATTGGGATCCGCCAACGGGTTCAAGCCGAATAACCGAACTTGGAGGATGGGTATAATGACATGTGTGTTTCGGACATGGTATGGGCAAACGTTATGATAGTGAAACGGCGCGGCCGCATTTTCATGCGGCCGCGCCGTACTCGTAAACCAAACCAAACTTCACTCCAAGAATTCGGTTAGAATTTGGTTCTGGACGTAGAGGTATTCATCCTTGATGCGGGTGATATCAGAAGATTCTTCGAGGTAGGGGCGCACCTTTTGGTAGGCAGTGGCGAAATCCTCCTTCCAATTACTCTCAAATTCCTTCTTATATGCCTGTTCGGAGACCCCGAACACCGTTCTCAGCCCAAGCATCAGAAATTCAAATTTGGCGTCCTTTTCGGAGATCTCTTCACTTTCAATGACGGGGAAGTACCCCGAGAGGATGCACTTCATGTATTCATCGAGATCGAAGGTGTTCGTAAACCTCTTATTATAGAAGAAGGAGCTGGCGGAGACGCCCAAGCCGATGTAACTTCCCCGCTTCCAATAGTTATAATTATGACGGCTTCCGAAGCCGGGCTTGCAGAAGTTGCTCACCTCATACCGCATGAATCCGTGCTCTTTCAGGATATCCATCCCGTAATCGTAGAGCGCGGCAACCTCATCGGGGCCCGGGAGCTCTCCGTTCAGATAGTCGGTGTAAATGGGTGTGCCGTCCTCGGGGGTGAGGGCGTACATCGAAATGTGCGAGGCGCCCTCATTTGCGGCAAGCTCGATGGCCTTTTTCACATCCTCCTTCGTCTGCCCCTTGAGGCCGAGCATGATGTCTGCGGAGAAGTTCTCCCCCTTCAGGAGGCGGGCGCACTCCACGAAGTCTGCGGCGGTGTGGATACGGCCTATCTCCTCGAGCAGGGCATCGTTTGCGGTCTGCAACCCCACCGAGAAGCGGTTGATGCCCGCCGATTTATAGATGGCGATCTTCTCTGCGTCTACGGTGCCGGGGTTGAGTTCGATGGTGACTTCGGCTTCATTGGAAAGCTGAAAGCACTTCCTGATTTGCCGCATGAGGCCCAAGATGTACTTTGGGTCAATGACGGAAGGGGTGCCGCCGCCGATGTAGACGGTGTCGAATCTCTCCTTTTCGAGCTCCCTGCCCCTCGCCTCGATTTCCTTGTAGAGGCATGCCATATACGCCTCCGCAAAGCCCAAACGGTTGGGAAACGAGGTGAAATCGCAGTAGGTGCACTTGTGTTTGCAAAACGGAATATGGACGTAGATCCCAGACATGGGTGCCTCCTTTTTTATGAACCCTGCCAAAGGTATTTGGTTAGATCGACGTAGCCATCTACAACCTCCACGCCTTCTGAGCGGAGGAGAGTTGCCTGCACTTCGGGGCCGCCGAAGGCGAAGGCGGGCGCGAGGCGCCCCTCGCGGTTGACGACGCGGTGGCAGGGAATGACGACGGGCGTGGGGTTGCGGTGGAGGGCGTTCCCCACCTGCCTTGCCGCACGGGGCCGCCCGATGGCGTGGGCGATCATGCCGTACGTCACCACCTTCCCCCGCGGCACCGCTTTCAAGTATTCGTACACTTCTTCATCGAAAGTCATAAAGTTTCTCCGGGCCGATATTCAAATGTAATATATTTCTTTGTCCAGATGCTGTCCCGAAAGGCTTCTTCCTCCATGGACCCACAGAGGTAGAGGTCGTTTGCGATCTCCTTGATGACCCCGCACAGTTCAAGCGGTTGCGTAAACTTTTTCGGGATCGCGTCGATCCCAAGGGCCGCGCCGAGGATGTTCCCCGCAACTGCGCCCGTGGAATCACTGTCCCCGCCGTGGTTTACGGCCGCACAAACGCCCCTCTCGAAGTCGTTTGCATATCTGACTGCGCAATAGACGGCGATGGCGAGCGTCTCCTCCGCGACCCAGCCTTCGCCGAGCGCCTGTATGTTTCTCAAATCGTCACCGCCCTTCACCGCAAGCGTGAGCGCGCGCTCGATGAGAGTTTTTTGCCTCTCGCGCTGCAGCTCATCCCGAAAATACGGCTCGGCGGAGGAGAGTGCGTGTAGCGTCGCCGCCTCAATTTGCTCTCCCTGCTCGACGATGCGCCGAATGATATGGGCGAGCATCGCCGCGGGGATATACCCGAGCGGGTGTCCGTGCGTGACCGCCGCCGTCCTTGCCGCGGCGAAGTCGGAAGCCTTGATAGAGCAATTTGTGTCACAATAGAAAAGCCCTACGGGCGCGACGCGCATCATGCCGCCGCACCCCTTGCTACCGTTGATGGGGCGCTCTATTGTACCCCGACCGCCCGTTGCGAGCGCGGAGAGGCAGGTATTCCCGGGCGCACGGCAATGATATAATTCCTTCACATTGGCAAGCCACGAATACCGCTCCCCTTTGGGAATGGGATACGGGCTCGTCTGTGTGCGATACCAATCCCGATAGGTGTAGTCAACATATTCGAACGGTTCGGCCAAAAAACCGCGAAGCATGCCCCGCGTCAGGCCGAGCAACAGCCCCGCGGCGGTGAAGAGGGACATTTGCGTGTCGTCGGAGATCTCGGCAACCCCGTTGTGCAGGATATAGTCCGTAATGCCCCCCGCCCCGAACTTCTTTCCGATCTCTTCCGCAGACATGAATTCGATGGGATAGCCGAGCGCATCGCCGACCGCGCCGCCCACCATCGAACCCAAAAATTTGCTCCGCTCTCTCATATTTTTCCTTACCTCGCGCAGCCGTAGGTGACTACCTTCCCCCGCGGCACCGCTTTCAAGTATCCGTACACTTCTTCATCGAAGCTCATTCTTCCTCCTCAAAGATGGCGCTGAGGAATGCGATCATCCATGCACAAATCACATCGTCGGGGTATTTCTTTGCAATTTCATACGCCGCGTGCCACAGCGAAAATGCTTGCTCCTCATCGTAATCCATGTAGATGTGCCCGAGGCCGTTGTAGCACTGCGCTAAGCTCTTTTCAAAGGCTTCGGGTTCTCGCTCGGCCAATCGGCGATAGAGTTTGATGGCCTCCGAATACGCTTCGATCGCCTCCTCATACGCATCCGCATCCTTCAGGATATCCGCAAGGTTATAGTATACGTCCGCCAAATTGGGCTCATAGCGGGCGGGGTCCCGCCCTGCAAGCCGCTTATAGATCTCGATGGCGTTCTCATATGCCGCCTTAGTATCCGCATAGCGTATTCCCCCATAAAAGGAAGCCAAAAAATCGTAACACTGGGCGAGGTCGTGCTCATATTCCTCGGGATCACGCTCTGCGAGCCGCTTATAGATCTCGATGGCGTTCTTATAGGCCTCCTCCGCCTCCCAATAGGCGGGGCTCACATGATGATAGCCGATAGCAAGGCTGAGGTAACTATTTGCCAATTCGGGTTCATAGGTGAGAGGATCCTGCTCTGCAAGACGCTTATAGATTTGAGTGACCTTCAAATCGGCCTCTACGGATTCCTTCATGCGGTCCACTCTTGTATACACCACGCCGAGGCTATGGTAACAGGCCGCCAAATCGGGGGCGTGTGCGGGGTTGTGCTCCGTGAGCCGTTTCAGGATGCCGAGCTCTGCCTCATATGCCTTCACGGCCTCCTCGTTGCTCTTCGTATCCGAAAACAAATTCCCGAATTGGAATTCTCCCGAGGCGAGCGCGGTGCGCCGTGTGGAAGAATACAGCGCCCCGAGCGCGTGGTAACTCCTTGCCAAGTCGGGTTCATAGGTGACGGGGGCCTGCTCCGCAAGGCGCTTATAGATTGCAACCGCCTTCTCGCAGGCCTCTACGGCCTCCTCCACGCAGTCTGCCTCGCCCGAATCGTGCGCAAGGCTTAAAAACTCCTCCGCAAGGCGGGCTTCCTCCTTGAACTTTTCCGTCTGCCGTTTAGAGCGTTTTTCGTCGTCAACCTCAGACATGGTACCCCCATTTTTAATCCTTATTCGTTTTCAAAATTTGCATAAAGACTTCGGAGGGTACCTCGACGGTGCCGATCTTGCGCATGCGCTTCTTGCCCTCTTTCTGCTTTTCGAGGAGCTTCTTCTTTCGTGTAATGTCTCCCCCGTAGCACTTGGCGAGCACGTCCTTCCGCACTGCCTTCACCGTTTCACGGGCAATGATCTTGCCCCCGATGGCGGCCTGCACGGGCACCTCGAAGAGCTGGCGGGGAATGGCGTCCCGCAGGTTTTCACAGAGCATCCTGCCCCGCGCATACGCCCGCTCCTCATGCACGATGATGGAGAGCGCATCGCAAATTTCCCCGTTGAGGAGGATATCGAGGCGCACGAGTTTGCTCTTCTCGTACCCTGCGATCTCGTAATCGAAGCTCGCATAGCCCTTGGTACGGGACTTCAGCTCATCGAAGAAGTCATACACAATTTCATTGAGGGGGAGAAGGTATTCGAGGCGCACACGGCGGGTATCGATGTACGTCATATCCTTGAAGGTCCCCCGCTTATCTTGGCACAGGTCCATGATGGCGCCGAGGTAATCGGGCGGGGAATAGATCTCTGCCTTCACGATGGGCTCCTCCATGCTCTCGATATCGGAGGGAGGAGGCAGGTGGGTGGGATTATCGACGAAAAAGCTCTCTCCGTCCGTCTTGTGGACGAGGTAGGAGACGGAGGGCGCCGTTGTAATGATATCGAGGTTGAATTCCCGCTCAATGCGCTCCTGCACAATTTCCATATGCAGAAGCCCCAAGAAGCCACATCGGAAGCCGAAGCCGAGTGCGACCGAATTATCGGGCTCGAAGGTGAGGGCGGCATCGTTGAGCTTGAGCTTCAAGATGGCCTCCTTGAGGTCTACAAACTTACTGCCGTCCAAGGGGTAGATGCCGCAAAAGACGACGGGCCGCACCTGTTTGTACCCGGGAAGGGGCTCTGCGGCAGGGTTCGAGGCCCCCGTCACCGTATCCCCCACCGCCACATCCTCGATGGATTTGATGCTTGCGGCGATGTAACCCACTTCCCCCGCCTTCAGGTTCTCCTTGGGCTGAAGGGCGGGGGCGAATGCGCCCACTTCGGTCACCTCATAGGTGCGCTCGGAGCGGAAGGTCTTTATGACATCCCCCACCTTCACCGCGCCGTCCTTCACCCGTACAAACAGAATGACGCCCTTGTAATTATCGTAATAGCTATCGAAGATGAGGGCGGAGAGCGGGGCCTCGGTATCCCCCGTGGGAGGGGGAACGTACTTCACCACCGCCTCCAAGATATCGCGGATGTTGGTGCCCTCCTTTGCAGAGACGCAGGGGGCATAGGAGGCATCGAGGCCGATGACGTCCTCGATTTCCTGCTTGGTCTCCTCGATGCGGGCGGAGGCGAGGTCTATCTTGTTGATGACGGGTACGATCTCGAGGTTGTTCTCGAGGGCGAGGTAGACGTTGGCGAGCGTCTGGGCTTCTACGCCCTGCGTCGCATCCACAACGAGAATTGCCCCCTCACAGGCCGCAAGGGAGCGGCTGACTTCGTAAGTGAAATCCACATGGCCGGGGGTATCGATGAGGTTAAATTCGTACTCCTGCCCATCGTCTGCCGTGTAATACATGCGGACGGGGGCAAGTTTAATGGTGATACCGCGCTCCCGCTCGATATCCATGCTATCGAGGAGCTGTTCTTCCATATCCCGCTTGGAGACCTGCCCCGTGAGCTCCATGATGCGGTCTGCGATCGTGCTCTTGCCGTGATCGATGTGGGCGATGATGCAGAAATTGCGTAAGTTTTGATTGGGTTTTGGCATAGCTTGATTCCTTCGCGTCTATTATATAAAATTACGAAGGATTTTGCAAGTATTTTGGAAGGATTCGAAAAAAGCGCGCCGCCCTTCCGCTTGCGGAAGGGCGGCGCCCACCGATGAGATCAAGAGAAAATGAAATTGATAAGCCGTACGCGCGAAAGGAGGTCAGCAATTAAGAAGATATCCCAGACGGCGAGGGGCAGAAGCGCTGTGCACAGCCCCACGGCCAACCTTTTGCGGCTTCCATGATGCGTACAGGCGGCGATAAGCCCTAACACTTGCCCTATGGATACGGCAAGAACGAGGATGGTTTTTATGACATAGAGCGCTACCCGTTCCATGGAGAAGATCTTAGAGAATGGACAAAACAAAAGTAAGGTCCCAAACCCCGTGATCCCGAGCGCGGCCCATGCAAGCTTCCCGACCCTTTCTCGCTTCGGCAAGGTCCGCTCCACACGGCGGAACAGGTACATCGCCAAGAGCGGTACCCCTATAAGCGGGCTCACTCCCGGCAATAGCACAATAACTATTATATTGTAGTTCAACACCGTTATTGCCGCATATAGGGCTATGGGGATCGCGGCGAAGCACCCGATCCCGCATATCAAAAGTGCAAGGAGCGCCCCGCGCTTGAGGGGCGGAAGCACCTTTTTTATCCCCTCTTCTGCTGCGGTCTGCCCCTCCATGGCTAAGCCCTGCTCTGCGGCCACGTTTCGGCTACGTTTTTTCATAACATTACCCCCTTGTGGATTATTTCAATACTACAACGCACGGGCACGGCGGTTTGTCCCGCTGTTTTGAAAAATTTTTTTGAAATTAGAAAAATTTGCGGCGCAGGGCTTTGCCCCGCGCCGCAGTTTCTTTATTCCTTATTCCGCATTCCGTTTCCAATAATAATTAGAGTAATTATAACTCAAATAATCCGCCGCAATCACTTTATCATCCAATCCGCTTAAAGTTGTTCCGCTTGTTGCAGTAGATTGAGAGGTTCTATACCATCCATTCGGATTTTTGAATTCCACGCTTGTCAGCCTGCTACAATTATAGAACGCCCTCTTGCCAATCGAGGTCACGCTATCGGGAATCGTTATGCTCATCAGCCCGCTACAACCATAAAACGCAGAATCTCCAATCGAGGTCACGCTATCGGGAATCGTTATGCTCATCAGCCCGCTACAACCATAAAACGCAGAATCTCCAATCGAGGTCACGCTATCCCCGATTGTCACGCTCGTCAGCCCGTCGCAATTATAGAACGCAGAAGCTTTAATTTCCTGAATATCCGCAGGGATCGTCAATTCTTTGACCTCTGTATTGTTTAAGTATAAATGACACGCACAGCAGAGCGGATTGGCTTTATAATCTCCGAAGTCGATTTTGCACCATGCCGAGAGGTCGGTAATATGAACGCTTGTCAGCCCGCTACAATACCCGAACGCCCCTTTCCCAATTGAGGTCACGCTATCGGGAATCGTTATACTCGTCAGCCCGCTACAACCATCGAACGCATAATCTCCAATCGAGGTCACGCTGTCGGGGATCGTCACGCTCGCCAACCCGCTACAACCTGAGAACGCATAATTTCCGATCGAGGTCACGCTGTCGGGGATCGTCACGCTCGCCAACCCGCTACAACCTGAGAACGCATAATTTCCGATCGAGGTCATGCTGTCGGGGATTTCAATGCTTGCCAACCCGCTACAACCATCGAACGCATACTTTCCGATTGAGGTTACGCTACCAGGGATTTCAATGCTTGTCAGCCCGCTACAACCTGAGAACGCATAATTTCCAATCGAGGTCACGCAATCCCCGATCCCCACGCTAGTCAGCCAGTAGCAATCATAGAACGCATAGCTTCCAATCAATTTTGTGTTTGTACGGATTGTATAACTTCCCGAAATTTCAGTGCTTGCTTTGATTAAATAATTGTCGATATAGAGTACGCCGCTGTCGTCCCAATGTGATGAATCGTTATAATATGCCGTTCCATAGAACGCATCTCTTCCAATCGCGGTTACGCTATCGGGAATTGTTATACCTGTCAGCCCGCTACAATACCTGAACGCATACTCTCCGATCGATGTAACGCTGTTGGGAATCGTAATACTTGTAAGCCCGTCACAATCATAGAACGCCCATTCAATAGGCTTGGGGATTTTTCCCGCCGCTTGGCGGCATAACCGAAGTTATGCCGCTATGCGCTTCCCCTCGGG
>CANQMQ010000034.1 GCA_947625025.1 uncultured Clostridia bacterium
TCGTCCACGAGAAAACAAAAGTAAACGGACATTACAAACAAACCGTTGAAATCGTTTATAACTTCGTTGGCGCTATCGTTCCGTCGTGTTTCAGAGATGACGACAATGACTGACACAAACATCTAAAACAAGATATGAGAAAAGGCGTGGCTTCACGCCACGCCTAATTCTCTTTGAACAGCGACTTACCTAAATTCCCTATGGGAACTACTGTATATGGAACGCCCGCTTCAGTAGTATCCCATATTGTTTGCGTCACAATTGAATTTCCCCGGTTTTTATAAACGGAAAAAAGGATACCCCTACGCTAAGGTTGTAACCATTTATAAAAGCCTATTCAATTATGACGCATCTTCAGTATACCACAGTGTGCGGAGTTTTGCAAGCATTTGAGAAAATTTCTTTGGTTTACGAATATAAGTAGCGCCGCCCGAGGCAATGCCTCGGGCGGCGCTTCATGTTTTATGCTTCATATTCGTTCATCATCGAAGGTCGTTTTCGGTAAGCCGCCGAAGCACGCGGCAGGGGTTGCCCACGGCGAGGCTGTGCGGGGGGATGTCCCGCGTGACGACGGAACCCGCGCCAATGACGCACCCCTCCCCAATGGTCACGCCGCCGCAAATGGTAACCCCCGTTGCGATCCAGCAGTTATCCCCGATGGTTACGGGCTTCGCGCTCTCGATGGTATACGGGGTGCCGTCCTCCTTGAAGCGGAGATTGCGTTCACGGAAGCCGAGCGGGTGGACGGGCGGCACGATGGAGCAATTGGGCCCGAAGAACACGTCGTTTCCGATGGTGACGGGGGCGCAGTCTAACACCGTAAAATTGAAGTTCGCGTAGAAATTCTTCCCGATATAGATATTGGAACCGTAATCGAAGTAGATAGGCCCCTGCAAGAAGGCGCTCTCATCGGCATCGGGCACGAGTTCCTTTAAGATCTCCTGCCGCTCCCTCTTGTGGCTTTCGGGAATCAAATTATATTTTTGGCATAGTTCATGCGCCCGCTCCCTCCCCTTTACGAGTTCGGGGTCCGAGGAATCGTAGGGAAGGCTACCAAGCATCTTTTCTCGTTCTGTCATATGGGTCTCCTTTCAAATTGCAGGTTGTGTTACGGACATGGTGCCCGCATTTTTCATCAGAGGCGGCCGCCGCACGGCTCCGTAAGCACCAAGGGATCGAGCACCTTATCGAGGGTCTCCGCGTCCATCAGCCCTTCGCGGAGCACAATTTCCTTGATGGGCTCTCCCGTTTTCAGGGATTCCTTGGCGATCTCGGCGGCCTTGAGATAGCCGATATAGGGATTGAGGGCGGTTACGATGCCCACGCTTCGGTTGACCCACTCCGCACACCGTTCCCTGTTGGCGACGATGCCCACGATACAGTTTTCGGAGAGCGTTCTCACCGCCCCCGTGAGGGCGCGGAGCGATTCGAAGAGCTGATAGAAAATGACGGGTTCGAAGGCATTGAGCTCGAGTTGGCCCGCCTCTGCCGCCATGGTTACGGTGACGTCGTGGCCAATGACGAGGAAGCAGGCCTGGTTGACGACTTCGGGGATGACGGGGTTGATCTTGCCCGGCATGATGGAGGACCCATTCTGCTTTGCGGGCAGAATAATCTCCCCGAGGCCCGTCCTCGGGCCGCTCGACATCAGCCGTAAATCGTTGCACATCTTGGAGAGGTTGACGGCGAGCGCCTTGAGGTTGCCCGATACGGCGGCGAAGCCATCCACGTTCTGGGTGCCGTCGAAGAGGTCCTCCGCCCGTTTCAGCTTCTCCCCCGTAAGCAGGGAGAGCTCCTCGGTGATGTGGGTGAAGTACGCCTCCCGCGCATTGATGGCAGTGCCTATAGCGGTCGCCCCCATGTTGATGGTGCGCATCTCCCCGAGGGAGGCCTCGATGCGCTCCTTGGAGCGGCGGACGGAGGTTGCGAAGGCGTGGAATGCCTGCCCGAGACGCATGGGTACGGCATCCTGCAGCTGCGTTCGGCCCATCTTGAGGATATCGTCGAACTCCTTCGCCTTCTCCATGAGCGCCGTATCGAGGTGCTTGAGTTCGGTGAGGAGGTCCTTTGCGAGGGAGAGCACGGTGAGCTTGCCCGCGGTGGGAATGACGTCGTTGGTGGATTGCTCCATGTTGACGTGGTCGTTGGGGCTGATGAGGGCGTAATCTCCCTTCTTGCCGCCGAGGCGCTCGATGGCGATGTTGGCAATGACTTCGTTGACATTCATGTTCGCCGAAGTGCCCGCGCCGCCCTGTACGGCGTCTACGATGAAATCCTTCCTGTGCTTGCCGTGCAAAATCTCATCGCAAGCGGCGATGATGGCATCCGCCTTATCCGCCTCCAAGAGGCCGAAGGATTTGTTGACGATGGCCGCCGCCTTCTTGATGAGGACGACGTTGCGCACAAAGGCATGGCTGAGCTTGATGCCCGTAATTTCAAAATTTTCCTTGGCACGGAGGGTCTGGATGCCGTAGTAGGCGGAGCTATCCACCGAGAGTTCGCCGACCGAGTCCCGCTCCGTTCTGTAAATCTTTTCCATTTGTTCCCTTTGGGCGGTTGCCCGCTGTTATTTTTGTATATTATACCCTCTTCCCCGAGAAAATGCAAGCGCCTTCCCCCACCATTTTTTCAAAAAAGGGATACATTCTATTGAGGTCTTTTTGGATTCGGAAAATTGAAAATTTTTGTTGACAACGGCGGGCGGCCGTGATACAATCATGGTAGGAGAACGAGATGTTTTGTCTGCATTGCGGAAAGGAAATCGGAGACAACGCCCCCGTCTGCCCCTACTGCGGGGGACGGAATTCGGCAGCCAACACCAAGCGGGAGCTCTTCGGGCTGCTCGGCTTCGGGCTTTCGCTCGCCACCATCATCCCCTTTGCAAGCGCCTTTTCGCTGCCCGCGCTCGGGCTCTCCATTACGGGCATCGTGCGGGCGAAAAAGCAGGGAAGCTCGATGCGCCTTGCCATTGCGGGGACGGTGATCTCCGCCATCGTGCTCATCGGGAATATCCTGATGTACGCGGGCGTATTTTAAGATGATTACAAAATGAGGAACCCCTATTCAGAATGGGCGCGCCCCGACCGAACTCGGTCGGGGCGCGCCCACTTTCTACCATTCCATCCTGCCGCATAGGATATCGATGCTGATGCCAAAGAGATCGGCAAGCCGCCAGAGGTAGGTTAGGGTGGGCTCGGCATAGCCCACTTCCCACTTACTCACACACTGCTGCGTCACCCCGACGATTTGCGCAAGGCCCCGCTGGGAGATCTTCTTTTCGAGACGCAACGCCTTCAAATTTTCCGCAAACTTGTTTTCCACACCAAAATTGTACAACTATTTTTGTAAAAACATTGACATACAACTTTCGTTGTGATATAATTGCAAAAGGAAACGGTTTTATTACCATTCCTCCCTGCCGCAGAGAATATCGATGCTGATGCCAAAGAGATCGGCAAGCCGCCACAAATAGCCGAGGGTGGGCTCGATTTTGGCGCGTTCCCACTCGCTCACGCACTGCTGCGTGACCCCCACCGCCTCGGCAAGCTTCCTTTGGGAGAGCTTCTTCTCCAAACGAAGCGATTTCAAATTCTCGGCAAACTTGTTCTCCACATAAGAAAGTTTACAACCATTCTTGTAAAATTATTTACTTACAAGAACTCTTGTGAAGGGAGACATCAAAATGGAATCTACGGAGGCAGTAGCCCCGTAAAACAAAAGGAGAAGTAATATGAAAGTTTTCAAGATCCTCAAGCAAATTTTCCAAATTTGCGCCACCGCCCTCTTCCTCGCAAGCATCGTCATTTGTGCGATCGATATGGAATCGGCGGGCAATGCCGTATACCTCACCGCCATGCTTGCCGCGGTCGGCTGCGTCGTCGTGGGCACGGTGGGCATGTTCCTGCTCTCCTCCCCCCATGATACGGTAAACCGCATCGGGCATGCCTTCGCCCTCTCTGCCTTTACGATCGGGCTCACCTACGCCCTCGTCAACATCGAGGCCTCCACTGCCGCCATCCTGATGCTCGTCGCCGCCGTCATGCTCGCCCTCTACTACCTCTGCATCCTCATCCTCAAGATCATGAGAAAGAGCTCCCCCGATGCCGAGAGCCCCAACGATGATATCCGCATCGTCCATGTGAAGGAATGGAAGAAAATTATGGAGGAGGGCATCATCTCCCCCGAGGAATACGAGGCCAAGCGTTGCCAGATCTTGGGCATCGAGAAAAAGGACGATCCCGAAAACGCGTAACCGCCCCATACATCACAAAAACCCGCCATATGGCGGGTTTTTGTGATGCTTTATACGGCTTACGGGTTCTCTTTTCGATCCATGTAGGATTGGAAGCTGTTTTCGTAGAGGGTTTTGATGGCTTCACGGAGGGCAGTGGTTACATCGAAGGCGCCGCCGATTTTCGCAGTCTCCCGAGAATAATCTCCCCGTTCGAAGGCGAGATCATAGGCAGAGCGGAAACTCTTATAGTAATTGAGCTCTGCGCTGAAATAGGGGTCGGGCTGAAGGAACATGCTGTTATACGCCCTGATGATGCCCGAGATCGGCACACCGTAGGCATTCTCATCCAATGCCGCCCAATCCTTGCATTGGTACTTCCATCCCCTTTGATATGTGGCTTTGAGCTCCTTTAAGGCACCCTCCTCCGCCTCACTTAAAGGCTTGAAGTTCTGCATATAGCCCGTGTTGTCCTCCACCTGTGCAAGGTTGCTCATGCCCGAGAGGACGACGAGTACGCCCTCGTGCGAGGCAGAAAACCGAATGGCAAAACTTGCGGGAGAGGCATCGGGGGCGAGATCTTTGAGGAGATGCTCTGCGCCCTGCGGCACCCGTGCAAGCGTGCCGCCTTTGACGGGCTCCATGACAATGACCTTCTTGCCGTGCTTGCGAATGACCTCGTAACACCTCTTCGATTGAATGAAGGGCTCTTCCCAATCGTAATAGTTCAATACGATCTGCACGGCATCCACTTCGGGATGTTCGGTGAGAATTTGATCGAGGTGCTCCGCGTCGTCGTGATAGGAGAAGGCGATGTGGCGTATTTTCCCCTGCTCCTTCCACTGCTTCATATGGTCGAACAGGTGACAGGCCTCAACTTTCGCAGAATAGAGGTAGCGGTTGAGGTTGTGGAGCAGGTAGTAATCGAAGTACTCCGCCCCGCACTTCTTGCGCTGTTCCTCGAAGATGGCCTCCACTTTATCCTCTTTGGGCATTTGGAAGGTGGGGAATTTGGAAGCGAGAAGGAAGCTCTCTCGCGGATGGCGCTTTACGAGGGCTTCGCGGATGGCGGTCTCGGAGGCGCCGTTGTGGTAGACATAGGAGGTATCGAAGTAGGTAAATCCCCGTTCCAAAAAGAGGTCTACCATCTTCTTGCACTGTTCCATATCGATATCGGCCCCGTTTGCGCTGTTTTGCGGAAGGCGCATGAGCCCGAATCCGAGTTTTTTGATTTCACGCATGGTCGTGTTCTCCTTATTCTTCGGCATTGCCGTTTAAGTACGGCTTCATCATGGCGGGAAGAAACCTTGCGCAGAACGTATTGGTGCGCTCCTCGAAGCTGTACGCTCCGCCCGCCATATCCCAACAGAGCATCTCGCCGTAAAGGATGTCCGTCAACGCATCGGCGAGCGCATCTATGGGCGTATCCTCTTTGAGTTCGCCCCGCGAGACGCCGCTCTGCAACATTCCCTTCATGGAATCGATGTCCATGCGGAGTTTTCCCTTATCGTAGGGATTCTCTACGAGATCGGGGTCTACGGTATTGCGTACCCATTCCTGGCAGAGTTTGAGCCCGTCCCGCTCGATATGCCCCGAAAAATTTACCATGTAAAAGGTAAGCCGCTCCATAAAGGGGCCGCTGTAGCTCTGGGCCTCCTCGTAGATCTCACGGAACATATCGTGGTTCAACGCAAAGACCACGTCCTCCTTGCGCTTGAAGTAGGTGTAGAAGGTGCCGTTTGAAACGCCGCATGCCCGCGTAATTTCCTCGACGGAGGTATTCACGAGTCCCTTTTCGCGGATGATGCCCTTCGCCGCCTCCAATAGCTTCCGCTTCGTCTCCAAAGCGGCAAGCTTTCTGTTCGTCATTCGTTCAGGCATGCGTCATTCCTTGTCCCTGATGAGGAGCAGGCGAAGGCCCATCACGATAAAGGGTACGAGTACGGCCTGCAAGACCATCCCTAAGAGCCCCGTTTGAATTTGCGCCCAAACCACCCCTGCCGAGAGCGGGGATACGCTCTGGAATACGGCCGCGATGGCGAGGAAGGTGAGCCTTCCCGCGACTTGTGCGAGGAGTACTGCGGGAAACGCCATCCAACCGTTTTTCACGATACTGCGCGAAAAGAGCCCCGAAACCGCGGCGAATACGGCAAGCTCGGCCATCATGTAGGGCAGGCGGGCGGCGGCGGGCATGGGATCCCCAAGGAGGGAAGTAATTGCAAAGCTAATGACGGGAGAGAGGATGCCGACGCCCAACCCCCATTTCCAACCGAGCAGACACCCGCCGAGCAGGATGGGCAGATACATGGGGAGCCACTGCACCCCGCCGGGCGCCCCGAGGGCGAGGTGGACGAGTTGGGGAAGGATTACCGCAAGCGCGATAATTCCAACCGAAAGCAGCGCTTTCACCGTAATTTTCACGCGGAGCGCTACGCCGCACTTTGTAAGAGCTTGTTCGATCATTGTAAATTACCTCCAATTTATATTTCCGATTTTTTTGCTATTACAGGCACATTCTGAAGATCGCTTCCACGTCCTTGGGGGTAAGCGGTTTGAAGCCTTGCAGTGTGCCGCCGCCACAGGCCTTTTGCGCCATGACGGCAAAATTTCTGTCGTCAATGCCGAGTTCGGTGAGCGTACTCTTGAGTCCGAGCGTATGGAAGAAGAAGTCGGAAAGGGCATCGATCGCGGCATTTGCCCCACCCATGTCTGAAAGCGAGGCGTCAATTCCGAATACGTCTACGCCGAATTTCTTGATTTGCGGAGCGGTGTCCTCATCCAATACATACTTGAGCCATCTCGGCGTCAAAATGGCGAGCCCGAGGCCGTGCGTAATATCATAAAAGGCCGAAAGTTCATGCTCCATCATATGACAGGAGACATCTTGATCCACCCCTGCGGCAAGGAAGCCGTTCAGCGCCCAAGAGGATGCCCACATGAGGTTTGCGCGGGCCTCGTAATCCTCGGGATCCTGGAGTGCGATCGGAGCGTACTTGACGACCGTCTTGATGAGATCCGTCATAACGCGGTCGATAAAATCCATTTTGGGCTGCAGGGTGAAGTAATAACTATCAAAGACGTGCGAGAGAATATCCACGCTGCCGCAAGCCGTCTGGAATTTGCTGACCGAATAGGTGATTTCGGGGTTCAGGAAGGAGGCCTTGGGCTGTAACAGCGGGCTGAGAATGGCAAGTTTTTCATGCGTCTGCAGGTTGGAGATCACCCCGCCGCAGTCCATTTCGGAACCCGTCGCCGCAATCGTGAGTACGGTGACGATGGGCAATGCGTTTACGACGGAGGCCGTACCCTTCACGAGATCCCAAGCGTCGCCTTCGTAATAGGTTGCCGCGGCGATTGCCTTGGTGCAGTCTATGGTAGAACCGCCGCCGACGGCGAGCAGGACATCGATCTTATTTTGTTTGCAGAGCTCCGCACCGCGGTTTACGGTCGTGTGCCGTGGATTGGGTTCTACCCCCGCAAGCTCAAACCACTCGAGCCCCGCATCCGCAAGTTCCTTCAGCACCTTCTCATAGAGCCCTATCTTCTTAATGGAGCCGCCGCCGTAGACGAGAAGAACTCTCCTTCCGTACTGTTTGAGTTCTGCGCCGAGATGCTTCAATTGGTCTTTTCCGAAATAAACTTTTGTGGTGTTTTGAAAAATAAAATCGTTCATTTTGTCTCCCCTTTGCTATTTTCTTCCATTCTACCACATTCATTGAATCCAAGTCAATGAATTTCAATCAATAAGATAAAACTTTTTTTGGAGCATATTTCATGGCATATAAAAGGCCCCTTGCGGGGGCCCTGTATCCATGTATCAAAATGTTTACGCAAAGAACTTCGCATAACGGGCGGCGAGATCATTGAGCCTATCGAGATCAATTAGCCCCTTGCCGATCGCAACCTTGAGGTATTGCCCGTTGAAGGCCTCGAACACCTCTTCGGAAACGGGAACAAGCTCGGAAAATTCTTCATAGGTATATTGCCCATAGGTTTGAATATCCTCCTGCATCGCAACTTCATCGTAGCGCATCGTATCGGCATCCACATCGAAGATGTTGAACAGCCCCTCGATGCCGCCCGGCATGGAGAGCATGCCGTTGACGTAGTAGCAGAGATGGCTATATGTAACGGGGCTGTAAGCAACCGTATATTCGTTGCCGATGGTTACGCTTTCGAGGGTAACGCGGCTCAGCGTATCGCCGTTGAGATAGGCAAAACTGTGCCCGACGTAATCTTCCGCTTGGGCATCGAGGTAGACATAGCGGTTCAAGGTATAATCCCAGAATCCATGCTCCCCGATCACTCTCACCTCCGTGCCATCCGAGAAGAGGAGCGCAACGACTTCCGTAACGCAAGCGGGTTCGCTATCTACGAACAGGATGGGCGCGGTATCGAGTTGCCCCGTGACGAAGTTCCACACGAGGAGCTCTTCGCCCTTCGTCAGCTCCTCCACCGCCTTTTGCGTGCCGTCTGCAAGGGTAACGAGGGTCCCCTCGGCAAGGCAGGAACCGCCTTGTACTATATTTACGTCCTCCGTGATATTGTAATCACCTGGATTCTCATTGCTATTGCTAATAACTTTCCCCATGGCGTCGGTATCCCCGTTAAACGCAGTATTCGTCAGCGTAATTCGCACACTGCAACCGCGGAACTGTTCTAACGAATTGCCATACCCCGCCAGGCCGCCGATATAGCTATAGTTGGCGTTGTTCGTGATACTTGCCGCATCGCGCGAGGGACCGACGGTACAATTTTCAGCGACGCCATAGCTCAGCGAACCTGCGAGCCCCCCGATATAGGCATTGGATATTTTACATTCGATTTTGGGATTGTTGACCGTCACATTCGATAGGGCATATGCTTCATAGCAGCTCCCCGCTACAATTCCGATATTCACATAATCACTGCGGGAGAGCGTGGTGCCCGTATCGCTCGTGATGGAACAATTATTTAAGGTGAGGTCGTGAATTTTTCCTCCGCTCACGACGAACCCGAATAGCCCCTGATACTCATTGGCGTTGATGTCGCTTTGCGTCAAAGTCATGTTGTATGTAATGCTGTGGCCGTTTCCATCGAAGTCTCCCGAAAAACGGTACGGAAGCGCCATCCAATCCCCTGAGAGAGTAATATCTTTCATGAGCTTGAAAGAGCCCGTAATTTGCTTTTCCGTGCCACTGCCCGGCACATAAACATCAGTACAAGTATTTTCGATATTTCTGAACTGTGCTTCCGTGCTAATAAGGTAGGGGTCAGAAGGCGTACCCGAGCCCGCTCCGAAACGTTCTAATTGCGCAACGGCCTTGCCTGCATTCAGTTTCAATACGGTTTCCGTCCCGCGCGGCGTTTTTAATGTCATTTCGTCCGCATTATTCAAAATTAAGGTCTTTAATTGTGAGCCATTCAATGTTGGATCAACCGAAAGCAAGAGCGCGGCCACGCCTGTTACATAAGGTGCCGCCATAGAGGTGCCCGATTTTAATATGTAACCTTGTTCCGTCGTCGGAGTCGAAACAGTACTCAAGATATTAACCCCGGGAGCGTAAATGTCCACGCCGTCTCCATAATTGGAACCTTGCACGTTTCCATATTCGTCAACCGAATACATTAAGTTCCCATATTTATCATAAGCTCCAACACCAATTAAGTTACTCGTCATTTCAAATTGCGTGATATATCTACGTTCATCAACATTTTCATATTGATTCCCTGCAGACCAAATAAACAAACCGGGGAATTTTTTGATTGCAGCCAATACCACATCATTTGCGCCGAATTCTATCATGCTGAAATTCAGAACTGATATTTGCCTGCTTGTTCCCCATAGGTTTGTTGCATAGTTGATGGCATTCACAACATCATTATTGACTAATTTATCACCTAGTCCCGTACCTGATATCTGCAACGGGACAAGAGTCACATTTTGAGCCACGCCTGAAATCCCGACTCCATTATTTCCGACTGCGCCGATAATACCGGCAACATGCGTTCCATGATCATCTATGCCATCATTTGTCACACGATTTTGCCGCTCAAAATCATATCCTTCTACCACATGCGCATTCAAATCTTCATGGTCATTTATGCCCGTATCTATCACGCCGACACGGATACTATTTGATCCCTTTGTAATTTTCCACGCATCGGCCACATTGATCCCATATGTTCCATTCAATCCCCACTGTTCGGAATAATATGGATCGTTCACAATAAAGACGTCTGCACTCGCTCGAGCATTTTGAATGGAAAAAATAATTCCACTCAGTGCAGTTGCAATGAATAACAGTCCTAAAAACAGAACCGTAATTCCCTTCTTGCTTAATGTTTTCATAAGTGTTTCCTCCTGATACAATGTAATTGACCTGAAAAGAATTCGGAAGACACTCTTTTCAAAGTTCCAAGACCTAAGCTAT
>CANQMQ010000035.1 GCA_947625025.1 uncultured Clostridia bacterium
ATCTGCGAGAAGTGCGGCGTGGAAGTTACCCGCGCCAAGGTGAGAAGGGAGCGCATGGGGCACATCGAGCTCGCCGCCCCCGTATCCCACATCTGGTACTTCCGCGGCGTCCCCTCCAAGATAGGCTTGCTCCTCGACATGGGCCCCAAACAGCTCGAGCAGGTCATTTACTTCGCGGCGTACGTCGTACTCGATCCCGGCACCACCGGCCTCGAATACAAGGCGGTCATTAACGATAAGCAGCTCCGCGAAATCGAGGATACGCTCGGCGATTCCTCCAAGACGGGGCTCAAAGTCGGCATGGGCGCAGAGGCCATCCGCGAACTTCTGATGGCGGTGGACCTCGATAAGGAGAGCGAGGAGTGCAAGCAGATCATCGAGACCACTGCGGGCGGCGCAAAGCGCGTCAAGGCCATCAAGCGCATTGAAATTATCGAGGCCTTCCGCAAGAGCGGCAACAAGCCCGAATGGATGGTGCTCACGGTGCTCCCCGTCATTCCGCCCGACCTTCGCCCCATGGTGCAGCTCGACGGCGGCAGGTTCGCCACGAGCGACCTCAACGACCTCTATAGAAGAGTCATTAACCGCAACAACCGCTTAAAGCGCATGATCGAGCTCGGCGCCCCCGAGATGATCGTGAAGAATGAAAAGCGTATGCTGCAGGAGGCGGTAGACGCCCTCATCGACAACGGCAGGAGGGGCAAGCCCCTCATCGGGCCCTCCAACCGTGAGCTCAAATCCCTCTCGGGGCTGCTCCGCGGCAAGCAGGGCCGCTTCCGCCAAAACCTCCTCGGCAAGCGTGTAGACTATTCGGGCCGCTCGGTCATTGTCGTCGGCCCCGAACTCAAAATTTACCAGTGCGGCCTTCCCAAGGAGATGGCCATCGAGCTCTTCAAGCCCTTCGTGATGAAGCGGCTCGTGGAGACGGGTAAGAGCCACAACATCAAGAGCGCGAAGCGTACGGTGGAGAAGGGGAAGGATTTCGTATGGGACGTCCTCGAAGAGGTCATAAAGGAGCATCCCGTGCTCCTGAACCGTGCTCCCACCCTGCACCGCCTCTCCATCCAGGCCTTTGAGCCCATCCTGATCGAGGGAAGAGCCATCAAAATTTCGCCCCTTGTCTGCGGGCCCTTCAATGCGGACTTCGACGGCGACCAAATGGCCGTGCACCTTCCGCTCTCCATCGAGGCTCAGGCGGAAGCGAGATTCTTGATGCTCTCCGCCAACAACATCTTAAAGCTTGCAGACGGCAAATCCGTCATGTCCCCCACGCAGGATATGATCATCGGCGCCTACTACCTCACCATCTTGAGAAGGGAGGAGGGGAAGAAGTACGATGCCTTCTGCCGTCCCGATGAGAACGGGGTAGAGTACGTCCCGCCCGTGTATTCCTCCTTCGATGAGGCCATGATGAGCTATCAGCTCAAGGATATCCACTGCCAGGATGAAATTTACGTCCGCCGCACGGTGGAGCTCCCCGCGGGCAAGTTTGAGAACCTCGAACTTCCGTATTCCAAGATTTTCGAGACCCCGAAGGATGAAGCGGGCAACCCGCTCCCCATCAAGAACAACGGCATCCGCGGGCACGTCCTCGTCACCAAGAACGAAAAGACGGGCAGGCTGTATGTGACGGGCGTCATTAAGACGACGGTCGGCAGAATTATCTACAACGACAACATGCCGCAGGACCTCGGCTTCGTCAAGCGCGAAGCGCCCGAAGATTACCTCAAGCTCGAGCTCTCCACGGAGTTCATCGGCAGCGCCCGCGCCATCGGCAAGAAGCACCTCTCGAGGATCGTCGAGGCATGCTTCAAGACGGGGTATGCCCCGAAGGCCTCCGCCGTGCTCGATGCCATCAAGGAGCGCGGGTATAAGTATTCCACCATCGCCGCCCTCACCACTTCGGTATTCGATATGAAGATCCCCGAGGAGAAGGACGGGATCGTTGCGAGTGCGGAGGATGAGGTCGCCAAGATCTCTAAGAAATTTGCAAGGGGCCTTCTGAAAGAGGATGAAAGATACCATGCCGTCATTGACGTATGGGATGAAGCCACCGATAAGGTTGCAAACCTCCTCAAAGAGCAGGGCGCAAACGATAAGTTCAACCCCATCTGGATGATGGCGGATTCGGGCGCCCGCGGCTCCATCGACCAAATCAAACAGCTCTCGGGCATGCGCGGCCTCATGGTCAACCCGCAGGGCAAGAAGATCGAGGTCCCCGTCAAGAGCTGCTTCCGCAACGGCCTCTCCGTGCTCGAGTACTTCATCTCCTCGCACGGCGGCAGAAAGGGCCTCGCGGATACCGCACTCAAGACGGCCGACTCGGGTTACCTCACCCGCCGCCTCGTCGATGTCTCGCAGGATGTCATTGTCCGTGAAGAGGATTGCTCTGCCGGCCGCCGCCCCCGCGGGACCGTGCTCAAAGCCATTCTCGCACCCGATGGTTCCCTCATTGAGAGCCTCGAAGATCGGCTCACGGGCCGCTTCGCCGCAGAGGACGTCCTCGATGAAGCGGGGAACGTCATTACCCCCTGCAATGAGATGATCGGGGAAGCGGAGGCAAAGCGCATCGCCGCCATCCCGAAGTATGCCGAAAACGGCGTCTCCGTGCGCTCCATCTTCAACTGCAACACCCGCTACGGCGTCTGCGCCAAGTGCTACGGCAAGAACATGGCCACCACCCTTCCCATCAAGGTGGGCGAGGCCGTGGGCGTCATTGCGGCGCAGTCCATCGGCGAACCCGGTACCCAGCTCACCATGCGTACCTTCCACACGGGCGGTATCGCCGCCACGGGGGATATCACCCAAGGTCTGCCCCGCGTCGAAGAGCTCTTCGAAGCACGGAAGCCTAAGGGCGTTGCCACCATTTGTGAGTTTGCGGGCAAGGTGAAGGTGGATGATACGGATAGCTTGAAGCACGTCATTATCCTCGACCCCGATACGGGCGATAAGCTCAAGGATTACGAACTTCCCTTCAACGCAGAGCTCAAAGTAAAGACGGACGACATCGTGGAACCCGGGACACAGCTCAATGCAGGGTCCGTAAACCCGCAAGACATCATCCGCGTCAAGGGCGTCAAGGGCGTTCAGGATTACATTCTCGAGCAGGTGCAGTCGGTATACCGTTCGCAGGGCGTCGATATCAACGATAAGCACGTCGAGATCATTGTCCGCCAGATGCTTCGGAAGGTCAGAATTGAGAATGCGGGCACCACCGATATGCTGCCCGGGCAGTTCGTGGATATGTTTACCTTCGAGGAACAGAACGAAAAGACCATTACGGCGGGCGGCGTTCCCGCAACCGCCAAGCGGGTACTCCTCGGCATCACGAAGGCCGCCCTCGCTACGGATAGCTTCCTCTCCGCCGCCTCCTTCCAGGAGACTTCGAGAGTGCTCACCGAGGCCGCCATTTGCACCAAGCGGGATCCGCTCATCGGGCTCAAGGAGAACGTCATCATCGGCAAACTCATCCCCGCGGGTACCGGCATGAAGGATTACAAGAACGTCGGCGTGCAGACGGTAACGGGTTACCGCGAAGCCACCGAACCCACCACGGGCGAAGGCTAAGTTGCAATGAAATTCCCCCTCATCCCGAACGGAGTGAGGGGGAGAAAGGAAATGCGGCGCGGAGATGTCTTACGTCTCCGCGCCTTTCCTTATTTATAATTTCCCCGCATTTTTCTTGACTTTGTGAAATGCGTATGGTATAATCAATTTAAGCAACAAGGGTTCCTGCAAGGCGGTTAGCTCCTTTGAGAGGGAATATGATAGAATATATTCCAATGAAAAGGAGGTATGCGTATGAACGGTTTCGACCTCTTCCTGCTCATCGCGCTTCTCTCGGAAGCACTCGAGCACTTTGATATCGAGTACATCGCAATCAAACGCACAAAAAAATAACCGCCCAAAAGCGTCGCAAGCTCAGCGGTTATTTTTCATAAAGTAACATGGAGCTGACCGCTATGCGGGGTCAAACCCTTGTTGTGACTTTATTGTAACACCTTTTCTTCCTTTTGTCAACCCTTTTGCGGCTAATTTTTTGAAAGAAGCCCTGCTCGTTCCGAGACGATAATATTCCTCCCAAAAACAGTTGACAGGCAGCTACAAATATGATAAAATAACAATCGTTATATAACGGTTGTTATTTTTTATGTCGAAACAAGAAAGGATCACAAGAGAGGATATCCTCGAGGGGGCGGCGCGGATCGTCCGCGAGAGGGGAGCGGGGGCGCTCAATGCGCGGGCGGTTGCGCGGGAACTCGGCTGTTCCACCCAGCCCGTGTATTCGAGGTTTGCCTCGATGGATGCCCTTCGGGAGGCCCTTCTCGAAGAGGGGAAGGAGCGGTACCGCCGTTTCATCGAGCACTGCTTTTCGGGAGCGAAGAGCAGGTATGAGGCTTACGGCTTGGGCTTCGTAAAATTCGCCCGCGAAGAGCGCGGATTCTACCGCATGCTCTTCCTCGAGAACACTTCGGGAGACCCCTTCCTCGCGGACATCCTTTCGGAGATGGAAGTCTGTTACCGTATGACGGAGGCGGAGGCGCGCGCCTTCCATACCGATATGACGGCCTTTTCCTACGGCCTCGCTTCGCTCGTGTATGCGGGGGCGGAGCTTCATGATGAAGAGATCTCGGCGGCGTTTTGCAGGGAGTTCTACGCGCTCTATTCCTACTACTTCCCGCAACGGCCCCGCTTTTGGGAGGCACCATGAACAGCATTGAAATCAGGCACCTGAAAAAGTACTACGGGGACGTGAAGGCGGTGGATGACATCACCTTCTCCGTCGAGGAGGGGGAGTTCTTTGCCTTTCTCGGCGTCAACGGTGCGGGAAAATCCACCACCATCTCCGTGCTGTGCGGCAAGACGCCCGCAACGGAAGGGGAGGTCTACGTAAACGGCATGCCCATCGGGGATGATCCGAAGGCCGTGTGTGAGAGCCTCGGCGTCGTCTTTCAGGAGAGCGTTCTCGATGGTGCACTCACCGTGAAGGAGAATTTACGCTCCCGTGCCGCCCTCTACGGCATCTTCGGGAAACAGTTTGAGCGTCGTCTTTTGGAACTCTCTTCTCTTTTCGAGCTCTCCGAACTGCTCTCCCGCCCCGTCAACAAGCTCTCGGGCGGGCAGAGGCGGCGGGCAGACATCGCCCGTGCCCTCATCCATGAGCCCCGCATCCTCATCCTCGACGAACCGACGACGGGCCTCGACCCCCAGACGAGGAAGCAGGTGTGGGCAGTCGTACATGCCCTCCGCAAGGTGCGCCGCCTCACGGTGCTCCTCACCACCCACTACATGGAGGAGGCCGCGGATGCGGACCGCGTCGTCATTCTCGATGGCGGCAAGATCCTCGCCGACGATACCCCGCTCGCCCTCAAGGAAAAATATACAGGAGACTTCATTACCCTATACCATGTCCGCGAAGAGGACGTAAAAATGCTCAAATTGCCCTATACGGCGGTGGGGGACGGATACCGCTTGGAGCTTCCCTGCACCCGTGCCGCAACCGACTTCATCTTAAAATATCCCGCCCTCTTCTCCGATTACGAGATCGTGAAGGGGAAGATGGACGACGTCTTTCTCGCCGTCACGGGCAAGACGGGAAAGGAGGAACGATGAACCGCCTCTACGCCCTCGTTGTGCGCAACTGCAAGCTGTTTTTCAAGGATAAGGGCATGTTTTTGCCCTGCCTCATCGCACCGCTCATCCTCATCTTCCTCTTTATCGCCTTCTTAGGGGACGTCTACAGGGACAGCATCCGCTCCGTCGTAGAGGGATTCCCTATTCCCGAGGCCGCCGTAGAGAGCATTGCGGGCGGATGGCTCGTCTCCTCCCTCCTTGCGGTGTGTACGGTGACGACGGCGTTTACCGCCAATATCGTCTCCGTGCAGGATCGCGTCACGGGAGTGGAGGGGGACTTTATCGTATCCCCCGTCCCGCCGCATATCCTCGCCCTCTCCTACTTCATCGCGACCTACCTCGCCACCGCCCTCGTCTCGATGGTGGCGCTCGGCGCGGGGTATGTTTACCTCGCCGTGCTCGGGTGGCACCTCTCCTTCCTCGATGCCTTTCTCGCCATCGCGGATACCCTGCTCCTCGTGCTCTTCGGGACGGCGCTCTCCTCCCTTATCTGCAAATTCGTGCGCTCCTCGGGCGGGGTCACGGCGGTGCAGGCGACCGTATCCGCCGCTTACGGCTTTTTGTGCGAGGCATATATGCCCTTTGCGAGCCTTGCCGTATGGCTGCAGCGCGCCCTTATGTTCCTTCCCGGTAGCTACGGGACGAGCCTTCTCCATCTCCACCTGATGGGCGGGGCCATCGAGAGCGTGGAGGGAATGCCCGCCGCCCTCGCGGAGGGGCTCAGATCGGGCTTCGACTGCACCCTCGATTTCTTTGGAAGCGCGGTGCCCCCGTGGATATGCTACCTCGTGCTCATCGGCGCCTCCCTCCTCCTCGGCGGGGCGTATATCCTCGTCTGGCGGCTCCATAGAAAAAGGATGAAGCGCAGGGCGTAACCGTGTTGCGGCGCCCCTCATGGGGTGAAGATTGGATGCGGAAGGGCATTTCCATAAAAAAACTGTCGATTCCATGAAAAATTTTGCGGTGTGCCTCTTGACATTATCGCGCGTATAATTTATAATATCACATGTATCGGTATCCATTCTGAGGGGCAGAGGGTGACTTGTGCCCCGCGGGTCCGCTCGCTTGCACGGTGGAAGCGAAATATTCTTAGCAGGAGAAGGTTTATGAAAGCAATGATAGGAAGCCCGGCGTATAGTCTGCTTGCGGGCCCCATTCAATGGACGGCACGATCCTGGATGTATTTGGGGATCGCGGTCGGAGGCGTAGTGGTCCTCGTAGCCATCATTCTCGCAATCGTATTCGGTTGCCGCCACGCAAAGCGCAAGAAGGCGGAAGCCGCAGAGCCCGTTCCCGTAGACGAGGCCTCCGAAGCTCCCGTAGAGGAAGCAGAGCCCGCAGAAACGGCTCCCGCAGAGGCCCCTGCCGAACCCGTAGGAGGGGAAGTTCCCGTTGAGGGCGCTCCCGCAGAAGGGGAAGGCGTGGAGATCCCTGTCGAAGAGGGCCCGATGCCCGAAGAAGAGGTCCCCGCGGAACCCGTAGAGGAACCCATCGAGGAGAATGATACGGCAGCCATTGTAGAGCTCCCCGAACCCGTTCCCTTCGAGAGCGAATTTACGGTGGAGGAAGTGACGTACGAAGAACCCGCCGCTCCCGCCCCCGCACCCATGACGACGCTCATGTTCGGCACGGCGCCGTCCCAACCCGTGATGCCGCCCGTCATGCCGTACCCGCCCGCGGCTATCCTCGATTTCAGCTTCACCGCCCGCCTCTCCCAGGCAGACGCCGCGCTCAAGAACCAGTATTCCGAACTCAAGAACGAACTCCTCTCCTATGAGGGCATCGCTTCCCAAATCGATTGGGATTCGGATACCTTCAGCTACGGCACCCGCGTCCTCGTAAAACTGCAAATTGAAGACGGGCTCCTCATCATGTATATCGCCCTCGACCCCAAGACGGTGGGAGACAAGTACCTCCACACCGATGTCTCGCAGGTTGCGGGCTATGAAGGGGTACCCACACGGATCAGGCTCGTGGGGCTTCGCTCCATGAAGAATGCAAAGGAACTCATCGCCATCGCGATGATGCAAGTGGGCCTTACACAGGGCGAAGTCAAGGCGAATTCCTACGACGTTCCCTATCAGACGACGCAGACCCTCATGGAGCTCGGGTACGTCCGCCACAAGCAGCCCTTGACGCCCGAGATGGCACCCATGTCCGCACCTGCCCCTACGGAAACGTCCGCAGCGAAGGCAGAACCCAAAAAGAACTGAATAGAAAAATTTCCATATCCGTAAAAATATCCGCCGCCGTGCGGATATTTTTTATGCCCGCATTGCCGTATAAAACCGCCCGTAAATTGCCAAATTATAGGCATGAAGAAGATCAAGCGCAATCCGCTCGGAAAGACGAGGGAGGAGCGGGAGAGCTGTTTCCCCACTGCCTCGGGGGAGGAATTCAGGCCGTGACGGGCAAGACAAGGGAGAACTACAACCGCAACTACCTTCGGTATGTGGATAGCTTCGCCCCGCCCACCAAGCACTTCAAGACGTGCGGCAGGGCCTTCCTCGTGGGGGGATTCATTTGCTGTATCGGGCAATTCTTCCGCATTCTGCTCGAATATGCGGGGCTTACGGGGGATGTCCTCGCGGGCACCGTATCCGTCATTCTCATCTTTTTGGGGACATTGCTCACGGGGCTCGGCGTCTATGATAGGATCGGAAAGAATGCGGGGGCGGGGAGCATCGTGCCCATTACGGGCTTTGCCAATTCGGTCGCCTCGCCCGCCATCGAATTCAAGACGGAGGGCTTCGTCTATGGCATGGCGGCCAAGATGTTCGTGGTGGCGGGGCCCATCATCGTGTTCGGCGTGAGTGCGGGGGCGGCGGTCGGGCTCCTGTATTGGCTGTTTACGCTCTAAAAAATAAATTTTTGTATGAAAATACTTGCAATGGCGGGCGGATTGTGTTACAATCATGGCGACAAAATGAAGGAGTAAAACTATGGCAAAGATCACTGAAAATACGTTGATTGCGGACGTGCTCGAGCTCAATCCCGATGCGCCTTCCATTCTGATGGAGGCGGGTATGCACTGCTTCGGCTGTGCCCTTGCCCACAATGAGACCATTGCGGAAGCGGTCTCCGTGCACGGGCAGGACCTCGAAGTTTTGCTTGCAAAGCTCAATGAAGGCATCGAATAGGCCTTCTCCCGAACCCCGCCCTATGGCGGGGTTTTGTTTTTGAAATACAGGAAAGGCGCGGGCGCCCCTTTGATACAAAGGGGCGCCCGCGCCGCTCTATTTGTTACCGCTTTTTACGGGTACGGGAAAAAATCAGCCTGTGAGTTCCTTCAGAAGCTGTGCCATGATCTTACTCTCGATTCTCGAAATTTGCACCTGTGAGACGCCGATGGCCTTCGCAACTTCGCTCTGCGTCATGTCGCGGAAGTAGCGCAGCATGACGATCTTCTTCTCCCGTTCGGGGAGCTTTTCGATGGCCTCCCGCAGAATCATGCGGTCCAAAAGTTCCTCCTGACCCTCCTTCGCGGGGAGCTTATCGGCGAGCGTCGCCGTCTTATCGTCCTTGTAATCCGCCTGTTCGTAGATGGAGACGGGCATGCGGGTAGACCCGAGCGCGAGTACGACGTCGCCCTCCTCCATCGCAAACGCCTCCGCAAGTTGCTTCGTGGTGGGCGGCTCCCCGTGTGCGAGGGAGTATTCCTCGATGTAGCGGTTGAGTTCACGGGCGGTCCGCTTGATGGCACGGGATACCTTCACGCTCCCGTCATCCCGTAAAAACCGCTTGATCTCCCCTGCGATCATGGGTACGGCATAGGTGGAGAACTTGACGCCGAAGCTCTCATCGAAGCCTGAGATGGCCTTCAGAAAGCCTAAGGAGGCGAGTTGGAAGAGGTCGTCGTACTCCACTCCCTTGCCGAGATACCGCCTCAGAATGCTCTTTAAGAGGGAGGAATTGTGGGTGAGCAAGGTCTCCTTCGCCGCCCCGTCTCCCGCCTTCGCACTGCGGATGAGGGCGAGCGTCTCCTGCTCATCCAACATCGCGCACCGCTCCCGTGCCCAGGACCTTCCCCATGCGGATGGTGGTGCCTTCGCCTTCGTGGGAGGTGACCGAAAAATCCGTCATGAAGGTTTGCATGATGGTGAAGCCGAGCCCCGAGCGTTCCTCCCCGGGTAGGGTGGTGAAGAAGGGCTGGAGGGCCTTCTCCACATCCGCGATGCCCCGTCCTTCATCGCTTATCTCGATCTCGAGGCGGTTCTCCATGGCACGGCAGGTGACCGTGACCCAACCCGCACCGTCCCTGTAACCGTGTACGATGCAGTTGGTGACCGCTTCCGATACTGCCGTTTTGATATCGGAGAGCTCGGAGAGAGAGGGGTTTAAGGGAAGGGCAAACGCCGCTACGGCGTTGCGCGCAAACACTTCGTTCTCCGATAGAGCGGGGAACCTCAGAATGAATTCGTTCATGGCGTCTCCTAAATTTTGGGCATCAGGGAATAGATCCCGCTGAGCGTCAGGATCCTGTCTGCACTGCTCTCGGGGCTCTCGAGGTACATATTCATGCCGTACCGCTGCAGACGCTTATAGCGGCCGATGAGAAACCCGATGCCCGTCGAATCCATAAAGCGAAGCCCCGCAAGATTAAAGACGGCCCTCGATAGGCCTGCGTTGTCGTCGATCACTTTATCCGCCTGTTGCCGCAGTTCCGCCACGCTGTGCTCATCAAGTTCCCCCGAAAGGTAGATGTAGAGGTTGTCCCCGCGGCGGCTCGATTGCAATTTCATGCTTCCCTCCCGTAACGCTCTTTCTGCATTGTAACAGAAAGGGGAGAGAGAAGGATGGGGAAGAAGGGGGGAGAATGTCGGAGAAGGTCGAAAAAAATTTTGGGAAAGGGGTAGAAAAACACTTGACATTTTCCCGTATTTATAATATGATAAACAAGCGTTGCGTGAATGCCGCCCAAAGCGGGCCTTTAGCTCAGTTGGTTAGAGCGGTCGGCTCATAACCGATTGGTCCGCGGTTCGAGTCCGTGAAGGCCCACC
>CANQMQ010000036.1 GCA_947625025.1 uncultured Clostridia bacterium
AGGTTGTCGAGCACGGAGAGGCCGGTGAGGTCGTATACGTTGTAGCCATCTACAACTTGGAACTCCGCTTCGATCTTGGGATCGACGAGGTCGGCCTCCAAATTGCAGCTCTCATCGGGCTTGACGACGAGCTTGAAGATCTTGCCCACGGCTTCCTTCTTGAAGTAGTAGATGTTGTTCTGCCCCTCCCCCGTCTTCTTCGTGACGTACGTGGTGGGGTCGGCTTCGGGAGCGGTGGGATACGTGGCCTCTTCAGTATCCTTCACGTAGAGCTCGAAGGTCGTCTTGATGTCCTTGAAGGGGTGTTCCTTGTTGAACTCGTTGAGACCGCGGGCATCGGGCATGAAGTAGAAGCCGTTTACATAGCCGACCTTGTAGATGCCGCCGCCTACCATGAACTTATCGCGGTTTTCGGCCTTGGCATGGTCTGCAATGGTGAGCGCCTCGCCGTCCTTATCCTCTGCGTCGTCCTTGAAGTTGTTCATGTAGTTTGCATACGATTCGGGCAAATCGAACATCAGGACGGTCAAATCCTCGTCCTTGACATCGACGACGTTAAACTTCGCCGTCACGCTCTTCGTCACTTCCTTATATTTATAGGAAATCGTAAGCTCCTTTTCGCCTGCGGTATCGAAGGTCAAGGGGTTGGGCGTATAGGTGACGCCCGTTGCGGTGAGCTCAAGCTCTTCACTGCCCTTGGGGCTATACGTCGCCTTGATTTTGATGTCGTTCTTGAATTTTTCATCTACCCGATACTCTTTCTGGTAGCCATCGACGAGTTCTATCTTATCGAGAACTGCGTCTTCGGGGATGTCGCTCTTCGGCTTACAGCCTGCAAGCGCCGTCGAAACGGTGAGCAGCATTGCAAGGATCGCAACTGCCATGCGTTTCATGTTTGCCTTCATAAAAAGCCTCCTAAAAATTTTTTCTCTCTATACAAACCGATTTACGGATTGTTGTCCTCTCACCCCCCTTCGGGGGGTTCGGGATGAGGGCGGGGGGATTATTCCGTGGGTTGGGGGCGGATGTAGAGCACGAAGGTAATTTCGGTGCCCGTGCCGTCCGAGGCACGGAAGTTGAGCCGCAGAGACCCCGTGCGCAGGATGTTGATATTCATCCCGTCGAGCTCCGCCTGGGGGTTGTCCTCCGCCAAGTTGTTGATCTTGAGCTCCACGCGGTTGTCGGTGGCGTCTGCGGGGGTCACTTCGTAGTCGATGCGCACCACGAGGCCTTCCACATAGTGGAGCACGGCGTAGTAATCATCGGGCAACTCATTGCCCTCTCTATCCTCGGAGTGCAGAATTTCCGCCGTCTCCCCCGTGGAAGAGATGATGGCGGTGGGCGTAATTTTCTCGACATAGATGCGGGTGTTATAGGACATCATCTGCATGCCGAAGATGCCCACGAGCACCACGGAGAGCACAAAGGTGATGGTAACGATAATGACGGTACTCTTCTTCATATGCCCTCACTTCTCCACGAAATAGACGCGGACGCGCTCGAAATACAGGAATACGCGGAGCACCAGAAAGCCCGCCGCCACGAGGGCAAGTTCGATAAACGCCGTCGCGGCGCCCCGATCGGAAAAGAGGAAGTAGCCCGCCGTAAAGAATACGGCAAGCAGGATCGCAAATGCCGTGGCCTGTGCCTCATTCCCCCCACGCCTTGCTTCGGGGTTCATGACGTCTATCTCGGCGCTCCACAGGATGTGGGCGAGGTTGACGAAGGTTGCCATCAGGAAGAAGCCGACCGATTCCTTCACCACCGCTCCCGAAACAAAGTGGAAGAGGGTGACGGCGACCCCGATGGAAAGGGTGGAGAGCACCGCCCGAAGCACCAATCTTGCGGCAAGAAGCAGCCGCATATCGATGGGCCTCGTCTTTAAGAGGTTCCGTGCGGCGCCGTCCCTGCTGTAAACATTGGCAAGGAAGGTGTTCGAGGTGAGCACCGTAACGAGGAGCACGAGCACGTTGAAGGTGGCCGTCATGGCCTGCCCCGCGAGGCTCGTATTCATCGCCGCGTAGATGCGGTTTAAGGCGAAGAGCAGGAAGGCGGGCACGAAGAATTCCACCACGCTCCTCCACACTGCCTTGCCGCTCCTTACGTTTCGGAGCAGGTCCTCGGAGAGCGCACTGCGGAGCTTGCCGCGCACGCGGTTGGGGCGCTGTTTGCGGGAACGGAGCTCGTTCTCCCCCGCCTTTGCGGTGAGCTTCAAAAAGAGCACCCGTGCCGTAAAGAAGGCAATTGCAATGAATACGGCAATCACGCCGAGGTTGGCAAGGAATACGTAGAGCGTCCTCAAAGAGAGCGGGTTCCTCGTAATTTCGAGGGCGCCGCCCACGAGCATGAGGTTGAGGTAGTGGTAGGGTGCAAACCAACGGGCGAAGGAATTGAGGAAGTTCCGTATCCCGAGGGAAATGCTTCCCCACTGCCCCAAGAGGTTGATATTTTCGGGAATGAGCCCCACGAGGTAGAAGGCAAGCGCCGTCATGCCCCCCGCCGCCGCCACGATGAGCAGGTATTTGAGGAGGGGCACCCGCGAGAGGAGCTTGGGGATATAGAGGGCGAGAATGGAGAGCACCGCCCCGATGGCGACGGGCAACAGGCTCACGAAGAGGAACCCGAAGAGCATCCACGGGTAGTAGAACCACACCGCCCCGTTCACGAGCCCGTAGGCGAGGTACATGGGTACGGTGAGCGTGAAGCTCCGCTTGAGCTCGAAGAAGTAGTAGACGAGAAGTTTGGAGAGGAATACCGTATTCTGCTGGGTGGGAAGCACCAACAAAATGACGTTGTCTCCCCCGCGGTACAGCGTCTTGGAGAGCCCCGTCATGCAGGAGAAGATGCTCATCAGCTGAATGAGCGTGAAGAGGACGGTGACTACCGTCTCGGGAATTCCCCCACCGAAGGAAAAGACGGAGAGAAGCACGCAAATATAGAACACGGCGTAAAACGCCGCCGTGATCGCGGCAAATGCAACGAGGGCGAGGCCCACCTTCAGAATGAAGGCGCGCTTGCTCTTCAGGAACGAAAAATCGATGGCGCTCCTGAGCTGCATCTTGATGAGGATTTTGAGTTTGCGTAATTCTTCCATGAGACTTATTCAGCCGTTTCGGGTTTATAGGGCACGGGCAAGACCTCTTTTGAAGTGATCATGTCCATATAGAACCGTTCGAGGGTGGTCTCCCGCTCGATCTCTCTCACATCTCGCACGCATTGGATCTGCCCCTTGCGGATGATGGCAATACGGTCGCAAATGCGCTCCACGACGTCGATGAGGTGGCTCGAGAAGAACACGACGTTCCCCGCCTGCGCATGCCGCTTCATGCACTCCTTCACCTGGTAGATGCTGTTGGGATCGAGGCCTGTGAGCGGTTCATCCAAAATCCACACCTTGGGGTTATGGATGAGCGCCGCCATGATGGCTACCTTCTGCTTCATGCCGTGCGAATAGGTGGAGATGGGCTCGTCCACCGCCTTCTGTAATTCGAAGATCTCCACATAGAAGTTCATGCGCTCATCGCGCTCTGCCTTCGGGACGGCATAGAGATCGGCGATATAGTTGACGTATTCCCGTGCGGTCAGTTTTTCATAGAGGGCGTAGTGATCGGGCACGAAGCCGATGTTGCTCTTGGCCTGAACGCTCTGCTTCTCGACGTCGTAACCGCAGACATAGATACTGCCCGCCGTGATGGGCTGGATGCCGACGATGCTCTTGATGATGGTGGATTTGCCCGCACCGTTGGGCCCGAGGAAGCCGAAGATCTCTCCCCCGCGCACTTCGAGGTTGACATCCTTTGCGGCATAGACATCGCTCCTGCCGTAGCGCTTGGAAAATCCTTTGAGGGTGAGCGTTTCCGCCGATTGGTTCATGGGAGCACCTCCGTCGTGCGGGGCGTTCGCCGCAAGGGCGAGCGCGTCCATGCGTATTTTCTTCCTGCGCGCGGCGAGATCGAGCCACCCCGAGACGCTGCGGTAGGCAACCTCGTACAAGAACCACATGGCGAGCGCCAACAGGCAGTAGACGAGGAAATAAAGGGATTGATAGAGCGGGTAGTAGGTAAAGGTCAGCCCCGAGAAGGAGAAGCTCACCACGATGTCGCGGAGGCGCTCTGCCCATGTGCCGAGTTTATCGGCAATGAAATCGGAGTTGATGAAGAAGTAGTCCACGCCCGCATCGTAGTTGGTAAACCAACCGTTGAGCACGAGCATGAGGATGTAATAGAAGAAGAACGCCACCATCGAGTAGATGAACTGCCTGAGGCGGGGCCGCTCGAAGATGCCGAGCCCCACGATGAGGAGGGGCATGAAGAATGCCTGATAGTGGGCACGGTAGAAGTGCAGGGTGGAGTAGACGAGCACCGTCCCATTGAGCCCCTCGATGCTGTAATTGGGCATCGTGAGGGCGAGGAAGGCCCCGAATACGTTGATGAAGTAGGTGAAGTAGAAGAGCCGCTTCCACTTGAAGGTGAGGCAGAGCGGGGTGACGTAGCAAGCCGTGTTGCACAGGTGCAGGGGAAGATTCCCCACATGCTCCAATCCCCAAATCATCGGGAATTTCTGCGTACACATGAAATTCCACAGCCCCGAAAGGGCGTAGAAGAGCACCGCGCACCGCTTGGTCTCGAGGGGCTTTCCCGAGAGGAAGAACCACAGCACCACGGGAATGACGATGGCGGGATACAGAAACAGCCTGTGGTAGAAATTGAGGTCGATCACCGTGAAGGCGTAATCGGCGGGGTTGAAGAGGAGCTGAAGGGTGTAGTTGGGGGCAGAGCAGAGGAGCATGCCCAAAAGGCCCAACAAGATCCAGCCGAGTTTTTTGGCCTCTTTTTTGAAGTGCTTTGCGGAGACGAAGAGCGCATAGCAGGAAGCCCCGAGCCCGAAACCCACCTCTGCGGCGAGCAGGGCGGTGCGGGCAGAAGCTACTTCAAACGCCCCCGTATGCGCCGCAATATAGTTCGGAAGGAGCACGGCGTCCGCACCGAATACGAGGAGCGCGAACACGGCGTAGTACCCCATCGCGGGGCAGGCCTTGCGGAAGAAGGGGAAGAGGCACAGAAAGAGCGCCGCCGCCGTCGTAAACCAAACGAGGAGGAAGGCGGGCAGGGTGCCGATGGAAACGCCCTCCATCGGTGCAAGGTGGTAGACGGAGGCAATGGCGTCCCCGTCCCAGAGGTAGGCAACCAAAAAGAGCGCGCCGAAGAGGAGGATCGCGGCCTTCTCCCAAAACGCCTTCCGCTTTGCAAACGCATGGAATGCGGTGAGGCTCTCCGCCGCAAGGACGGCGACGAGAGCGGTTGTCAGGTAGTGGATCAACATAATTTATCGAATTTTCGCCCGCTTTGGCGGCGACGATTCACCGCTATTATAGTGGAAGTGTACAAAATTGTCAAACAAAGTTGGCGTACCCTTAGGATTTTTTTTGTGAAAACTCTTCCCCGCCGCCCCTCCCTTCCAAAAAAACTGCAAACTCCTCCCCGCTTTTCGCATCCTTCCTCCCCCATTTTGCGGCTTCCCTCCCTTTGCCATTCCGTATTCCGAAAAAATGCTGATATAAACTCACAAAAAAATAAAAATTTTATCAGAAAACCCCTTGCAAAAAATTTCGGAATGTAGTATAATAAAGAACCACTTCATGTGGAAAGGGGAAAAATTATGATAAGGGTACTATTCAACAACCAATCCGTGACGGTACAGCCGGGCACGCGGGTCCTCGACCTTGTAGATCCGAAAGAACGGAAAAATCTCGTCGTCTGTCAGGTCGGCGCACAAATTAAGGAACTCAACTACAGGCTCTCCGAAAAGAACGACGGCATGAGCATCCACCTGCTCACGCTGAGCAATGCGGAGGCGGGCAGGGCATACAGTGCGAGCCTCCGCTACATCATCGCCATGGCATTCCACAGGATCTATCCCGATGTGAAGATCCGCTTCTCGTATAACATCTCCCGCTCCATCTCCTGCCAGGCGCTCACCAAGAGCTTCAATATGTCGCGCGCGGTAGAGAGCATCACGCAGGAGGTAAAGCGCATCGTCGAAGAGGATCTGCCCATCGAGCGGGTGACCGTAACCGTGGAAGAGGCTGAGGAAATTTACAAGAAATTCCATCTCGACGATAAAATTGAGATCCTCAAATACCGCCCCGAGAGCACCGTGCACCTCTACAAGTGCGGGGATTACTACAATTATCTCCACAACTATATGGTGCCCTCAACGGGCTGTATTCATAACTACAAAATTACGCCGTACAGCCCCGGCTTCATCATCCAATACCCCCGCCACGACCTCGATACCGCCATTCCCGAATTCGAGGAAGAGGCCACCTACTGTAAATCGCTGCAGCGGGCGTATACGTGGGCAGACAAGGTAAAGAGCCAGACGATCGCGGATATCAACCGCAAAATAGAGCGGGGCGAGGTATTGGAATTCGTGCAAATGTGCGAGGCACGGCACAATAAGCAGCTCACCGAGCTCGGGGATATGATCGAGAGCGACATCGAAAATATCCGCCTCATCGCCATCGCAGGCCCGAGTTCGAGCGGCAAGACCACCTTCTGCAACCGTGTCCGCATCGAACTTATGTCCCGCGGCATCAATCCCGTCACCATCTCGATGGACGATTACTACTTCGAGAAGGACAAGATCGCCCGGCTGCAGGGCAGGCCCCGCAACAAGCTCGATTTGGAGCACATCGATTGCCTCGACGTGGAGCTCTTCAACAAGGACCTCTTCGACCTCATCAACGGCGAAGAAGTTACCCTCCCCCGCTTCAACTTCAAGCTCGATAAGCGGGAAGAGGGCAAGACCATCCGCGTAGGCCAAAACGTGCCCATCATCATCGAAGGCATCCATGCCCTCAATGAGAAGCTCACCAAGTCCATTCCGAAACATCAGAAATTCAAGATCTACATCGCCCCGCACGAACAGCTCAACATCGACAACCACTCCCCTCTCTCCCTCACCAACACGAGGTTAATTAGGAGAATCGTACGCGACATGCAGTTCCGCAACTGCTCCGCCGCCAACACCATCGATATGTGGCAATCGGTGCGCAACGGCGAATTCCGTTGGATCTACCCCAACCAGGAAAACGCCGATTACGTATTCAACTCCAGCCTCGGCTATGAACTGTGCGTCCTCAAAAAGCCCGCGATGGAGGCCCTCACGAAGATCACGGCTTCGGATCCGCAGTACCTCGTTGCCAACAGGCTCATCAAGAACCTCAAATACTTCCACCTCATCGAGGACGAAAGCCTTGTCCCCTGCAATTCCCTCCTCAGGGAATTCATCGGCGGCAGCTGCTTCAATGTGTAATTACAGCAACGGGGCGCCCCGCACGGGCGCCTCTTGTTTGAAAGAAGAACTGTCATTGGGAAGGAAAGCGAAGCGGAGCCGAGATGTCTCAGCAAGCTCGACATGACAACGCCCCCTCATTCCGTCCGCTCACCTCCTTCGGAGGTGCGAAACTCGTAAATAAAAGAAAATCAGACAAATCTCTCCGACGGGAAGGCTTGAAGAAATGAATTGTAAGATCAACGGCAGCGCATATGAAATTGTAATAGACGAGCCCGCCTCACGCTTTTTTATTATAGGCGGCTCGGTGTGGGTATACGACTTAACGACAAATGAGAAAATTGCGAGGCTCAAGGATATCAACTATCCCACCTACGTCTACGTTTCGCACAGGCATAACCTCGTTTTGGTTCAGTCTACCGATGGCAGGTTCGCCTTCTACACCGCGGATCGCCTCGCTTTTCTCGGGAAGCTGAAGATACGGGGCGCCCAAAACACCGATGAGGACTTCTATTACGATGAAGAGGTGAACGCGGTTTACGGGATTTACACCTGCAACGGGAGAGGGGGCGGTGTGGGGCATGGCCTTGCGGAAATATATCCCGATACCATGCAATATTCCGCGCTCCTCCTTCCGCAGTTGGAGCCGGGCCGTGAAAAGCGAGACGGTAAAGCGCCGTATACGCGCTATTCCTTCATAAAGCACACAAGAGGCGGCTACTACATGATCCGCAACTCTTATCATGCGGGTGCGTCCGCAGAGGGCGCTCCGCATGGCTGTGAGGGTTGCTATGGGCGGTTCGAAAAAGTTGGGAACGATTTCGTTTTGAAGGAAAAACTTCTCACGTCTGACGAGAGAAGTTTAGAGAAGGCAGATATTACCGAAGGGGCGGACGCTCCGAAGCTCGCCGCATTCAAAAGAGCGCTTTACGGGCAGGAGTATTTGGTCTGTACACGCAGAAACCAAAGGGGCTTATTTGCGATCACCAACGGGGCGGTATATCGCCTCTTGCCAGACGGAACATTCGAAGAGGTCTGCCGTGAGCCGTATATGTCCGATTACGCAGAACACGGCGGCAAAAGATATATTTGCACCTGGAAGCACTGCCTCATTCAGGATATGGAATAAGTTCCGCAGACTTCTTATGTCATACATAGACCCTTCAAAAAGGAGCGCGGCAGCTTATAACGCACATCCGCCCGCAATGGGCGGATGTGCGTTATTCTTTCTCATCGGAGAGGCGGATGCCGTCTATCGGGTAGGTATCATACGCCACGCCATGCGTTTCGATATACCCATGTCCGAAAGTGACCTTCAAAATCTCCTTTCCGCATACGAAGTAGGCGATGTCGCCAATGACGGCTGCAAGCCACATGCCGAAGCGCTCATAGGGCCGTTTTCCGTTCGGCGCTCCGGGGCGTCGAGCCCGTGCTCCCGAATTCTCGTAGGGGGGGGCGGCCTCCGAATCCGCCGTCACGGTAACGCGTATGAGAACGATAGGACGCAGTGCCGTCATGGTAATACAATCGGGAATGGTAGGACGCGGTGCCGTTATGGTAATACGGTTGGGAATGGTAGGGCGCGGTGACCCTCTCCCCCGTGCTCCAAAAATCTCAAAAGAATTTTTTCCCAAACCCACCCGAAAACGCTTGATAATTTCCGAGAGGTAGGCTATAATTGTATCGTAATTGCATTGGGGTGTCGCCAAGCGGTAAGGCAACGGACTCTGACTCCGTCATTCGTTGGTTCGAATCCAGCTACCCCAGCCATTTATGCACGATTTTAGCGTATAAAACGCCAAAACCGTGCATATTTTTATATTCCGACTGCCCCGATTTTTTGAAATTGGGGAAAAATTTGGGG
>CANQMQ010000037.1 GCA_947625025.1 uncultured Clostridia bacterium
TGTTTTTCGCGCCGAGTAAATTTTTCACTTCCATTTCTTTTACTGTTTTACTCCGCTAAATTAAAATTTTGCTCGCTGTGATTTCTTTTGCTATGGTATCGACGCCTATCATAATATGATTATACCATAGAAGCGCACACAAATTCTTACCTTTCCGCTAACTTGAAATTACTTCTCCGATTTTTCCAAAACAAAGGAAAACTTGCCGTCGCTGCATTCACCGTCTGATTCAATGATGATGTAAATCGTTTTATTGCCTGTAAAAGTTTCGGTTTTACTATCCACAGAACCGTTCGATTCAATTTCGAACAAGTTCAGCTTTTCATCATTAAAATCATAGTAAACTTTTACATTCCCTTCTCCCAATGTCGCTTCATACGTTATAAATACCTCGTCTGCACCATTGTTTTTTAATTTTATTACATGCGTTCCGCTAAAAGTATCAAATGTAACCAATGCATTATTTGAGGTATTTGTTCTTACCATCAGCGTAGCATTATAACGGCTTACATATTTATTTGCGCAAGCGGATAATGCAAAACACAAAACCAATGTTATCACTGCCATGATCACACTTACATTTTTTTTCATGATACACTTCTCCTATGAATTGAGGTTTATAATGTTATACCGAAAAACGGTTTGCCCTTTGACGGCGACGTTCTGTTGCCTCTTGGGAATTATCGATAAATTGATAAATTACTCCGTATTCGAAAGAAAAATCTTTTTCAGCGGACAGCTCCCACTCGTTTACGTCGATCATCTTCTGCCCTTTCATTTCGGTCTTTTTCCCCAGCCAAAGGTTAACTATCATAAATACATCTTGTTTGAGAAGCTGTTTCTTTGCAAACGCCTTTAACCATTTGAGTTCTTCAAACGTGTTTTGTGCATAGGTTTCGGATATTGCAGAGCGGAACCGCTTTTCGTAATCAAGTCCAAACGCACTCTCTATCGCATAACAGCTGAAGTCCTTAAAAACGTTGCCCAAACAGTATTTTTCCTGTTCGGTCAACTCTGCTCTGAACGTTATCCCGCCGTCATACCACATATCGCCGTCATGTATGGTCGGTATAATGCTTTTGTATTTGTACGTCGTCTTTTGCAACGGTAGTTCTAAGGCCAAAAAACATTTCATCGACATAACTTATTTTGTCCCCCAAATTCCTACCTGACATTTCCATTATATCACAGTAGCATAGGAAAATCAAGTGAAAGAGCGTCTGATGGCATTTAGACGCCTCAAAAAGCGAGGGCAACCGCCCTCGCCTTTATATTCCGCGAAATTGAACTTACCGCTTTTTCACTTTCGGCATTGGTAGGTCGCCATACATTGCCTCAAATAATCCCGTCAAAAAAGCCTTATCGTCCACATTGTCCACATTGAGCATCTCCTTTGCGCCCTCATACGGCAAGCAATACTCCGCTTGGGGCAAATAGGATAGCGCGGATCTCACGGGTTTCACAAGCAATCTATCGTCATATATACCACCGATAAGCTTCCCGCGATAGTAAAGCAGAAATTCACCCATCATGGGCTTATAGGTGATGTCCTCTAATTCGGATAGCTGCTCCAAAATAAAATTCAAATATTCCTTGCTTGACGCCATAATTCCTCCGTTTAATTCTGTTTACAGCTTTGTAGTATCCAAATAATATTTCTCGCCGCATTGGCGGAGAATGCCCTGCTCTACCAAGCACAAGGTAAACCTATGAAATCCGTTCGGATTTATGATGCCCGCCTCCTTAAACGTAACGGCGCTCTCTTCCGAAACGGCGCCCGCTTTCAACAGCTTGCCGATGATATGTCTTTTCCTGAGAAGCAGAGCAGGTATCACCATATTCGATCCTCCGTTAAATTCCGTTTACAGTTCCCATTATATCATGGCCGCATTGGAAAATCAACTTGATTTTATCCCGTATCTATGCTATACTTTCACAAACGGAAATCGGATGAAGGAAATGGAACAGAACTTTTGTGCAATTTATTTGAGCGGCACGGGCAATACAAAGTTTTGCGTTGAGAAATTCGTAAACCTGTTGGATGAAACAGCTCCCGTCTTTGCGATCGAGGATGGAGCCGCCCTCTCTGCCTTAGAAAAGTATGAATACGTCGTCCTCGGCTATCCCGTGCAGTATTCCAATGCTCCCAAAATGGTGCGGGATCTCATAGCAAATCATGCCCCGCTTTGGAAAGGGAAAAAGGTGTTTTGCCTTGTAACCATGGGTGCATTCAGCGGCGACGGCGCGGGTTGCGCGGCGCGGCTCTTGAAAAAATGCGGCGCTTCTGTTTTGGGCGGCCTGCATCTCAAAATGCCCGATAGCGTTTGTGACAGTAAACTTCTGAAGAAGAGCACGGGAGAGAAAATAGAACTCATCCGTCTTGCGGAAGAAAAAATAGAGTGTGCGGTTTTGCAAATCGGAAGCGGGAAATATCCGCAAAACGGCTTGGGATTCTTTTCTCATCTTGTGGGCTTGTTCGGGCAACGCCTCTGGTTTTACGGCAAGACGAGGAGCTATTCCGATCGATTAAAGATAGATAAGTCTCGTTGTGTGGGATGCGGCGTCTGTGAAAGCCTCTGCCCGATGAAAAACCTCACAGTCGAAAATCAGATCGCCGTGCCGCACGGAAAATGTACCATGTGCTACCGCTGTATCAGCCACTGCCCCCATCGGGCAATCACTTTGGTGGGAAAGGAAGTTGTCGAGCAGTACAAACTCAAAGACTATATATCATAAATTTCAATTTGATAGAATACAAAGACGGCGAGGGCAAATTCCCCTCGCCGTTTGCATAGTAAAATGCGCAGAAACAATCATTTCTGCGCATGATCTTTGCTTGATTTACTCCTGGTTGGTGAGGGAGACGATTTGGGAGACGGCGGAGGAGATGTCGTCTCCGACATTCACCTCGGCATCGCACACTTCGCTGTTGCGGTACTCGAAGTCGAGGGACATGATGCGCCTCGTCTTATCCTCGAGGTCGATGTCTCGGCTGATGATGCTCTTGATGGCCTCCGCGCGTTCGCGGCGGGTGAACACGAGCAGGGCGCGACGGCGGTATAAGTTCTTGAGGGTGATGGCCCCGCAAATGTCGATGGGAATGACGGCGACGTGCCCCCGCTCCACGATGGGCGAGATATCCTTATCGCTCGTGCCGAAGTGGTACCCGCTGTACACCGTCGTTTCGATGTACGCCCCCGCCTTCATCTCATGCACGAACTGCGCCTCGTCGATAAAGCGGTAGGCTTCCTCCCCCTCCTCCCTGCGGCGGGGCCGCGTGGTGGACGTGAGCGGCTTCTCAAACCCTTCCAGTTTGGTAAGTTCGTTGGCGATCTCCGTCTTGGAGGAGCCCGAAGGCCCCACGAGGCACAGAACGCCCCCATTTTTAAGGCTCGGGAATTTTTCGGAGAACGAGCTCTGCACCATCTCGCAGAAGTGCAGGAAGTCGTCGTAACTGTTGACGGAGAGCAGCCCCGAAAGGCCTGTATTCCACGGTTTACGGAAGAGCACGGGATAGGCCGCACGGGAGCTCGAGATATTGTGGGCGCCGTCGTCGAGCATGATATCGAGGGTGATGATATCCTTCCTCGTCCCCACCATGATGTTCTGCGGGGGGATCTCGGGGAAGTCATGCACGAGGCGCTCCGCCCTTGCGCTCATGCAGCAGGGCGGCACGGCGGTGATGAGGAAAACGTCTGCGATCTCGGAGAGCTTCTTCACGAATTCCTGTGCCCCCGGGGTAATGGGTTGGGTACGCACGAATTCGGGATCCGAATACATGGCGATGCGTTCATCGGCATGCCTGCCGCTCTTCCCCCAGCTGTTGATCTCCTCGAGCTTCATGGGCTCTTCGTCGGGGTGGTTGCGGTTGATGATGGAGACTGCGTAGGAGTTGCATTCATAGAGGGTATCGTCTACATCGAGACCGATCCGGATTCTGTACTTTTTCATGTCGTATCCCCTTGTCCGTCAAAGATTTGTATCATTATACCAAATTTTCATGCTCTTGTCAAGCGTGAGATGTTGACACGGGACGAAAAATGTGATAAAATAAAATGCTAAGTTTTATGTTGACTTGGAGCACTTGAAGCGGAAAATCTAAAAAAAGGAAAATACAGCATGTTCAAAGAAGCGCTCAAACTCATCAAAAAGTACCAAAGGATCATCATCCACCGCCACAAGCACCCCGATGGGGATGCCATCGGAAGCCAGATCGGGCTTGCGGAGCTCATTCGCCGCAACTTCCCCCAAAAGGAAGTCTACATGGTGGGCGACCCCGCCACCCGCCTGCCCTTCATCGAGACGGTATTCGATGAAATTCCCGATTCTTATTACGAAGGGGCGCTCGCCGTCATTCTCGACTGCGGCTCTTCCCATCTCATTTGCGACGACCGCTACAAACTTGCGGAAAAGACGCTCCGCTTCGACCATCACATCTACTGTGAAGCGATCGCGGACGTCGATGTGGTGGATAGTTCCTACGAGAGCGCTTGCGGGCTCGTAACCGATTTCGCCCGCAGGACCAAGCTCAAGCTCTCCCTCCCCGCCGCCACCGCCCTCTACATGGGCATGGTGACGGACAGCGGCAGGTTCTCCTTCGATTCCACCACCGCGCGGACCTTCGAACTCGCCGCCTTCCTGCTCTCTCAGCCCATCGAGCTCAATAAGCTCTACTACAACCTCTATGCGGAGGACTTCTCCAAGATCCTCGAGCGGGCGGACAACATGCACAAAATTTGCTTTACGGAGAATAATGTAGCCTACATCTACACCCCCAAAGAGGAACTTCCCGAAGGCAGTGACGCCGCACCCGTCTCCTCGGGGCGCGTCGGCCTGATGCGGGATATCAAGGGCGTGTACGCGTGGGTCAACTTCACCGAAGGGGAGGACGGCGTCCATGCAGAGCTCCGCTCCAACCGTTACAACATCAACCCCATCGCCGTAAAATACGGCGGCGGCGGGCACAAGAAGGCGAGCGGGTGCGTCGTTCCCGATAAAGAGACGGCGATGCAACTGCTCGAAGATTTGAATAAACTTGCGGGAGAACCTGTATGAACGAACAAGTAAAGCAAACCATTCTCGATACCATCGAGCAGTACCGGACCATCATCATCTCCCGCCATATCCGCCCGGACGGCGATGCGGTGGGCTCCACGATGGGCCTTCGGCATGTGCTTCGGGATACCTATCCCGAAAAGAATATTTACCTCGTGGATGACGATTTCGCCGATTACCTTGCCTTCTGCGGCGGGGAAGATACCCTTCCCGAAGAGGCCTACAAGGGGGCCCTGCTTATCGTGATCGATACGGGGACACGGAAGCGTATCTCCAATCATAACTACGCCCTTGCGGAGAAAATCATCAAGATCGACCACCACATCGAGGCGGATCCGTACGGAGACATCAATTGGGTAGAGGATTTCCGCTCCTCGGCCTGTGAGATGATCGCAGACTTCTGCATGACGTTCAGGGGAAAACTCACCCTCTCCCCCACCGCCGCCACCTATATCTACATGGGCATGGTGACGGACAGCGGCAGGTTCCGCTTTGAAGGGGTGACGGGCGAGACCATGCGCCTTGCGGGCTCCATGCTCGAATGCGGCGTCGATTACGAGACCCTCTTCTCCAACCTCTATGCGGAGGACCTCGCCTCCCTCAGGCTCAAATCGTATGTCTACGACAACCTCCGCATCACCGAACACGGCTTCGCGTATATCTATATGGATACGGCCGTGCAGGAGAAATTCGGGCTCACCTTCGAGCAGGCCTGCTCGGTCGTGGGAGAGCTTTCGGATATCCGCGGCAGTCTCATTTGGGCGGCCTTTATCGACAACGCCGCCGAGAATCAAATTCGTGTGCGGCTCCGCTCCCGCTTCCTCGGCATCAACGATCTCGCCAAGCAGTATCACGGCGGCGGGCACAACATGGCGGCGGGGGCTACGGTCTACTCCGTCGAAGAGATGGAGCGGCTGATCGCGGATGCAGACGTCCTCCTCGGAGAATACAAATCCACACATAAGGGATGGCTATGAAAATATTATTGACAAACGACGACGGCATCCAATCAGAAGGCATCCGTCACCTCATTGCGTGGGCCAAGACCATCGGCGAAGTCACCGTCGTCGCCCCCAAAGTACAGCAGAGCGCAAAGAGCCGTTCCATCGAAATTCATAATTGCTATGAACTCAAGCGCATGGAAGGATGGGACGTGGAGGCGTACAGCGTCGATTCCACCCCCGCGGACTGCGTACGCGTCGCCATCCTCGGCATGAAGCGGAAATTCGACCTCGCGCTCTCGGGCATCAACTGCGGCCCCAACCTCGGCGCCGATATCCACTATTCGGGGACGGTGGCGGCTTGCTTCGAAGCCGCCCAGCTCGGCGTGAAGGCCATTGCCTTCTCGGCGGCGTTCAACTCCTTCGACTGCGCCATCAAGAACATCTCCCGTGCCTATGATGAGATTATCGGAAGGCAAATGCTCGCCCATGCGGATATCGTAAACGTCAACTTCCCCATGGAGGGCGATGAGATCCTCGTCACGCGGATGGGCCCCGCCATCTACAGCGATGAATTTGAATTTTTACCCGATGGCACGGTGAAGCCCCGCCTCGTCTGCCTGTATGAGGGCACGAGGGACCTCACCCTCGATACCGATGCCACCATGACGGGCCACATCTCCATCACCCCCCTCTGCAACGATTTAACGGACTTTTCCGCCTACCAAAAGCTCACCAAAAAGATCGGATGAGGTTGTAACAATCCGAAACATGGGAACGGCCGTTCTATCAATTCATAACGATGGAAGGAGGAAAAACCATGCCGAAACATGGGAACGGCCGTTCTATCAATTCATAACGATGGAAGGAGGAAAAACCATGCCGAAACATGTCTATTTCGACCCTTGGATGGGCACGAAGGGCAATCAAATGAAATATCGGGCGGACGTTGTGGAATCGCAACTCGAACAAAACGCCACTCACGCGCGGGATATCCTCGCGGCCAGGGAAACCCGAAAACAACACAAGAAGAAAAATTTATTCGCACGTGTTTTCCGTAAGAAAACTTCCGAATGATACCAAAATAAGCAGCCCGCCGAGGAAGCGTAAAGCTCCCTCGGCGGGCTTTCTCTATCTTTCATGCTTCACTTTCTCGGCTCAATTTTTTCTTGCAAAACCCCTTTTTGTGACATTTGGGACACCTTAATCTTCTCCAAGTAATCCCGTGCAAAGAAAACACATACGCTTTTGCGGTCGGGACAAACCGCTCGCCGCAATGCGGACATTCAAATACGCCCGCATCTCTATCGAGTATAATAGACACGATAAGACCGCTCACAATCAGAAAACCTGCAACGGCGATGAAAATAATGCGTAGCCATAAAGCCATTTCAAACAAACCTGCGAC
>CANQMQ010000038.1 GCA_947625025.1 uncultured Clostridia bacterium
CACTCACAGATAAAAAGTAAATCCGAACCATTCACTCGTTACGAGTATTTGGTTCGGATTATACTGACTTGGTGCGGATGACAGGACTTGAACCTGCATGGTCTCCCACAGGAACCTGAAACCTGCGCGTCTGCCAATTTCGCCACATCCGCAAATCCTTACTGTGTCTATTTTAGCGTATTTCCGCGCAAAAAGCAAGCATTTTAGAAGTACTTTCAACTTTTCTTTGTAAGAAAAATATGAGGGTCCCTGCAAACGGTATGTTTACGGGGACCCTTCTTCCATTGCACAAATTCATTCAACTCTTATTCAATGACGAATACCGAGACGCTGTTGTTTTTGATTGTCGCGCGGAGGGTGTTGCCGCTTACGGCGAGCTCGTGCGTTTGGGGGACGACGTGGTGGGTCTTGCCCGATTTGACGCCGATCTCGTTGATGACGGTGACGTCCTCATGCCAAAGGGTGGTGACGGTCGCGTGGGTGCGCTCGCCGAAACCAACAAGGCTTGCTTCGAGCTCCTCATCCTTGCCCGATACGTTGACGACTTTGAGGTAGATCTTGCCGTCCTCGCCCACCGTTGCGCTCTCGAATACCCGCTCGTTGACTTTCCAAACGTTCTTGAAGAGCACTTCGTGCCAAGCGCCGTCCTTATAGATCTCCGCCGTAAACGTCTTGCGGGTGTAGGTGAGGCGCATCTTGTTGCCCTCGGGGGAATAGCCGAGGAACTTATCTTTGCCCATCATCTCGCATACGGTGCGCATGAAGTCTACCCGCTTATCGAAGGAGACATCGTACCCCTTATGGTTCTTGCCGTACTGACAGCAAATGGAGAATCCCGCGCTATCCATCGTGCCCGCATCGCGCACATCCGCGACGCCGACGCCCGCGATGAAGCTCTGCTCCCCCGAAAGGCGGCGGAAGGAAATCTCTACGATACAGTCTCCGAACTTCTGGGCATCGTAGTAGTAGCCGTTGAAGGCATCGCTCTCCTCGATGATGAGCTGTCCGTTCTCGATGTGCCCGCCGCGGCAGTTGGGGTATACCTTCCACCCGCCCATGCCGTTTGAGAAGTCGTGCTCATAGAGTTTCTTGCCCGAAGCCCTGTCGAATACGGTGACGGAGGAGACGGCGCTCGCCGTTCTGTGCCCGCCGATGAGCAGCCCGCCCGAATTGTCGTCGTCTACGGGAGCCACATCGGTCAGGGCGTAGCTGCCCGTGTTGGAGGCAAACATTTGCTGAACGTAATAGTTGGGGGTGAGCATGACGTCCCTTGCGTTGAACCAAATCATGTTGGGCGTCCAACGGTAGTTGTAGGTGGAGGCGAACAGCGGGGCGTAGCAGGTCATGCGGACGACATCTGAATTGCGCTCGCACCCCGTGAGGAATGCGGCCTCCGCAAGGGCGGAGCGAAGGTTGTTGTCCCCGTTCAGACGCCCCCTGCCATCCGACATCGTGTGCATCGCGTATTCGCCCATAAACACTTTGGCGCCGTTTCTATCGTAACAATCGTAGCGCTTGGTGTTGTCGATGAACCACTGATAGGAGTTGTAGACGTGTTCATCTACGATCATATCACGGTACTTTTCGTTGATCATTTTCCACGATTCGTTGGAATCCTCGGGGCGGATATCAACGCCGCAGGTGGTGACGACGGTGATATCGAAGAGTTTCAAAAGGTCGGTCATGCGGCCCTTATACATGTACTGCCGCACCCCTAAGAGGCAGGCGGCAAAGTTGTCGAAATACTCATACCCCCAATTCTCGTTGCCGATGCCGATATAGTGCAGTTCGAAGGGCTCGGGGTGCCCCATGTCTGAACGCACCTTCGCCCAATAGGCCTCGTTACGGTCTGAAGAGGCGATGTCGCCCTTGGCAAAATAGATGAGGTCTGCGACGTTGTCTATGACTTCGGTCTGGAATTCCTTCGTGCCGGGGACAATTCTCTGATACCCCGTCTTGCGCTGTTCCCCCATCCGAATTTGGCAGAGGAGCCCGCAGTGGAGGACGGGGAGCGGCGTGGCGCCGATGTCCTCACAGAGGGCAAAGTATTCATAGAAGCCGATGCCGTAAGACTGCATATACCGCCAGACGTTGGGAATTTGCTTGCGCTGTTCGAGCGGGCCCACTGTCTGTCTCCATTTATATTGGTAGGCGAAATCTACATCCCCCTCGACGACGCAACCGCCCGGGAAGCGCATGAAGGAGGGATGGCAATCCTTGAGCACCTGCACGATGCGGGGAGAGAGCTTGCCGTTTTTATACTTATTCGCATCCCCCCATACGGTCGCGGGGAGCAGGGAGACGTAGTCGATGCCGATCTTTCCGTTGCCCTCCAAGTTGATGCACAGCCGGCCCATCGTATCCTTTTCGGCGACGACGGACGTAGAGACCTTGATCCAATCTCCCTCCGTGCCTTCTGGAATTTTGATTTCCCCGATGGTGGTGTGCCTGCCGTGTGCGCCGCGGATGAATACCTTGGCAACGCCCTTGAAGCCGAGCCGCTTTACCCACATGGAGAAGTGGTACGTCTCTCCCTTGGTGACGGGCATGCCGTAGATATCGTAGCCGCCGTTCGTGTAGTACCCCGGATTCTCGAGGTGATACACCCCGCCCACGCTGAGAAGGAGGTAGCTCGGGTTATTCTCATTCATGCCCCCCTTCTTGGAGATCTTGCGGGGGCCCGCGCCGTAGATATCCCAATAGAAGCCGTTTGCCTTGCGGGATTCCACCGTGCTCTCGCAGTTATAATCGTCGTAGGTGAAGTATTCGTACTCAAAGGAATTGTTGATGACCATCTCCGCATTCAGGCCGCCATCCGCCGCCTGGTTGATGTCCTCGAAGAACAGGCCATAGAGATGCTTGGAAATATCGACGCCGCGCTTTTGGGCATCGAGGGTATATTTGAGCATACCGTCTCCTCGTTCCGCCCCTTTGGGGCGGGAAATTTTTGTCGCCCATATTATAGCAACCATTTTGGGTTTCGTCAACCTTTTTGTAAAATATTTTATTCGAAAATTAAATAGCTTTCTTCGGCATTCCTTCTCCTCGATCCCATCCCCCAAAAGAGCGGCCTTCCCTCTGAAATATTCAGAAAACTTGTCATTTTTTGTATTACTGATAAAAATCCTGTCATTTTTTCAATTACCGCAAAAAAATCTTTGCATTTTTCGGCGGAGGCTGTTATAATAGGAACCAAAGGAGAAGGTTATGGCGAACGTGGCGATCATTACGGGCGCTTCGAGCGGCATCGGGCTTGCAACGGCCGAACTGCTTACGAGGGAGGGTTGGCATGTATATGGAATTGCCCGCCATCCCAACGAGGATCATGGCTTCCAATGCCTTGCGGCAGACGTCAACGAACTTTCCTATATCCGCATGGTATTCGATCAGGTGTACGAACAGGAAGGGAAGATCGATGCCGTAATCAACAATGCGGGCATGGGAATTGCGGGGGCCATCGAGCATGCGACGCCCGAAAATATTCAGCGCATCTTCGATACCAACCTCACTTCCCTCGTGAAAATCTCCTCCCTTGCCATTCCCTATCTCAAGGAGACAAAGGGGCACCTTGTCAACATCGGGTCGGTTGCGGGAGAGCTGCCCATTCCCTTTCAGGCATGCTACTCTGCGACCAAGGCCGCCGTGCTCTCCTTCTCCCTCGCCCTCGACGGGGAGGTGAGGCGGTTCGGCGTCAAGGTCTCCGTCGTCCAACCCGGAGACACCAAGACGGGATTTACGGATGCGCGTATCTTTGAGGGGGATCGCTCCGATTACGGCGGGAGCGTAGGAAAATCGGTCCGCCGCATGGAGCATGATGAACGGAGCGGGAAGTCTCCTATAACCGTTGCGAAGGCAGTCTCCCGCATCCTCAAAAAGCGCCGCCCGCCCCTCAAGGTGACGGTGGGAGCCTCCTATAAGCTCTTCGTCGGGCTCAGGCGCCTGCTCCCTACCCGCTTTGTCAACTTCATCCTCAGAAAACTATACGGCTAAAATAGGTGAAACCATGGATTTATTTGCGAAAACCGAAAAACAACATAACTATGATGTCGCCCGCGAGAAGAATATCTATCCCTACTTTCACGCGTTGACTTCGGGGCAGGATACCGTCGTACAGATGGAGGGCCACCGCACCATCATGATCGGCTCCAACAACTACCTCGGGCTGACTTCTCACCCCGAAGTGATCGCGGCGGGCGTCGAGGGGCTTCAAAAGTACGGCTCGGGCTGTTCGGGCTCCCGCTTCTTGAACGGCACCCTCGATATCCACAAGGCCCTCGAACGAGAACTTGCGGAGTTTTTGCACAAGGAAGCCGTCATGACGTTTTCCACAGGCTTCCAGAGCAATCTCGGCATCATCAGCGGCATCGTAGGCATGTCCGATACGGTGATTTGCGATAAGGAAAACCATGCCTCCATCTACGACGGCTGCCGTTTGAGCTTCGGGAAGATGCTCCGCTATAACCATAACGATATGGCGGATTTAGAGAGACAGCTCGCCTCCGTCCCCGAAGAACGCGGCATCCTCATCGTAACGGACGGCGTATTCAGCATGAGCGGGGAAATTTGCAACCTGCCCGAGATCGTCCGCCTCGCGAGAAAGTACGGCGCCCGCGTGATGGTAGACGATGCGCACGGCCTCGGGGTGCTCGGGGCACACGGCAGGGGCACTGCCGAATACTACGGGCTCGAGAATGAGGTAGACATCTACATGGGCACCTTCTCGAAGTCGCTCGCGAGCCTCGGGGGGTACATGGCCTCCACCCGCAGGGTGATTGACTATATCATGCACACTTCCCGCCCCTATATCTTCAGCGCGAGCATCACCCCCGCCTCCGTGCAGTGCGCACGCAAGGCCCTCGAGATCCTCATCCGTGAACCCGAGCGCGTCAAGGCGCTCCGCGACATCGGGGACTACATGCGGGCAAAGCTCGATGAAGCGCACATCAAGTATATCCCCGCCACCACTCCCATCGTCTCCATCTATACCTATGAGGATGAAAAGGCGTTCACCGCGTGCAAGCTGCTGTTGGAGCGCGGCGTCTACGTCAACCCCGTCGTCTCTCCCGCAACTCCCGTGGGCAAGGCGCTCATCCGCACGAGTTACTCCGCAACGCATAAGCGGGAAGAGATCGATGAGGCCGTCGAAAAGATCCGAGAGGTTTGGAACATCCTCGGCATCGAATAAAATAGCAAACAAAATGCAAGCCCTTCCGCGGAAGGGCTTTTGCGTAACCAAGACTTCAGTTGAAAAGGCTGCGCTTTGCGCATATTGTAAGATATGAAGAAGTTGATCGCGGCCGTATGCGCCCTCATCGTGCTCATAGGCGTACTCCTTGCGACGTTCTATATAAGGTTTCCGCGCAAATACAGGGAGATCGCAGAGCACGGAGAGGTCCCTTCCTCCCTCGTCTATGCCGTCATGAAGGCGGAGAGCGGATTCCGTGAGGATGCGGTGTCCTCGGCGGGTGCCGTCGGCCTCATGCAACTCATGCCCTCCACCGCCCAATATGTGTGCATGAGGACGGGCATTCCGTATGAGGAGGCCCGCCTTAAGGAGGGGGCATACAATGCAGAGCTCGGGGTGTGGTATCTTACCTATCTCTTGGAGAAATTTGCCTCCGAGGATGCCGCCATTTGTGCCTACAACGCGGGTGAGGGCGTCGTGATGGGCTGGCTCAGCCGCCCCGAACTCTCCCCCGACGGCGTCTCGCTTACACGGGTCCCGTACGCAGAAACCGCCCGCTATCTAAAAAAAGTAAAAAATTTCAGAAAAATCTATGAATTTTTATACCCATAATCGTTGACATTTTTTTTGGAATGCGGTACAATAACAAAGCTGTCAGGTGATGCGGTCGTGGCGGAATTGGCAGACGCGCAAGACTAAGGATCTTGTGGGATGACCGTGCAGGTTCAACTCCTGTCGACCGCACCAAGTCAGTATAATCCGAACCAAATACTCGTAACGAGTGAATGGTTCGGATTTACTTTTATAATTTAGCGAATTGAAACAATGTATAAAAAGTTTTTTTCTGTTAATTACATCAAAACAGTTGACAATAACTTTTTTAATGTGCTATAACCGGACTATGACAAACGGAGGAACAAACAAATGGAGTATAGCCAAGTAATTTTAGAAATGCTTGAACGGATCAAAGCCTTGGAAGGCAAAGTCAAAACATTGGAAGATAAACTTGAAGGCGCACCGACTGTAAACACACAAAGAAATTTGCAACTCGATAAGGTCAGCGCAAAATACAGAGGTTTAGCGTCGGTAAGTATCGGTGAAGTCTATACGGAGTGAAATATCACCGTGGCACCGACTTTGTATCTAACAAGACAT
>CANQMQ010000039.1 GCA_947625025.1 uncultured Clostridia bacterium
AAACCGCTATAATACTTAGGAAATGTACATAGATTAGATAATTCTATGTACATCACCGATATCTTGAAAATATAAAAACAGCGGCATTTCGCCGCTGTTTTTGTTAAGATTTTGGAGTTGTAAAATTAAGCGTTCGGGGTGTTCGGGGGGAGCATGTCTGAAATATAGGGTGCGAAGAGGGCTTCAAGATCGGGAAGCGGGACGTCGGCACAGTGAAGCGCCGTCACGTCCTCGAGGGGAAGCGTATCGGCGGAAGGGGTCACCGTGCCCTCCATATGCAGAGTCACCGTTTCCGCTGCACCCGTGGGGCCTTCCGCGCCCTGTTCGGGATAGGTGAAGGTGCCGTTCACGTCAAAAGTAAACGTCTTGAGCGCGCAATCCTTGTCGAAATGGGCGGTTATGGTCACCGAAACATCCTCAGCCGTGGCATCTTCTCCCAAAACGAAGTGCACGAGATTGCCGATGGCATCCTCACGGAATGCCGCAATGTCGCCGCCGAGCTCCGTAAAGGACTTCTTAAATACCTTTTGGGAGATGATTTCGAGCGGGATCCGCGAGATCCTATCTATGACGAGGCCGACGGGCGAGCTCCCCAAATCGATGCCGAATTTATTGGAAACATAGGTGAAGAGCTTCGTGCTGTTGAGGCAGGCATTGAAGTATTCCATCGCGGACATGTCCCCCGCTTCGGGCAGAGCCGCAAGGGCTCCCTCAGACATGGTGGCCTCCAAGAGCACGTAGAACTCCTCTGCCGTGATGCCGTTGAGCGCCGTAGCCAAGACTGCCTGAACGGTGGAACGGTTGAAGAACGTCCCGACGGTATCCAATGCAAACAGTTCGGGGGTTTCATCGCATTCATTCTGAAGGAGCCCGAGCATCGTATCGAGGCCCTCCAAGCAATCCGCGGTGACGGCATAGCCACTCTCTTCCTTGCTTACGGTGCCGCCCGCAAACTCCATCATGTTGCGGGAGAGCTTGACAAGGAGCGAGGCCGCCTTGGGCGCTACGCCGAGTGCGGAATCGTACACCGTCCCCTCCTCCAAACTGCCGCGGGAGAGCGCGAGGGCGTCTTGCCCGCGGTACGCCGCCGCAAGATTCCCAAGTTCGCCCTTATTTACCTTCGCCTCCTGCCAAGTGCCGTGGCCGTAGTAGACGGCGTCCGTGCGCATATAGCCGAGGACGTAACCCGAATACGGGGTAGTATCCGCCCCGCTTCTATCCGTGTAGTCGTAGGAGGCGAGTGCATCCAAGCCGCCTTTGCCGTTTACGGTAAGATCTGCGTGCACGGAGCCCTTACGGGTGCTCTCCGTGTTCCCCAAAACGCGCTTCGCTTCGAACTCAGCAGAGACATCGGCCGTGGCCGCGGAAAACTCCTTGCGAAGCTCCGTGCGGAATTTTGCCGCGAGTTCTTCCGCCGTGGGGCCCTTATCCTCGGGCTTCTCCCCGTTCCCATCGGGGTTTCCGGGGGTCTCGGGGGTCTCGGGCGTAGAAGTCTCCTGCTCCTTTTCGGGAGCGGGTTTGAAGAGGTCGGTAAAGCCGCTGCATGCGGAGAGCGACATCGCCCCCGTCGTAAGCATGGCCGCCGCAAGCATCCAAGAAATCAGCCGTTTTTTCATCATAATTCCCTCTCTTCGGAATGTGGTTTCGGTTTTGTCATGAAAAACCATTACATACATTATAGCAATGATTACAAATTTGTCAAGTACTTTGGGCAATCATTTTTTGAAAAATGAAGATGGGTGGAGGGAAATTCACAAAAAGTGCAATTATTTTTCCGTTCCCTCTTGATTTTTCCCGAATTTGTTGTATAATGGAGATATGCGGGCAATTCCCGTAACTAATTGACAAGGGGAAACGTACCTTATGGACCTCACAGCCAAGAACATCCGCAACATCGCGGTGGTAGGGCACAGCGGAGAAGGAAAGACTACCCTCTGCGAAGCCATGCTATTCAATGCCGGCGCCATCGAGCGCATGGGCAAAATCGAGAACGGGACGACCGTCTGCGACTTCGATGAACAGGAAATCGCGCGCAAGACTTCGGTATCGCTTGCCGTGGCATACTTAAATTGGAAAGACGTAAAGCTCAACCTCATCGACGTACCCGGCTTCTACGATTTCGAAGGTGAATTCAACTCCGCGCTCCGCGCCGCGGGCGCCGCACTCGTCGTCATGGGCCCGAGCGGCACGGTTACGGTGGGCGCCGAGAAGGCGATAAACGCCTGCCTCAAGGCCAAGAAGCCGCTCGTCATCTTCATTAACGGCATGGATAAGGAAAATGCCGATTACCACGGCACCGTCCGCGCCCTGCAGGAGAGCTACAAGGGCAAGATCGCTCCCATCCAGATCCCCGTGATGGAGGGCAACAAGATGACGGGCATCGTCAACGCCCTCACGGGAAAGGCCTTCCGCTTTACCAATGTCGGCCCCGAAGAGATTCCCGTACCCGAACAGTATCAAAGCGACCTCGAAGAGATGGGCGCCGCGCTCATGGAGGCCGCGGCAGAGAACGATGAAGTGCTCCTCGAGAAATACTTCGAGGAGGGTACGCTCTCCCGTGAAGATACCATTCAGGGCATCCGCAAGGGCATCTACAATATGAGCGTCATTCCCGTGATGGCGGGAAGCGCCCTGCTCAACAAGGGCGTCATCAACCTCATGAATGAGTTGGCGAAGTACCTTCCCGAGGCCGCAGAACGCGCAGGGCTCCCCGCAACCGACCTCAAGACGAAGGAGCCCGTGCTCGTCGCCTGTGAAGAGAACGCCCCCGTCGCGGCACAGGTATTCAAGACCGCCGTAGACCCGTTTGTGGGCAAGATGAATTACATCCGCGTCTGCCGCGGGATACTGAGGACGGGCGTAGACGCCTACAATCCCAATACGGATACCACCGAGCGCATCAACTCGCTCTACCTTGCCCGCGGCAAGAAGTTGGAGCCCGTCACCTCGCTCGTGGCAGGAGACATCGGCGTCGTTGCAAAACTTGCCAATACGGGTACGGGCGATACGCTGTGCGACCCGAACGCCCCCGTGCAGTTCGACCCCATCCTCTTCCCCGAACCCGTGCTCGCGATGGCGGTTTCCGCCGTGGTGCGCGGCACAGAGGATAAGGTATTCGGCGGGCTCAACCGCCTCACCGAAGAGGATAAATCCTTCCAGGTACGCAAGAATCACGATACGGGCGAGACGCTTGCCTGCGGGCAGGGCGAGATCCAGCTCGAGATCATCAAGAGGAAGCTCAAGGCGAAGTTCGGCGCCGATGCCGATTTCCACACCCCCACCGTTGCCTACCGCGAGACCGTGACGGGAAAGGCAGAGGCCGAGGGCAAGCACAAGAAGCAATCGGGCGGCGCGGGGCAGTTCGGCGTCGTCAACATCCGCTTCGAGCCGGGCGCCGCAGACGGCGTATTCGAATTCGTTGACGCGACCATCGGCGGCTCCGTGCCCAAGCAGTTCATTCCCGCCGTAGAAAAGGGCCTCCGCGAAGCCATTCAGAAGGGCGTGCTCGCGGGCTTCCCGATGGTCAACCTCAAGGCTACCCTCTTCGATGGGAAATCTCACCCCGTAGATAGTAAGGAAGTCGCATTCGTCTCCGCGGCCAAGCTCGCCTACGACGACGGCGTCCGCCGTGCCCGTCCCGTCATTCTCGAGCCCGTCTGCTCCATGAAGATCACCGTGCCCGAACAGTACGTGGGCGACATCATGGGCGACCTTAACAAGCGCCGCGGCAGGATCATCGGCATGGATACGGTGGATGGCCTGCAGGTGATTACCGCCGAAGCGCCGCAGGGCGAAATCCTCACCTACGCCACGAGCCTTCGCTCCATCACGCAGGGCAGGGGCAGGTTTACGGAAACCTTTGCACGGTACGAGCAAGCGCCCGATTCCGTGTTACAGGGCCTCAAGAAGGAATAAGCATTTTTATATGAGAAAGAACCCCCGACGGGGTTCTTTTTTTGTATGGTGACGATTAGAATTGAGATTTCTCGGCAAGCTCGAAATGACACACTCCCCCCTCATCCCGCACCCTTTCCTTTCCTCATCCCGAAGCTCCGTAGGAGCTGAGGGGATTCTCTCGGCCCCTTCGGGGCCTCGGAATGAGGGTGTGGGGGTGCCCCCCTCCCCTCGCCCTCCCCTCGCCCTCCCCCCTCATCCCGCGCCTTTTCCTTTCCTCATCCCGAGCGTAGCGAGGGGACCCCTCAAGGGGGAGCCGAGGGCCCCCACACGGGCAAAAGAATGCCCCCCGCGGGGCGGGGGGCAAGAGGAAAGAATTGCGTGATTTACGCTTGAGGCAGCGGGGCCTGGGTAACGCCACCGATGAGGATACCAAAACGAGGCGTTACGGCGGTCGGCTGGCCTTGGCTGTTCAATTGAGCGCTTGCCCGCATCGTGATGAAGAGATGAGGGCTCGTCACGCTCATCCATGCCGCGTATACGGATTGGACGGGGCTTGTAATCCAAGCATTGTTGTCGCCGCCCGTCGTCGTGGCAATCGGGCTGCCGCCGAATCCCATCATGGAGGGGTTTAACCCTTCCATTCCGCTTGCGCCATAAATTGCAGCCTTACCTTCACTCATAAAGACGGGGGCATTTGCGCCGAGAAGATTTTCCAAAGCAACCGAGCCCATGCCGAAAGCGCCGGGCGGAGTCGGGAATGTGGGTCTCATATCAAACACTTCGTCGCCCATCGTGATACGACCGCTTATCGTGTAGCTTTCCGCATAATTCTTCTCGACAATCAAGTCACCGGGTTCGCAAATGACAGCTGCAATGACGTTGATGAGCTCAACGTTGTCCTCGCTCTTATGGACGACTTCGCGCCCGAGGTAGCCACGCGCGGCGTCCGCAAGGCCGTCGTTATTGCCGCCCTTGATTTGGCCGAACATTTCGGAAACGTTGTTGAGCACATACCAAGGCTCATAGCCCGCCGCATTCGATTCAAGCACGGAGACGTCGTCTACATCGAGGTGAGGGCCGTAATTGGTATCATTTTCATCTAAGGGCATATCGTGGTCCAAGGGAACGGCTTTACTTGTATCCCAATCCCTATGGGTACCGTCGCAGAGGAGGAACAAGGGGCCGCCTGCATCCTGCAGGACGCTACGGGTCACGTAATTATCCGAACGCCAGCTATAGAACATGTTGGAATAGATATCCACGATCTTGCAATCCACAATATCGACGTTGGAGCGGTTGGTCGCCTTATCGGACGTCACCGCCACGAAGAGCTTGCTGACGACTGCATTTTCGAGGTGCATTTCATCGACGCAGGTGTTGAATGCCATCAGCCGTGCGGGCATACCTTCCGTCTCCGAGACGCGGGGCATGTCGCCCGTAATACGCACATTGCGCACGACGGGCTCTGTGCTGAATTCGTATTCGCCCTCTGTGTTTTTGAGGTTGGGGTAGGCATTGCCAATGACGCCTTCATCGGTATATTTGATGAGGGACCAGTGGGAGAGCGGGCTCACGTCCTCGGTGCCATCCTTATCGGGGGAACCATCGAACACGGTGTAGAGCTTATGCTTGTTGCCCTCTGCCTTGATGGTAAGCTGCATGCAGTTGCCCTCGATGCCCGTACCTGCGGCGTTGTAGACGGCCTTCTGCATGTTGACGGCGGTGCCCGCGTAGATTTCGGCGAGGTCGCCGTTGCTCTCGGTGTTGAAGTTATTCCAATTCCCGTCTATCTCATAGTCACGGAGGGACCCATCGAGCAGTTCATCGTAGTGAAGCGTTTTGGTGTTCGCATAGGCCGCGAGCCTGTTTTTGACAGTCGTATAGCCCTGATCGCCAATCTTTTGGCCCTTCATCGCACCGTAACTGTCGGCTTTATAGGTAGTTTGGATATCCCGATCTTTATCCCAGAAGTAGTTGTCGGGGAGCTGATCGGGCTCGATGATGATGTTGTCGTGCAGGACAACTTGCTTCACGATGTTGTGCTTTTCGCCATCCGCGAGGACGTTGTAATCCACGAGGGGCTTGTCGTCCCAAGGGAGGGTGCCCGCAGCTTCCTTGATGGCCTTCCAATTCTTGACGTTGAGGTTGTCGAGCACGGAGAGGCCGGTGAGGTCGTATACGTTGTAGCCATCTACAACTTGGAACTCCGCTTCGATCTT
>CANQMQ010000040.1 GCA_947625025.1 uncultured Clostridia bacterium
ATCCACCGCTTTTTCATGTTTTCCTCCATGTTATGTAATATTATAACATGGTCTATTATACACCCCCCCCCGGTTTGTCAAGTCTTTCGGCATTTGTGACAAAAACTTTCATCGGAAATTTTTATGCGCCGCCGTAACCCGCACGTTTTCCACATAAAAACCGTATAAGAAAACCGTGCCGGGCGGAATTCATTCCGTTCGGCACGGCGCACACGGTACATATAGCGGCACAATAGAATAATCGGTATAGCGGCGTATTCGATTACTTTGCAAGCAAATAGCTTTCGGCGAGAAACTCCTCCAAGGTCTCAATGGGCAACGTTCCATCGAGGAGGAGGGTGATCCAATGCTTCTTGTTCATGTGCCAACCGCGAAACACCTTCACCCCGTCCACGAGGTCGGGAAGGGCAACGGGGTCGGCACGGACGTCTACGATCTCTACCTTCTCCTTTCCCTCGAGCCCGAGTTTATACCGCTCCACGGTGAGCACGACGGCATACCACTTGCCCGTATCCTTTCTGCGGAGCACGGCGCCGTCGTGATCCTCCCAGAGATATTCGGGCTCGTCGCCGTATTTACGCCTCGCGGCCTCGAAGAGCGCCTTCGTCATGGGCTCGCCGAATCCGTCAAAACAGGCGCGGAGCACGGCCTCCATTTCCCTCAGATACGCCTCCCGCACCCTGCCCACGAATTCGCCCGTGGCCTCCTCGACGAGGTGGAGGGTATACGGTTCATGGAGATCGGTATCGAAGAGCTCCCCCGAAAGTTCATCCCCGTGTGCCCGAATGATGAGTTCGAAGCCCTCCAAGGGGCGGACATGGTATGTCCAAATTCCGTCCTCCTCCGAAAATCCGTATGCCCGCAGCTTCTCTTCGTTTGCAAATCCCCGCACTTTCATACGTTTCCGTAGGCCTCCTCAATGACGCCGCCGCCCAAACAGGCGGTTTCATCATAAAATACGGCGTATTGGCCCGCCGTAACCGCCCTCTGCGGCACTTCGAAGCGCACTTCGGCCTCACTGTTCCCGATCCTGTGCACGGTGACCTCCTGCTCTTCCTGCCGATAGCGGAACTTGGCACGGCATTTTAACACCTCAACCTCGGGCATGGTAGGGATGTAATTGATGGAGGAGACGCGGCAAGCCGTGGAATACAGGGGCGTTTCATCCCCGTGGGAGACGTAGAGAATGTTGTTTTCGAGGTCCTTTTTTACAACAAACCACCGTCCGTCCTCCCCCTTTCTGCCTCCGAGATCGAGCCCCCGCCGTTGGCCGAGCGTGTAATACATGAGCCCCAAGTGCTCCCCCACAACTTCCCCCGAAAGGGTGCAAATTTTGCCCTTTTGGGCGGGCAGGTACTGCTGTAAAAACTTTCGAAAGTTCCGCTCTCCGATGAAGCAAATGCCCGTGGAATCCTTCTTTTTTGCGGTTGCAAGGCCGTGTCTTTCGGCAAGTTCGCGCACTTCATCCTTCTTGAGGTCCGCAAGCGGGAAGAGCACCCCCTCGAGTTGGGGCTGGGTGAGTTGGTTGAGAAAGTACGTCTGATCCTTGGAGGCATCCCGTGCCTTGAGCAAGCGGTGTACGCCCCCCGCATGGGAGATGCCGCAGTAGTGCCCCGTGGCAACGTAATCGGCGCCGAGCTCTTTGGCATATTCCTTGAAGGGCCCGAACTTGATTTCACGGTTACAGAGGACATCGGGGTTGGGCGTCCTGCCCGCCCTGTACTCCGCAAGGAAGTAGGAAAACACCCGATCCATGTACTCCTTGGAGAAGTTCACGGTGTAATACGGCATATCGAGCATGCCGCACACCCGCTTGACGTCCTCGAAGTCGTCATCAGCGGTACAACACCCGTTTTCATCCTGCTCTTCCCAATTCCGCATGAAGAGCCCGACCGTCTCAAATCCTGCCTCTTTTAAGAGCAGGGCGGCGACCGAACTATCCACACCCCCGCTCATTCCCACGACGACCCGCTGCTTCATGGCAACTCTCCCGAAATTTTTTTATTATTTTACCATATTCGCGTAAAAAATAAAAGCATTTTTCGCGAAGATATGCTATAATGATGCTGTCAACGGAAAAATGCACTCGTAGCGCAATTGGATAGAGTGTCAGCCTCCGACGCTGAAGGTTGTGGGTTCGATTCCCGCCGGGTGCACCATCGCAAAAGGGACAGGTACAAAACCTGTCCCTTTTGTCATGTTTACGCTTTCACGCCCTGCTTTGCCTTGCGGGTCTTTCGCGTTTGGGCGAGGGTGACGAGCCAGCAGGGCGCGGTGAGCAGAATGTAGCCCGGAATGAGGTAGACGAAGGACGGGAAATACAGCCACAGCACGGGGAAGTAAAAAGGCACACCCCCATTCAGGCCGAAGGCGTCCGTCTTGAAGAACCAAGGCACGAACGGGTCCAAGAGCGGCTTCAAGAACATGAAAACCCCGCGGGGCCCGAATGCCAAGCTCTGATTCCGAAACTCCGCATTCAGTAAATCGTGAAAGCTCCCCTGCACCAACCCCGTGCCAATTAAGAAAACTTCATCGAGGGCAATGATCGCCTGATGCGCCAAAAAGAGCAGGGGAATCGCAACGCAGCTCGTAAACTTCGGGCGGTAGAGCCCCGTCACCGCCGCCGTAATGGGTACGGTAAACAGAATCGCATGGCAGAAGTAGAAGCGGACGGTGTTGAAGATGAAGGGCCGTGCGCCGATCGCTCCCGTAGGGTAAAACATCGCCGCCACCCCACCGCATACCCCGATGAAAAAGGCGTAATCGTGCAGCACATTCTGCCTTTTGGGAAGGTAGATGAAGGGGAAAAATACGGTGGAGACCGCACAAATGTTGACGAGGGCGGAATCCTCGAGGGATGCGGGGAAGCGATCGATGTAGGGATGGAAGAGTTGCTTGAGGAAGTGGAGGGCGAAGTTCAAGAAGAGGAGGATGAGGAGTACGGCATGCACACAGGTGCGGCTGCGCTTTCTGAGAACGAGAATGAGGCCGCCTAAAAAGACGACCGCAATTCCGATATAGAGAAAGTAATACCCGTTTCCGATTTGGACCATGTTTTGCTTTTGAAAATGTGATGACGTGATGAGAAGTCTGAGACCCCTCGACTGCGCTCGGGGTGACACCCCCTCCCCTACCCCTCCCCCTCAGGTATGAGGGGGAGGGCGAGTGCCTGTCATTTCGAGCGGAGCGTAGCGGAGTCGAGAAATCTCGGTCCCCTCGCTACGCTCGGGATGAGGTACGAGGTCCCCCTCACTCAAACAGGAATTTGGAGGGAAGGGTGGTTTGGGAGAGCATGGCGGTGAGGGCAGCCGCAGCCTTGTTCCCGTTGGATTCATGCAAGTTGCCGTCTTTATCCATGCCCGAGCCATCGGCCCAATTACCAGTCCAACGGCCGCTCGAAATCGCATCTTTGAGCGACTGCTTGAGGTCCTCAAGGTGATCGGGCTCTCTGCCCAAGTTAGGATTGCTTTCATCGTATCCCTTGTTGATGAGCGATACGTCACGATACACCTTCTGCAAGTGCCAAAGAACATGTGCGTCGTTCGTGATTCCGGGTGCCACATATTGGCAAAGCAGACGAATATCACGCTCTGAATTGAAGAGTTTGCTCATATCCCTGCTCCCTTCCATATTACTTGCGTCAATGCCGCTATCCACGCTTGAGAGAGCGTTGTAGGCAAATGCTTGACATTGGGTACCAGGGTCACCGGCAATAAAAGCTTCACTGATGGTATTCTTTCCATCTTTGTCCGCTTTGATTACTTTGTCTTCTACATAATTGCTACCGTCCCAATAATAGTTGTGCATGTTGACGCCTCTCGCAAGCCCAACAATGACGGGATTCAGGTACCAATCCTCAAATTTTTCTGTCGAAAGTTTCTTTTCCTGCCCAAACCATTCGATGTATCGGCTTGCGGTAGGCGCAGCAGCTTGAACCAAATTTTTGCCGACACCTTGATCGGCAGCTCTATCAGCCAAATCATCGACATTGGTATAATTGAGCGCATCTAAGAATCCCTTGACGTAGATGCAATCGCGTGCGCCCCAGCCCATCGGCGCAATCCCCAAGAAGCACTCGGTTTCTACAACATTCTCGAGATACAACTCAGAGTATTCGCCGTAATCTTGACCGTCTACATATTGGCCATCGCCTGCAGGTTTCAAAATATTCCCATCGGCATCCTTCACTGCCTCAGGATATGAATCCGAGTAGCTTGCCCACAGCAAGACCGCCTGCATTGAACAACCCTTCAAGATTGTGTTCTTCAAATACAATACATTGCCCTTATTATCACGACTTGCACGTGTACCATAACCCAGTAATTTAATGTAGTACTGAATATTCGAATAATAGGCGCCTTTGAGGGTGATATATTGCTTTACCGTCTGCGTATTGATCTTTTCAACGGGATTGCAACCCTTGACGATAACGTTATACAGCATTCCAAGCTTTACCGATGCGCTATTGTTGGCGGGACTTTCGGGAATTTCTTGACTTCGAATCTCAAAATTCACTTGATATCCATTGCCGTAAATGACAGCCTTGCCCAACATGGTTTCATCAACATGATATGCTGTATGCTTCTCGTTTTTGTCGTTATACCAATATGTAATGAAATCACCGCTGTCTTGCGTTAAGATCAAATCATTTTTCTCTGCTTCTTCCGCTTGCCGTGTTCCCGTGCCGAGTTCACCGGGGCCATACAAGTTGGTATGTAATACGACGTTACCTTTGCCCTGTGCATAATATCCGGTAGCATTGAACACGTTCACAGCAGAATCATCGGCAAGCACGTTGAAATTGAAATAACTGCTGTCCCCTGCCTGAACCCGAAGGAACGTGAAGGAAGCAGGCTGATCGGGTGACGTGAATTCCGTAATCCCAAAACTTCTTCCACTTCCATCATCGGGAACCTGCGTGGGCTGTGTCCATTCCTTCTTTTCGTCGAAATTGCCGAAGTAGTCATTCTGCACGTCCACCTCGGAGAGGCCGCCGAACTCGCCGAAGTACACATAGGCATAGCCCGTCTCAGAATAGCAGTCTACCCACGGCACCTTCGTCTTTCCTGCCTCGTATTTACCGTTTTGCGCGATGATTTCCTCTCCCTGCATGAGCTTGACTTTGCCGTCGTCTCCTACGGTAATTGTATAGTTAACACCCTTGTAGGAAACATTTACACCCGTCTGCGTCATGGTAAAATCGTTCGCCGTATTTCCCGTGTAACCCGTGAACGTCCAACTAAGGGTTTTGATCGATTCGTCATTCTCTACCAATTTCCCTCCTTGGAATGTTTGAACGGGAAGTTTGAAGTAATCGACGACGTTGCTATGGCGCACTCCGTCTGCGCCCAATTCGCCGTAATCGCTATGCTTGGCAAAGACGCGGACCTGCTGATAGCCCTTGTAGATGTCAGTCGGATTCCCGCTATCGAAACCAGGGAAATCAAGGGTACGGTTGACGTGCGAGAACGTTACATTGATGGCTCTTCCATAATAACTCATCTCGCATTCTAACGTGAAGTCGGCAGCGTCCGTCATCGTAAACATTACTTGTCTCAGTGTTGCATCATAATTGATTGAACATAGAGCATCCTGTTTCCCTCCATTTACTATTTTCTTGGCGCTAATTACCTTAGCAACTGCATACTCCTCAAATTCCTCTACGGAACCGACGCCGCCGATGAAATTTTCGACGTCCGCAATATCAATTTCGAACGTGATGGTACCCAGCATATCCACGGGGAGCACATAGGAGAGCTTTTGGCTCGTGCCGATGAGGAAGGATTCGATGGTCGCAAAATCATTCCTTCCTGCGTCCCCCATAACGAAGAGGTTGAAGTTG
>CANQMQ010000041.1 GCA_947625025.1 uncultured Clostridia bacterium
TTATAGCTTAGGTCTTGGAACTTTGAAAAGAGTGTCTTCCGAATTCTTTTCAGGTCAATTACATTGTATCAGGAGGCAAAAATGAAAATTACATACGGCATTTTTGCCGCGGCATTTCTTCTTACGCTCGCCGCTCCCTGCATGGCTCCCCATGTTGCGGCCTCGGCCTCCGAAGCGTCCCAAACGCAGTTTGAAGCGGACATGGAGGAGGGGGAGTACCGCGTAGTTCGCATTCTGCCCGTCGCCTACGGCACCGTAACCAAATATCAACAGACCTACCGCGGCATCGATGTGTACGGCGGGGAAGTCTCGGTCTCCCGCGACGGGGCGGGCAATATCCTCCATGTGAGCGGGGAATACCTTCCCGTCGGGGAAGTTACAAGGCCCACCCTCGATGTGGAACAGGCAAAGGCCCTCCTCGAAGAGGCGTACGGGGGAGTCTTGGAGATTGAGCCCGTCCTTTATGAGGGGCAGTATGCCTACGACGCCGTAGTAAACGGGGGAGCCGAGCAAGTCATGCTCGGGGGCGGCGGCGACGTCCTTTTTGAGCTTCCCATCACATCGGGCATAACCATGTCTCAAACCGACCTCGACGGAAACGCCGTAACCCTTCCCGTCGTGCAGGAGAATGGAGGGTACGTCCTCGGCGACGACCTCCGCAATATCTACGTCTATGATGCGAGTGCAAGCAATCGATACGGGGATCGCTTCACCCAATATACCGATGCGGACGGCACCTTTTCGGATGCCGCGGCGGTAAGCATCTACGCAAACGCCGTAGCCGCCTACGATTTCTATGCAGATGGCACCGTTACGGGCACCTCCCGCTTGGGCATGGATGGCGGCAACGATACGGTTGCGGGCAATGCCGAGGCGAACGGCGAATTCACCCTGCGGCTCCTCGCGCACTACAACGTGGGCGACTTCGTCCACAACGCCGCCTTCAGCTATGCGGGCGGGGGCGTGGGCTATATGTACGTCGGGGACGGCACCCCAAGCGGCGTCATGTATCGGCAGGGCAGGGCGCTCGATGTCATAGGCCATGAATACACCCACGGCATCAACCATTTCACCGCCAATTTCGAATATCTCAACGATGCCGGCGCTCTCGATGAAGGCTTTGCGGATGTATTCGGCTCCCTCATCGAGGGGCACCCGTTCTCCGAGGAGGCCTGTTGGCTCATCGGGGAGGATGCGGTGCCCACGGGGGCGCTCCGCTCCATCAAGTCTCCCTCGGGCACGAGCCGCGTTACGGTTGCAGAGAGAGTCCCGCCCTGCACCCAAAGGGGGAACCACGCCTATCACGAATGCGACTACGGCGGGGTGCACTACAACAGCACCATCATCTCCCACCTGCAGTACCGCCTCTATGAGGAGATGCCTACCTATTTTACGAGGGAAGTCTCGGGGAAGCTGTGGTATGCCACCCTCTGTGCCCTCAATTCCGATGCGACGTTCTACGATTTCGGGGAGCAGTTTCATGCGGCGGCGCACCTCCTGCAATTATCGGATGAGGCTATCGCCGTCGTCGATGCCTGCCTCGATGAGAGCGGGCTCTACGAAGCGGGCAAGCTCCACACCGTGCGCTATCTCAATTACGACGGCTCCGTGCTCTCCTCCGAACGCGTGGAGGACGGCGCCCTCCCCACGGTGCCCCAACTCACCCCCGAGCGCCCCTCTTCCCCGCAATACGATTTCGCGTTTTCGGGTTGGAATACGGACGGTTCGGCGGTATACACCGACCTCGACATCTACGCCAACTACAGTGAGGCCCTCCGCTATTACACCGTCACCTTCACCGATGCGGAGGGCAACCCCATCAAGACGGAGCGCGCCGCCTACGGGAGCTCCGTCACGCCCCCCGAAGGCCCGCCCCGTGGATCTACCCTCCGCTACGACTACATCTTCAAGGAATGGAGTTCGGGCTACAACTTCGTCACGGGGGATACCGTGCTCCGCCCGCAATACACCGTGATCGAATACCACATCGTGCAGTTCTTGGTGGACGGCGGGGTGTATTCGGTAGGGCGCGCCCGCGATGGGGAGGGCATCGAGGCCCCCACCCCCGAAAAGGAGAGCACGGCGCAGTACAACTACGTCTTTGAAGGGTGGGATGGCGACCTCTCCGCGATCACACAGGATATGATGGTCTCCGCCAACTTCCGTGAAGAGCTCAGAAGCTACCCCGTCCGCTACTATTCGGAGGGGGAGGAAGTGTACACCGAGACGGAGCAATACGGGAGCACGCCCTCGCTCGCCGAACCCGAAGCGCGGGAGGGGTACACCTTTGCGGGATGGTACCTCGATGAAGAATATGCCCACCCCGCTTCCATCGCCGCCGTACAGGGCGAGACGAAGCTGTATGCAAAATGGGAGCCCGTAAGCTCCCAAAAACCATTCCCCGTCCTCGCCGTCGTCGCTGTCGCTGTCGCTGTCGCTGTCGCCTTTTCCGTCCTCGCCGTCGGCGCAGTCATTACGCTTGTCGTGGTGATAAAACATCGAACAAAATAAGAGAACAATAGAGAAAAGAAAAGCACCGCCCGCCATGCGTCTTACCGCATGGCGGGCGTACGTTTACATATCCGAACCGCTCAGATTGAATTCAGAGGTGGTGGTTACCCCGCCCGTATGGCCGCACCAGGGGCAGGTGTAGCTCTCTTCCCCGCCGTAGCATGCGATCTTCCCGCAAATGCAGTGCACGAATCCGCTCCTCTCGCAGTAGGGGCACCCGGGGTATTCATCCGAAAAGTCGATTTGCCCCGAGACGGATGTGGGGTAATTCTCCCGCTTTGCGCTCTGTTCACGGATGGGGAACGCCCACGTGAGTTCCCAACCTCTTCCCTTCTTCTCTGCCCGCATCCCGAATGTCTGTTTTGTATTCTGGCATTTTGCAACGAGTACTGCCGCATCCATCTTGTTTTCCTCCCGTATACCGCTATGATACAAGTATTATACGATTTTGAAGCGGCGTTGTCAAGCCTCTTCCCCCAAAAGTAGGGCAAAAGCCGCGGTTTTTCATTGTCATTTGCGGCGGGATGTGCTATAATAATTACGAATTTACCAAGTCATAGCGAGGAAACCATGAAGGAAGTCAAGCGGGAAGTATTTACGGGAGAGCGGGCGCTCTTCTTTGAAACCGATCTCTCGGTGCAGGAATGCAGTTTTCAGGATGGGGAATCCCCCTTAAAGCACAGCAAGCGCATCCAAATTGCGGATACCATGTTCAAGTGGAAGTATCCGCTCTGGTATTCGGAGGACGTCGTAGCGCGGCACTGCACCTTCTTTGAGACGGCGCGGGCGGGCATTTGGTATACCAAGAACATCTCGCTCGAGAACACCGTCGTCGAGGCGCCCAAGATGTTCCGCCGCTCCGAGGGCATCCGCTTGCAGACGGTATCCTTCCCCAACGGCAGTGAAACGCTCTGGGCCTGCAGGGATGTGACGGCGCAGGATATCAGCGTAACGGGGGATTACTTCGGCATGAATTCGGAGCGCCTTCAAATCGACGGGATGCACCTCGTGGGCAACTACGCCTTCGACGGCGCCAAGGATGTCGTCGTCAAGAACTCCCGCCTCCTCACCAAGGATGCCTTCTGGAACAGCGAGAACGTCACCGTATACAATAGCTTCATCGCGGGGGAATACCTCGGCTGGAACTCCAGGAACCTCACCCTCGTGGGGTGCACCGTGGAGAGCTTGCAGGGCTTCTGTTACATTGAAAACCTCGTCTTGAAGGGCTGTAAGCTCTTCAACACGACGCTTGCGTTCGAATACTGCTCTGTGGATGCCGAAATTGACGGCAAGGTGGACAGCATTCTCAACCCCTCGAGCGGCAAAATTTGTGCGGATGAGATCGGGGAACTCACCTTGGACGGGAAACGCATCGACCCCTCCAAGACGACTATCATCATCAAAAAGGGGGGCGTATGAATTCTTTCGATGCCATCATCGAGCGGAGGGGGACCAACTCTTACAAGTGGGATGTGCCCGAAGGGGAGCTCCCGATGTGGGTGGCGGATATGGACTTCGAGACGGCTCCCGCCGTCAAAGCGGAGCTGATGAGGCGGGTGGAGCACGGCGTATTCGGGTATGCCACGGTGCCCGAGGAGTGGTACGATGCCTACATCGGATGGTGGAAAGCGCGGCACGGCTTCGAGATGAAGCGGGAATGGATGCAGTTCTCCACGGGCGTCGTCGCCGCGATCTCCTCCGCCGTAAAGCGGCTCACCAACGTGGGGGATAATATCGTTACGCTCACCCCTGTATACAACATCTTCTTCCACTCCATCGAGAATGCGGGGCGGCACTCCTTAGAGTGTAAAATGACCTACGATCGCGGACATGGGTATGCCTTAGATTATTCCGACCTCGAAAGAAAGCTCGCAGACCCGCTCACCACCCTCCTCATCTTCTGCAATCCGCACAACCCCACGGGAAGGATTTGGGCAAAGGAGGAGATGGCGCATATCGGGGAGCTCGCAAAGGCCCACGGCGTCACCGTGCTCTCCGATGAGATCCACTGCGACCTCACCGACCCCGGCTCGGAGTATGTGCCGTTTGCTTCCGTCAACGAGACCTGCCGGGACAACAGCATAACCTGCATTTCGGCGAGCAAGGCCTTCAACCTTGCGGGGCTGCAGACGGCGGCAGTCGTCATTCCCAACGAACATCTCCGCAACATCGTGGTGCGCGGCCTCAATTCGGATGAAGTCGCCGAGCCCAACTGCTTCGCATGCGGGGCGGCGGTGGCGGCCCTGACCCGCGGCGGGGCATGGCTCGATGAGCTCCGTAAATACCTCTATGAGAATAAGCAGTACGCCCTCTCCTGTATTCGTGAGATCCCCAAGCTGCATGCGGTTTACGGGGAGGCTACCTACCTTCTGTGGCTCGACTGCGGGGAGCTCACCGAGGATACCGATGCGCTCTGTGCCTATTTGAGGGAACATGCGGGGCTGTACCTCTCGGAGGGGAGCGAATTCCGCGGAAACGGGAAGCAGTTTTTAAGGCTCAACCTCGCCTGCCCCCGCTCCCGCCTCCACGAGGGCCTCAGCCGCCTTGCGCTCGGCATCCAAACCTTTCTGAAAGGCTGACATAAAGGGCTGCGTGCTTCTATCGCATTTTCCAAAAGTAATCGGTGCCTACGGGCTCTCCATATTCCTCTATATATAATAGGAAAGCGGGACCCCCATATTTTGTGTGTGAAATTTTATGCTATCCAAGATAGCAACCCCCTTGCGGAATTTAAGAAATTTCCACAAAAATTTCAAAAATAACTTCCAAAATTGCTTGACGAAAGAATTTTGGCGTGTTATGATATGTAAGCTGTTCTAATGAAGGACGGCGTCTGCTGTTGCAGACATCCGCAGATTGACAACTGCATAGCAAGTATGAAGTAGTATTTCGGATATGACTTCGCGGAACTGTGGAGACGCAGG